>NZ_QHLO01000001.1:0-417103 GCF_003185945.1 Auritidibacter sp. NML120636
TTCGCAGCGTTATTGCGGATCGCGGTGGTGTAGACCCAGCCGATGCGCACATCGGTGAAATTGACACTGCGCACAAATTCGCCTTTGAGCGTGGGCCCGCAGTGGGCCACCGTGTCGACTTCAAACAGTCCGGGTTCGTCGTCGAGCTCGTCACCGGCTTTACGAATCGTGATCGAATTGCGCAACAGGCTATCGGGTTTGGTAGCGGCTTTGCCTCGGATCGGGTCCTTGGCCCGCACCGGTTGCAAATACCGGTCAATCGTGGCAGCACTCATCGCCAATAACTCTGCTCGTACTGTGGCGCTGTAGCGGTTGTGACCGGCCACCAGCCCACCGTAGGCCTCCAGGCCTTCGAGCCAATCAGCCATCGAGGCAGCCAAATATTTGCCCGATAACCCACCCGAGACCGACCACACCGACTGCAAGACTTTCACGGCGTCATAGGAGTATTTGCGGGCCTTGGTCTTGCGCCGATCGATGACCGCCACCGTCGCGGTGGCCCGACCCTTAGGCTGAGCTAATCGGCGCTTGAGCTGCTGACGGGCATGATCCCGGTGCCAGCCAGTCAGCTCCACCACCGTATCCAGAATCTGACCCTTGACCTTCTTGGAAGCCGCAGCATACCTGGCCGCATAGTGCTTGGTGACTTCAATCCGAGTCTGCATCGAAACATCCTTATGCGTCATACCCCATCGTCGCCCCACCCCAGCCCACCGGTAAAGACATTTCGCGGGGAAACTACCTGAGGCACGGCCCCTGCCTACGCGGGGACTTTCTATGAGTCTCGTCGATCTCTGGATTTAGCCTGTGCTCGGCATGTAGAATCTCGTCATACCCTGCCAGTTGGTGACGCCCGTTAATCGAGGAGTGTGCAGTTCCGGTGAACATGTGATCTCCACTCAGCCCTGCTGAGAAGTGACCCAAGCTTCTACCCCCCGGAGATCACTATGCCCGCAATTGCCCTCGATGATGTTTCTTTTTCCTATGGCTCCCGTCTCGTCCTCGACCGTGTGAGTCTGCACGTTTCTGCCGGTGAGCGAGCCTTCTTAATCGGCCCGAACGGGGTCGGTAAATCAACGCTGCTGAAAATTCTGACCGGTGATCTGATACCCGTTTCGGGAGGAGTTGTTTCTGGCGTTGTTCCTCAGCGTATTCCCGATCCGGAGTCTTTCGACGGCAGCGTTGCGCAGTTCCTCGACTCGGCACTGGCACCGTTCAGGGAGCTGTTGTTGCGTTTTGAGCAAGTCACTGAGGCCATCGCGTCTGGGCAGGATGGTCTTGCGGGCGAGTACGATCAGATCCTCGCTCGGTTGAACGCGCTGGATGTATGGTCATTGGATTCACGCGTGAACGAGACTCTTGCCGGGCTGGGTCTCGTCGAACTGACTGGGTCTGGTGCAAATCGGATGTTGGTCAGACTTTCGCCCGGCCAGCGTGCGCGGTTGGAGCTAGCTGTGCTGCTGATCATCCGGCCTGAGGTGCTGATCCTCGATGAACCGACCAACCACTTGGACGGCGAGGCCATCGAATTCCTGGCAACTGTCGTCAATAACTGGGACGGTCCAGTGCTCGCCGCCAGCCATGACCGGGCTTTCATCGAGAATTCCGCCACCGTTATCTACGACATGGATATCACCGTGTGGCAGGAATTAGCCAAAGTAGACGGTGAGGAGCTAGTGGGCGTTTACCGCAACGCGGGCAACTACACTGACTACCTAGCCGCCAAGGCGACCGCCCGAGAGAAGCACCTGCAGATCCACGCCGCGCAACAGGACGAAAAGCGCGAGTTGCACGAGCACCGGCACGAGAGCATGAAGATTGGCCGCGGTGGTGTCCGGGTCGAAACAGCGGTTGGCAAGCAGAAGAAGTTCTTCACGGACCGGGCGGCAGCGACAGCGGTAAAGAGAACGCGTGCAGATGATGTTCGCTTGGAGCGCCTTGTCCAGCGCGAGGTACGAAAACCCCGTCACTACGATTTGGAGTTCCCCTCCCTCGAAACTGACCCTCGATCTGGTCTGGCCGTTTCAGCCAGGGACGCGACGGTGGTAGGTCGGCTTGCGCCGGTCACGTTCGATCTCAGCAGAGGCGAACACCTCCTCGTGACGGGGACAAACGGGGCAGGGAAATCAACCCTGCTGAGCTGGGTTGCTTCCGGTAACCCGCCGACCAAGGTGACCAGCAAGGGCACCATTACCCGCGATGAACCCGTCGGTCAGGTGCTGCAGAGGCTTCCAGCTGAGTCAGACCCAGGCTTTGAATCGCAGACGTGGAGGAACGGGGTTGGCTCGGCTGGGAAAGGAATCTTGCATCCGTCTATGTGGCGCACCCCAATTCCCGACTTGTCGGCAGGGAATCAACGCCGCGCCCAACTCGCAATCGCATTGGCCCGTCGTCCAACCGTGCTAATAATCGACGAACCTACCAACTACCTCGATTTGGAGACGATGGACGCGCTTGAAGAAGCGCTGCGCAATTGGCAAGGAACCCTAATCATCGCCAGTCATGACCGTTGGCTGATTGAACACTGGCACGGACGCCATCTCCACCTCAAGCCTATGCGCCAGTCACCATCAATATGAGAATTGGGAACCGTCATTGAAGCTTTGGCAGAGCTGATGGCTGCTGCTAAGGAGATGGGGGAGCTGGACGAATAGCCCCCTAAAGATTTTGTCGGACTGACAGGATTTGAACCTGCGACCCCTACACCCCTAGTGTAGTGCGCTACCAAGCTGCGCCACAGTCCGCCGCCACCCTTTAAAAAGGGCAACGGCGATAAGGGCGCTGATGAAGCCCGCGCAGATGAGTGTCATGACCAGTACGTAGGCGCAGGCCGATGGAAAACAGCATGAGGGTCACGCCGATGACGGCGAGAAGATCGAGGGACTCGACATGTTTCACACCCGCGGCATTGAGTGCGAAGCCGGAGGCGACGAACCCAATGAAGGGCGGCAGTCGCACGGCCCAGGCGATGAGGCCGCAGGCGAAGAGTGAATCGAGGAGACGAGCAGGTCCCGGAGATGGGGGGTCTTTTCGAAAGATTCTTCTCAAAACGGGAAGCTTCTTTTCTCGTATGGAGCGAAGGGGTAGTGCGTGGGGGAGTTCGATGCTTTGTTCGAGCGTAACCGGGTGGTGTCTATCCGTGGTGTTGCAATAGAAGACGAGACGGAATGTGCGTGTCCCGAGAATGTTTTTGGACAGTACGTTTACCGTAGGGATTTTAGCCCCAGGGAAGCATGCTCGGAGGGGTACAGCGAGGAAATGATTGATTGGGAGGTCCAAAGCAAGTTCGGTTTGTCCTTCTTCAATACCTCCCGGCTGAACTTGACCACCATTGCCAAGCTCGACGATCACGTCTACGACGCGCTGATGGACTACGTTGGCGCGTTTTCTTCCTCCGTGCGCGACGTGTTGGATGCCTTCGATTTCGCAGTGAAGATGAAGACCCTTGACACTGCGCACCGCTTGTGGCCGGTTGTGAAGCACTTCGCCACCATCGACATGAGCATGCAGGATCTGCCCGACGTACAGATGGGCGACCTGTTCCAGCACGTCATGTACAAGGCCTTTGACACGAAGGGTAACGCTGCGGGTGCGTTTTATACCCCGCGTGATGCGATCCGGCTGATGGTGGATATTCTATTCGCTTCCGACGACGTTGGCCTGACCTCCGACGGCGCTTCTCGCACTGTCTATGATCAGACAAATAGTTCTAGACGCAGACTCGAGGAAACTACCCAAACTCGGTGTTCCTCAAGTTTCTAGACGGCGCAGGATACGCGGGGGCTTTGCGTGGCGACCTTGGACACATGTTGAACTTCGAATCCACTCAGGATTTCATACAGGTTAAGTCAATCCTGGTGCGCTTACGCAGAGCACTTCAGCAGATTTGTTTCCTTACCCCTCGCGAAATCGAGCATGCAGTGATGCTCTCACCAGAAGGGGATTTACAAAGAGTCCAGCAGTACCTGAAGAGCGAAGGCTATCCCCCCGACGAGGTCGCTCGAGCCATTCAATCTGCAGTTGCTAGGGGAATCATCCGCCGTGAAACAAATCGGCTCGTCATCTCGTCAGAAAGGTTGCCGATCGCACGTAGCCTCCGTCTCCTAGATCTTGTCGTTCTTTCGTCAGAACATCTCGAGGTTCCGCTAGGGGGCTCAGAAACGGTCTACATGGTCCCTGGATACGGAGCCGACTTCGGCTGCACCCATAGAAAGCTGACTCAGAAGATTCAACTAGCTGGTACAAGCGCCTTATGGCCTGACGACACAGCCGTGCAGCAAGACCTTGAGTGGCTAATGGTCGAGCAAGTGCTTAGTAAGCACCCAATCGATGACGACTAGGTGGGTACGCCTCCTCTGCGCTGCCCGAGACTTCAGTCGTGTGGCGGTGAGCTCGGAATGTATCCGCTCATTCAATGGGCTCTTGGGTGCCCAAGCTCACCAGAAGAGAATTGACCAAGCGGTAATGAATCCAGAGTGGCTAGTCCGTTGATCATCGTTTTTCATGGCGTCGGCTTCTTTCGTGTTACGTACGAACACCATCTGATTAGGCTAATAGCAACTCGTTGACGGCGATACCATTCGGCGACTTCTAGGCCTTTTGGCGCTCCAAGAGCAGTCGGAGGTTTTGTCAGTTAATACTGCTGCGGCCAGCTGCTGCCCCGCTATTGTTGCGCGCGAAATCCCGACTGGTTCACCCCTCTACGGGCACCAGCCGAAGTGGAGGCGTGCCGGACACTCAGCGGTTCAGCAGGTTAATCTCCAAACGACGACGCCGGTACGAATTCCCAGGTCATAGCCGGTAATGACGCTATCCGATGGCACCACTCTGCACTTGGGTCTTGTATCCATCGTGATAAGTTGTGCGATGGTTATGTTTGATGTCGGATACATCCCGGTTTCTGAATATGAGGGTGAAACGGCAGACGACAAGGCGCGAGAGCGAATGAGATTGTTCCTGGACCAGTATCCCGAGGTTTAGACCGACTACTTAACACCTTGTTCGCTGAGGATTTCACGGAGCTTCGTGCGAGCGCGGTTAATGCGGGATTTGACGGTTTGAATGCCGATTTTTTGGTGTGTCGCGATCTCTTCGTAGGTGAGACCACCATATTCGCGCAAAATCAGGGCTTCCCGAAAGTCTTCCCCTAGCTGGGCGAGGCCAGCTCGGACGACCATGACGGTACTGACTTTCTCGTCGGCAGTGGGGCTAGTATCGGCCTGCGTCATCCCGATCTCGTCGTCGAGGACATCGCGTCGTGCACGAATAATCTGTCGGGCTGCGTTGGCGGCGATCCGGTATGCCCACGTTGAGAACTTGGCGCGCGGTTCAAATTGGTGCAAATTTCTCCATGCTGACGTTAGTGCATTCTGCATGGCGTCTTCAGCATCGTGCTGATTGCCAGTGATCGAATAAACCACTGCCCACATTCGACGAGAAGCGCCCTCGACCAAGGTGGCGAAGGCGCTTTCGTCCCGTGTTGAGCACGATGGATGAGATCGAGTTGAGCAGGATCAACAGGCATGAAGCTACTTTCTACAGCTGGGGGTCTGAAACATCCTCCTCGGACCACAGATCAGCGCTGTTGGCCATGTCTGCGTCTAAGTCTTGTTCTGGCACGGCGTCGTCAGGGACCAACTCGTCTTCTGGTTCAGGGGTTTCTGGGTTGGTCGCAACAGACAGCATCTGCTCTAGCTGGGAACCAGACAGTTCAGGGATGGCTTCAGGATCTCGATAATCCGGCAGGACGTACTCGTCGGTCTCGTCAAATTCATCGGTCAGGTCTGGGATTGCGTGATTACGTGGTGACATCGCTGATGTCCTCCTGAGACTCGAGCGTCGCTACTGTGTCAATAGTGCAATAAATGCACTGTCGAATTTGTTCCCGTATGTCTTACTGTGATGAAGAGGTCGTGCTAGACGATGACGTGCTCGCCTCGCTCGACGAGGAAGTTGACGACGAGTCCGTTGAGCTCCGAGAATCGTTCCGGTAGAAGCCGGACCCTTTGAAACTAACCCCCACGGAGCCGAATTTCTTGCGTAAGACGCCACCGCACTTGGGGCAGGCTGTCAGGGAGTCCTCGGAAAAAGACTGGTGAATATCAAAAGCATGAGAGCAGTCTCGACAAACATATGAATACACCGGCATAGTAAGGCACTCCTGATCCTGGCCCGAATGAAAAAAATAACGAGAAGATAACGTCGCTAGTTTACCCGCAGATTTCGCGTCTCATTTTTCGTGTCGGACACGGTCCAATGGATTCCAGCGGTGGTGACCGCGCCGTTGACGGGTTGATCGTGGTCATCGGTTGGAATCGGCGAGAAATCCGGGTAATACTCGTGCGAGAACACGGGACTGAGGGTTACGACAGGCTGATCGAGAGTCTGTGCAAGGTGGGAAAGAACACGGTCATAAAAGCCGCCACCCTGCCCCATGCGGTGGCCGTGAGAGTCCACGGCGAGCGCTGGAACCTGGATCGCTTCCACCTCGGTGAGAATGTCGTGATCAAAACGCTTGCCAACGGGCTGGCTGAGTCCTTTCAATTCGGTTTCTTCCAGCTCGACATCGGGAGTCCACACAGCCCACCGCATCGTGTGATCGGCGTAGGGAACCGGGACAATTACCTGGATCCCGCGCTCATGAAGTCCGGTGACGAACTCGGTAGTATCCGGCTCAGTGCCGTAGCTGATAACCGACGCTACCCGGCTAAACGGTGTTAAACCGGCATCCCGCTGTGCGTCGTACCAGCCCAATAACTGTTCGCAGATCAGGTGTGACTGTCGCAGACGTTCAGCGTTGCCCAGTGCGACACGGCGTTGTCTCATCAAGGTTCGGAAAGCTTTTTTGTCCATTCTCCTCCTTCGCTGGCTACTCGACCGCACCTAGCTGTCGTCTCCATTGTCTCACCTTCTCCCAGCGTGAACGGGAGCGAGCGTGATCTGCGGACATACTCGTGAGACCACTGATAGCGAGCTATGTACTGGGGCATCAGGGAGGGGTGTGTTCTACCATGGGGAAGGTGCAGATCTTTGAAGGCGTCTCGGCGCAATGGCCGGTCGCGTTGCGGTGGCAGAACCTCGTGTTGCGTCCTCTCAAACGACGCGACGGCGCCGAGTGGGATAGCGTCAGAGCTGCGAACGCCCAATGGCTTCAGCCGTGGGATGCTACCCATCCACCGGTATGGGGCGAAGCTGACCGATTGCCGACCTTTGGCCACATGGTGCGGGCGATGAATCGTGACGCCCGCGCGGGGCATTCTTTTCCCTGGGTGCTCTGTGTTCAACAACCCGGTCAGCACCATGCCCGAGTGGCCGGCCAAGTGGTGGCCGCGCCGGTACAGTGGGGTTCGGTCCGGTCAACCGCGTTGGGGTATTGGGTCGATCACCGCCTCGCCGGGCGCAATATTGTGCCTACTGCGGTTGCGCTGGCGATCGATTATCTGTTTGATCGGGTGGGATTACACCGGGTGGAGATCAATATCGTTCCGCAGAACATTGCCTCACACCGGGTCGTCGAAAAACTTGGTATGCGGTATGAGGGGTTGCGAAAAAACTATCTGCACATCAATGGCATGTGGACCGATCACGATAGTTTTGCCATCAGCACTGAAGAGTGGCCGTTAGGTGGACTTGTGGCCCAGTTACAGGCGGATTTTCCGCTAAAGCAGTGACACACCACCGGTGAATCACACCGGTGTGATTCTGGGCGAGTACTCTCAAAGAGTGGACCATCGGATAACCCAGCTCGAGGAATCCCTGTCGCAGGCGTTGGGATACCTGCCCGAGCTGCAGATTGCAACCTCCGTGGTGGTGGTGCTTGCAGTTCTGGTGTGGATGATCATGATGGGTCGTCGCGAAGACGTCCGAGTCCGCCGGCCGAAGGTGACCGCCACCGCTCCAAGGAGAATCATGGCAGAACAGACATCAACCCCGACGTTCACGATCCGGTGGGGGAGAACAGCAATTTTTGCTGTGGCCGTCTTGGCGACCCTGGTCTTCATCGTGACTGCTGTTGCCGGACTATTTGGTGCCGCTATGTGGGCCTGGGCCTTGCTGTCGCTTGTGGTCTCCGTGGCGTCCTTGGCCAGTCTGCGCGCCCTGGCGATCCGCGATCAGTACCGTCGGGCCGATGCTCAGCGTCACAGCGAACGGCCTGCCACGACGGTGGAAGCCGGATCGTCAGCTGACACCGACACCGAGCACGACGCTGATCGCACACCTGAGAGCTCGGCCAAGGTTGAGCACAACCATCCGGTCTTTGATCGTCAAGCACAGGCCGGTGCCGTAGCAGAGCGCACTACTGACGAGCCGGGCCGGTCTGAGGAACAGGACCACACCCCGCTGGTTGAGCTCAGGATCAAAGAAGCCCCGGTGCCGAAAAAGTCAGTCGCCCGCCGGGGTATTCCACGGCCGATGTATCTGGACGCTGCCGAAATCGTTCGCGAACAACCCGAACCGTTGGCGACCGAGGTTACTCCGCAACCGTCGGCCGATACGCACCTGAAAGACGGCGTTTCCCCGCAGTATCAGGCCAAGGTTACTGCCAAGGCCCACCGCAAACTCGACCTCGACAAAGTCTTGGATCGGCGCCGGGCGATCTAGTCTGGCGGGGACATTTGCCGACCGTCGCGAACCGATACGGCTGGGATTTGGTAGCCTAATCCGCTATGAACAGCCATGACTTGATTGAGCTCTTGCGCGATTATTGTGCGCGTAAGGGGTTTCGTCTCGATCGAGCCGCGGTGATTGACACCCAACGACGCGGGCCCGAGCTGACCTGGCTAATCGAAGGTTTTGTGGTGGACGGTGGCCGGGAGAGTCGCCGGTACTGGGGTATCACCACCGAGATCTTGCCGGTGGGTGTGGCAGAGATGATCACCGCAGACGATGGCACCGAATTGGAGCTCTGGGAGCATCCGGCTGACCCGTTGTTGCCCGGATTGAAACTGGCCAGTACTCCCAGTACCGTCCAGCAACGTTTCGAACACCTGGGAAAATTGCGGAGTCTGCGCATGGTGGCCTACCGTCCGTTGCGGCGCGCGGTGCTACGGGCGGATTTCCACCTCGGTCGAGGACTGGACCATAGCTTCTTTCTGAAGGTGTTGCCGGAAGGAGAAGCTGACCAGATCTACCAGAAGCATCTGGTGTGCGCAGACGCCGGCGTGCCAGTGGTGCTTCCCGTGGCTGAGCCGTCCCGCGACATCCTGGTCCTGGACGCCGGGTGCGGAATCTCGCTGACCGAACTGGTCAATTCGGGTCGTGGCGAGGCCTTCAGCCTGTGCGAACTGCGCGCGGTGTTGGAACAACTTCCCGACCAGCTAGTGGATCTGCCCCATCGTGCTTCCTGGGCCGAGCGGGTCAGTGAATTCGCGGTCGGGGCACAGCATCAGTTCCTCGGTCAGGCTGGCCGGATCGAACAGCTCAGCACCGAAATTCATCGCCGTCTGGATGCCACCGATCCCGGCCCCCAGGTTGCTGTCCACGGTGACCTCTATGAAGCGCACCTGCTGCTGGACCCCACCACCGGTGCGATCCGATCGATTCTCGACGTGGATGCGGCCGGACCGGGTCACCACATTGACGATTTGGCCTGCTTGATCGGTCACTTGGCGGTCTCTGAGACGAGCGTGACACTACACCAGCGCTGGCGCCTGGTCGAGACGTACTTCGACCAGCTCACACACCCAAACCTTATGGCCCGAACGGCTCCGTTTCGGGATCCGGTCGACGCCTCTGGGTTGGGTGGGCGAGCCGCCGCGGTAGTACTGAGCCTGTTGTCCACACTGTCCGAGCACGACGTCCAGGCGGCCGAGCAGCGCTTGGAGTTGGCCGAGCGACTCCTTGAGCACTCGTGAGATCAGCTACTCGATCAAGTTGCTCACGCTAGCACGTACTCTCATCACGACGATTCAGCGCCTGGGCTTCCAATTCTTCGACCCGCCGTCGGCTCTGTTGGGCGGCCATATTGTCTCCCGTGCGTTCCTGAGCTTCTGCCAAGCCCATCAGTGCAGCAATGCGGGCACCGGTATCCAGCGTCTCGGTCTCGAGCAACTGAGACAATAGGGTGGCCGCTTCGACCTCGCGATCCTGTTCCAGCAAGACGTGGCCGGCAAAAAGTTCCGCGCGGGCCGCGCCGTCGGGATCGTCGGCCGTGGTGAACAGATCGGCAGCGTTCAGCGCGGTGGCTACCGCGTTGACGCCGTTGTGCAACGACCAATACCCGCGGGCCTGAGTGTCCATGTAGTCAGCCTGATACCAGGTGGCCCCGGTATGCTGGGCAATCTCAATGGCCTCGTTGAGATGCAAAATGCCCTCATGATCGCCCTGGTCACACATTAAATGACCCAGCGCGTTCAGAGCCTGCGCCAAGACCATATTGGGTGTAGGCAGTTGACGGGCTACTGTCACGGCGTGCTGGACGGCGGTGCGCGCACGCCGGGGCTCGTCTTCGGTCGAATGCAGTGCGCCCAGGGCCAAATAAACGTGCACCGCCTCCTGGCGGGCCCCAGTCGATAGCATCAGCTCAATGGCCTGGTGCCAATGCTCGATGGCCTCCTGGGTCCGGTGTTGACGGCGCAGTGCTTGCCCTAAATCCACCAGCACCTGAGCCTGAGAGGCACGGTCGCCGGAGATCTCGGCTCGCCGGACCAGACCGGTGAGTACCTCTTCGGCGTCCTTATACTCCTCCGCCTCTAACAACTGATGCCCCAAGGCAAAGAGCAATCCGCCGGACTCGGGGATTTCGCCTTGCTCGGCTTCGGCCGCGGCAATCTTCCAGGCGGTGACTGCCACGGAGGTCTCGCCCAGCTGGGAGGCCATGGCAGCGCACAGCCCCGCTGCCGAGGCAGCGCCAGATCGGGCTCCGATCCGCACGTAGGTCTCGAGGGCTTGCACGGCGTACTCGGCGGCTAAGGCAGAGTCTTCCCGGTGGTGGGCCACTGCGGCCTGTACCATCCACATCGCAGCCCGAATCGCGCGGTGGCAACCGGTCGAGAGTAGCTCGCCGGCGGTAGCGGCAGCGGCGCTGAACTGTTCGGTCATCAAATAAACGTGGGCGGCAAACATGTGTGCAGTATCGGTCGCGGACCGGGAAACCACCAATCCCTCGTCGCGTCGCCATCGGATGACGTCCAGAGCCTCGGTAATCAACTCCAGGGCTTCCTCGGTGGCGTGTTCGCAGACCCGAATCGTTGCCAGGGCAATCAAGGCATCGGAGAGGACTGTGTCGTAACGGTGGCGTTGGAGCGCCTCCCGTTCGGTATCGACGACACCCTGCAGGACCGTGGCCGAGAACGAATCCGGTTCAGCAAACAACATGGTCCCCAGTTGCTCTTCCAGATCCGCTTGATGGTACTGGCCTACCGAACGCAATACCTCGGCACGTGCTGTCACATCTTGTTCGGCCCGCTGGGTCTCACCCAGCGAATGTAGCACGGAGGCCCGAGTGCGATAGGCAGCCAACCGTACCTCCGGTCGATCAGACCCCGGGGCGTGCTCGAGCTGAGTCAAGGCCTCTAAGCACTGTTCCACTCGCTGGGCGTAGGCGGCTTCTTGAGCTAGGTCCAACCAGCCACTGGCGGTATCGGCATGGTGGCGCACCAGATGGTGGACACGGCCGTGCAAGATATCGTCGAGTTTTCTGATCATCGAGAACGGAAGCTTCCGTCCCGAATCAGACGACGTCGTTTCTGCCATACTCCCAGTGTAGTAACTGTGGTGAGGTGTTGTGATTCAGCACGTGGTCGGGCGAAACCTTTAGACTGGTGGGCATGCCCCGTAGCCTCCGCGCGCTGTCGATCACTCTGGTAGCGGTGATGGGCCTGAGCGCCTGTGGCGATCAGAAAGCCGTCGATCCTGATCCTTCGGTCGCTACCGTCCGCGTGCTTGCCGGCCCGGACCCCCTGGATGAAGCCATGGCCGTGGCCACCGTGGAGTTTCTGAGCACCCGCGGTATTGCCGCTGAGCGCCATGGGTTGGAATCCAGTTCCGGGCAACAACTCTCGGAGGCGCTGGAAGCCGAGAACACCCTGGTCGTGGCCAACTCGGTGCAGCTGGTCGCCGCTGACGACCCCGAACAGGCCATGAAGGACACGTCCGGAGACGAATCGGTCGACTCGGCGGATCAGATCGTCAATTCCACATCCGCCGATATTCTGTCGACCTCAGAGGCCACCCTGCGTATCCAGCCGGTGGTTACCCGCGCCACGGCTGCTTACCACGAACTGGAATCAGCCGACGATCTGCACAACTCGGTTGACATCGACTCCGCTGTCTCGCCGGCTACCTCCTCGCAGAGCGCTGAGGAGTCTTCCTTGCGGTGTGAGCACCTACAGATGGGAACCGGTGCGCTGACCGATGAGCTGGTGGAGGTTGTGGCAGCCGAGCTGGAGCCCTGTGATCAGGGGTGGTCGGAACCACCACAGTCCTTTGCGGGATACCAGCAGGAGCTGGCCCGGTTACAGTCTGAACCAGATGCCCTGACGTGGCTGTACGCGCCCGATCCAGCCATCGCTGACCTGTCTTTTCGGGTGCTGGAAAGCCACGACTACCCGGAAGGTCGGATGTTGGTGATCGGTGACCCGGAGTCGATTCAAGCATCGGTGGAAGAACCACTCCATGAGCTCTACCAGGCGGTGAGCGGGGAAGAACTTGCCAACCTGAGCCGGATGGTGTACCAGGCCCGGCGGCCCGCTGAGGGATTGGACCTCGACGAGGCCTCAGCGGCGCGGTCGTGGTTGTCGTCAGCGGGTTTGCTGGAGGCCTCCGACATTTTGGACGAACCGTCCGCAGCACCCAGTACTCTCTAATCAACACAACCCCTTAGACCCTGGAGGTCGGTCCCGATGACACCAGCACGACCGCGTGAAATTCGCCAGTCATCCAAGTTGCATAATGTTCGCTACGATGTGCGCGGACCGATCCTGGAAGAAGCTCAGCGTCTCGAAGCCGCCGGGCATCGGATCATGCGACTGAATATTGGGAACCCGGCCCCCTTCGGTTTTGACGCCCCCGGGGCGATCCTGAAGGATATGGTCTCCCATCTTCCCCATGCCCAGGGGTACTCCGATTCTCAGGGTATCTACTCGGCCCGCACCGCCGTCTCGCAGTACTATGAGTCCCGTGGCATCCGGGATATCTCGGTTGATGATGTTTTCATCGGTAACGGGGTCTCAGAGATGATCTCCATGGTCCTCCAAGCCCTGATCGATGACGGGGACCAGGTACTGATTCCCGCGCCGGATTATCCGCTGTGGACCGGGGCCACCACGCTCTGCGGTGGTGAAGCCGTGCACTACCGGTGTGTGGAAGAGGAAGGCTGGGTCCCCGACACCGAGCACATCGAGTCTCTGGTCACCGACCGTACCAAGGCTCTGGTGCTGATCAACCCGAATAATCCCACCGGGGCGGTGTATTCGCGCCACGTACTAATGGAAATGGTCGAGATCGCTCGCCGGCACGGGCTGGTGCTACTCGCCGATGAGATTTATGAAAAGATTCTCTACGATGGAGCACGCCACATTAACGTCGCCGGGCTGTCTGATGATGTGCTCACCCTGACGTTCTCCGGGTTGTCGAAGGCGTACCGGGTGGCTGGATACCGGGCCGGTTGGGTTGCCGTGTCCGGGCCCAAATATCGCGCTCAAGACTTCCTTGAGGGGCTGACTCTGCTGGCCAATATGCGCATGTGCGCCAACGTTCCGGCCCAGCACGCGATCCAGACGGCGCTGGGCGGGTATCAATCCATCAACGACCTCATTCTCCCGGGTGGACGACTGCTGGAACAGCGCAACCTGGCCACCGAAATGCTCCAGGCCATCCCGGGGGTGAGCGTGCAACCGGCCCACGGCGCGATGTATCTGTTCCCGAAACTCGACCCTGAGATGTATCCGATTGACGATGACGAGAAGTTCGTGATCGACCTGCTTCGACAACAAAAAATCCTGGTCTCACACGGTCGGGCCTTCAATCTTGACACGACCGACCATTTCCGCTTGGTGACCTTGCCGGCCGTGCGTGATCTCGAAGAAGGCATCCACCGGATCGCCGAGTTTTTAGAGGGCTACCGCCACGGCTGAGTCCTACTCATCGGTCTCATCGGTCTCGTTGGTGCTGGCCGTCGTCTCGGACTCGGCACGGACCTGGTCAATGCGTTGCTGGGCCTCGGTCAGCCAACGTTGACAGTGTTGTGCCAGGGCTTCACCGCGCTCCCAGAGTTGTAAGCTTTCTTCTAGTTCCACCCCACCGGATTCCAGCCGGGTCACGGTCTCAATCAGTTCAGTGCGGGCCTGCTCGTAGCTCAGCTGGGCAATATCGGAGGTATCGGCGGTCGAGAATCCTTGTGTCATCATCATCCTTCGTCGTCTGTGCTGGGGTTGATTGAGGTGACTTCGGCGTGGAAGTCTCCCCTGGAGAGCAAAATGTTGACCGGGGTGCCGACCTGTAGCTGATCGGCCCGTCGAATCAAGCCCTGCTCAGCCTGCACCACCGCATAGCCACGGTTGAGTGTGGACTGCGGAGACAGCGAACGCACCCGAGCCATCACCTGCTCGACTACCTCTCGCTCGCGAGAAATCAGCTGACGCATCGCCGTCCGTGCTCGTGTCAGCACACCGGTGAGTTCCTCGTGGCGGGTGGTGATCATCGTTTCAGGATGCAGTAGCACCGGCCGGGAACGCACCGTAGCCAGGTGGGTGGCCTGCTCGGTGACGAGCCGCTGCACCGCAGCGGCCATCCTTAACCGGGCCTGAGCGATGCTCTCGGCCTCCACCGTCGCGTCGGGAACAATACGCTTGGCCGCATCGGTGGGAGTGGAAGCCCGCAGATCAGCCACATCATCGAGCACCGGACGGTCGGCTTCGTGCCCGATTGCCGAGACCACCGGGGTGGTCGCTGCCGCCACCGCGCGCACGAGCCGTTCATCCGAAAATGGCAGGATCACCTCTTCTAAGGCCCCACCGCCACGGGCTATCACGATCAGATCCACCCGCTCATCGGCATCAAGCTGGTGCAGGGCCTCGATGATCTCGGTGGGCGCCTGGGCGCCTTGGACGGCGGTGTGCACCACGGTGAATTCGGTGGCCGGCCAACGCAAGAGCGTATTGCGCATGACATCTTTCATCGCGTCGGAGTCTTTGCCGGTAATCAGACCGATGCGTGCCGGCACCAGGGGCAACGGTTTCTTCTGGGCAAACAGGCCTTCTTCGGCCAACGCGTGTCGCAAGCGCTCGACTCGGGCCAGCAAGTCACCGATGCCTACCGGGCGAATATCCTGGGCAATCATCGACAACCGACCGGTCTTGGTGTAAAAGTTGGGCTTCACCCAGGCCACCACACGCGCGCCCTGTTGCACTCCAGGATCCAGGTGCGAGGCCACATTGCGCCAGGCAGTGACCGGCAGGGAGATCTCGGCTTCAATATCGCGCAGTGTCATCCACGCATTGCCACGTACCACGCGATGCTCGATCAGCTGACCCTCCACCCAGGTCGCCGGGGCCCGATCAATATAGTGTTTGAGATTCTCCGACAGTAAGCGCACCGGCCAGGGGCGATCCGCCGAGGTCTGCGCCGCTGTGGCCGGTAGTGCAGGTTCATCGATCACCATGCGCTCACCACACAACCACCACTCACATTGCCTCCGTTACAGTAGTCTAGGGACGTCCCCCAGACTACTACCGCCGGGATAGAAGGACACCATGAGAACGCTTTTTGCCAGCATTTTTGCGTTGGTTATCGGCATCGTCACTGTGATCGGTTTGACCGGATGGCGAGCTGATGCATTGTTACACACCGCAGAACCATTACGGGAGATTTCTGGTGATGAGCAGGTGCTCGACGCGGTCCCGGCATTAGTGGCCGATCAGGTGACCTCGAATGCGGAATCCCAGTTGCCCTTCTCCGATGCGCTGGGTGGGGTGACCGAGAATTTTGCGTCCTTGGTAGTGGAGGACTCCCGGTTCGCTCAGGCGTGGGGCGAAGCCGTGGAGATGACCCGTCAGGACTGGGTTGAGGGGCTGCAACAGGCCTCCACCCCGGCCGAACCCGATGCCGGATACCTCTCGATCCATCTCACCCCGGTGGCCCAACTCGCCGGTGTTGTGCTGGGCGAGCAACTCGACCAGATTTCCCTGCTCGACGGTGTTGATCCCACTGGCTGGGTACCCAGCGAGTTGGTGATCGACACGCAAGTTCCTCCCTCAGAACTCATCTCGGCCGATGACCTGGTGTTGATCGAACAGTACGTGACTTACTGGCCACTGGTCCTGGGCGGGGCCGCGGTGGCCTTCGTCCTAGCGCTGTTGCTGGCCGCCCCCGGAGCCCGCTGGAGCGTCTGGCTGATTTCCGGGGCGGTGATTGTGCTTGGCGGAGTCACCTTGCGTACCGGCATCGGCCGGCTGGTGGACGACTCGATCGCTGCCACAGTCGAAGACGGCACCGTGGCGATAGTCGAGCCCCTGATGCATGCGTTCGCCAATTGGAGCTATCCCCAACTGAACGTGATGATGATCGGTGGCGCGGTGGTGGCCGGCGTGGGCTTGATCGGCGCGTTGATTGCGATGGGGCGCGAGACCAGTAGCGCCTAGTTCGTGCCCCGTTGCTGAACCTGCTAACGTGAGATAAATAACGTCAGTATTGACTAACGCCAGTATGAGAAGATGACAGGAATATGTAGCAACAGCGTGTGCGCTGGCGCGTGATGCGCTGAGGACCGTTGGGGGACAGTCCGATGAGTTCAGAGAAGTCGACACGTCATTACGCCTCGTCGCATTACACCAAGACTCAACACGCTTCGTCACAATATCCGTCCACGCAGTATCGCTCGACCCAGACCGAACTCTCTGAGGGGATGAAAGCTCCGGCGGACGGTGACTTGATGCGTCGGTTGATCGGACTTGGTCTCGGCATCGTGCTGGCACTGCTGGTGTACTTCCTGCTTCCCGCAGACACGGGAGTGTGGCCCCGGCTGACCGGTGCCACCGCGGTATTGATGGCCGTGTGGTGGATGACCGAGGCGATCCCGATTCCCGCCACCGCTTTGTTGCCACTGGTGATCTTTCCGGTGTTCGTTCCCGCCGAGGAAACTCCAGAGGGCGAGGGCGTCAGCTTTGATACGGTCGGGGCCAACTACGGCAATAATGTCATCTTCTTGTTCTTAGGTGGCTTCTTGCTCGCTCTGGCGATGCAACGCTGGAATTTGCACCGTCGCATTGCCTTGCTGGTGTTGCGCTCGATGGGATCAAATAGTTCGGCCTTGGTCGGCGGTTTCATGATCTCCACCGGTTTCCTGTCGATGTGGGTCTCCAACACCGCAACCGCGGTGATGATGTTGCCTATCGGTGTGTCGGTGCTGGTGCTGGTCAATCAAGTGACACAGGAAGGCGACGCCGAGGCCAGCGTGGAGTCGATGGTGAAAACGAAATTCGGCACCGCGCTGATGCTGGGCATTGCCTACGCGGCCTCCATTGGCTCGGTCAGTACCATTATTGGAACTCCGCCCAATGCACTGTTGGCCGCTCACATGTCCAGTAACGAGGACATGACCATTGGCTTTGGGCAATGGATGCTGGTCGGGGTGCCCTTGGCTGTGGTACTGATGCTGGCCACGTGGTTCATCTTGGTCAAGGTGCTGTTCAAACCCGAGATCAAGCACATTCCCGGTGGCCGTGAGATGTTGCAGAAAGAGTCGGAGAAACTCGGGCCGGTGAGTTCCGGTGAGCGCCGAGTGCTGATCATTTTTATTCTGGCGGCGGTGAGCTGGGTCTTCATCCCGTTGCTGTCGGAGTACGTGCTCGGCTTGGAAGATGCTTTCATCTCCGATGCTGGGATCGCCATTGCTGTCGGCCTGTTGCTATTCCTGTTGCCGGCCGGTCCGGACGCCGAGTCGGGGGTGCGGCTATTGGATTGGGAATCTGCCGTGGAACTTCCCTGGGGTGTGCTACTGCTCTTTGGCGGTGGCCTGGCACTGTCGGGTCAGTTCAGCGATTCCGGACTCTCGGAATGGCTGGGTGAACAAGCGACCGGTCTGAGCGGGATGAGCCTGTGGATCCTGGTGGCGTTGGCGGCCGTGGCGATTTTGCTCCTGACCGAAATGACGTCCAATACTGCCACCGCTGCCACGTTCTTGCCCGTAGCCTCCGGCGTGGCAATGGGGACCGGGGTGGAACCACTGATGCTGTGTGCACCCGTGGCGCTGGCCGCAACCTGTGCGTTCATGCTTCCGGTGGCTACCCCGCCGAACGCTATCGCCTACGGTTCCGGCTACGTCACCATCGGTCAGATGGTGCGAGGAGGCGTGCTGGTCAATATCGTCGCTGCCATCCTGATCACTCTAGTCTCGATGACCCTGCTGGTATGGGTCTTCCTCTAAAACCAGCTCTACAACCAGCCCTGGTCCCGGGCGTATCCGGCGGCCTGGGCGCGGTTCTTCGAGCCGGTCTTGCTGATTGCCTCCGAGAGCAGGTTCCGCACCGTCCCCGCGGAGAGGTGTAACTGCTCGGCAATGTCCCGGACTGAACGACCGGTCAGCGTCGCGCGCAACACGTCCTGTTCCCGGGAGGTGAGAGGGTTTTGCTGCGTGAGGGCCTGGACAGCCAAGGCCGGATCGACTACGGTCCGACCGGCCATGATCGACCGGATGGCTGCGGTGAGCTCCTCAGCGGGGGAATCCTTGACCATAAACCCCTGTGCCCCGGCATCCAGTGCGCGTTGCAAGTATCCGGCGCGACCAAAGGTGGTCAGGATCAGAATCTTGGCCTGCGTCTGCTCGCTGACCTGAGCGGCAGCGGCCAATCCGTCCGTGCCGGGCATTTCAATGTCGAGGATGGCCAGATCCGCGCCGTGGTCTGCAATGGCTTCCACCACCGAGGCGCCATCGGGCAGTTGTGCGACCACCTGAAGATCCTGTTCCAAATCTAACAAGGCCGCCAGCCCCTGACGAACCAGCGCCTGGTCATCGGCCAGCACAATCTTAATCGGATTCACTGACTCACCTCCAACACAGTGCCACGGTCCGAGGACGAGATGGTCAAAGTCCCCTTGGCTGCTTCGGCTCGATGGCGAAGCCCAGCCAGACCATATCCGGTGGTGGGACGAGTGATCCCGATCCCGTCATCGCTGACGCGCAACCGATGGGTGGTGATCTCAATATTCACGGTGCTCGCCTGCGCATGCCGGAGCACATTGGTGACCGCTTCACGCAGGCACCAGGCGAATAGTTCCGCGGTGGCCGGGGCGATCTGTCGCGGGATTTCTGTGGTCGTGACGTGGATTCCTTGGTTACGGAGCATCTCCAGTGCGACCTCCAACTGGTTGCCTAAATCCGGGGCTTCCAGAGTGGTGATCGCAGTGCGGACATTGCTAATGGAGGACCTGGCCAATCCCAGGATACTCTCCAGCTCCGCGCGGGCGGCCTGGTGGTCAGTGTCGAGCAATCGCATGGCTAACTGCGTCTTGACCGTGATGGCGGTCAGCGACTGGCCTAAGACATCGTGGACCTGGCGATCTAATTCTTCCCGTTGGGCGGCTAGTGCGTCTCGCTCCGAGACTTGGCGCTCCACTTCCTGACGTTCGACGACATAGCGGATGAAAAACAACATGAGCCAGGCCAAGGTCAGTGACAGCAGCAGGGGCCACCAGAGATCCATTTGGTCGCTGATCATCAGTAACGCTGTGCCGGCCAGTGTGGTCGAGACGAAGGAACCAATTGCCCCGGGAACAAGATTGTGCGTGAACAGCCACAGCGCTGCGACAAATGTCAGGCTCATCCCTGCATCCGCTCCGGTCAGCAACGCCACTGGGACCACGAGTAGACCCAGCACCAGGGTGTAGACAAGGGTCGTGGCGACCCGGGGGAGCAGTGGCCACGGGCGCGGATGGGTCAACATCCACAGATAGCACCCGGCGAACAGGACCAAGCAGGCGATGCCGGCGATCTTGGCCCACAGCGGATGATCTGACAGGACGACGCTCGTAGCCGGGATGAGCAACAGCGCGAGCCAACCGCCGCCGTAGCGCAGTTGTTCGCGTTGCTCGTCCCGACTGAGCTGATCTGGATACATCGACTCTTATCTTATCGGCGGGTAGAGCCTAGGGTGGACAGCCAGCACAAGCCGGCGAAAATCACCGTCCAGGCCAGGGAGATCCCCAGAATCCAGGCCAGGGAATCGGATTCAAACTCGCCGGTGACGAAAGCTTCCTGATCCAGAATGAGACCCTCAGCCTGGGGATAGTGAGCCAGCTGGCCGGTACCATACATTGGCGTGAAGCGACCGATCTCCAGCAGTGTTCCGCTCAAGGGTATAAACAGGTTACCGAGGAAGGCCAACACGACCAGGAAACCAGACCCAATGGCGACCGCGGACTGGGCACGGAAAATCATCGCCACGGCGAGCCCATAGAACACGAACGGGATGGTGCCAACAATGGTCAGTGCTGCCGTAGCTATCCAATGCCCCACTGTATCGAATTCCGCTCCCGTGGTGGCTCCTAGAATCAGAATCAGCGTGGTGGGCAGAATGGCCAAAATCATGCCCATCAGCATTTTGGACACCATAAACAAGGGGTTAGACAGCCCCGTGAGCGCTAACACTCGATTCCAGCCGTGTTGCTTTTCCACTACCGCGGAACTACTGACCGCCGTAGCAGCGATCACCGAACCGTAGCAAGCCATGGAGGTCATCACCCAAGCGGTCATATTGCCGTCGCCGAAGTTCAACTCGGCAACATCACCGGCCACCCCAAACATCAGGTACAACATGGCCGGTAAGACCAGGATGAAGAAGGTCGACTCCCACATCCGTAGGGACCGCCACGTGTCCCAGGCCAGGTAGTGGACGAAAATGCTCAGGGTGGACCGAGCTGGCGAACCCCCGTGTGAAGGTTTCGTGGTGGTGTGTGAAGCTATGGCGGTCATGAGGGGTCTCCTTCCAACAGGTTTTCCAGCCCGTGTTGAGTAATCTGAACGTTGGAAATCCATCCGTGATTTAGCAATTCGTTAGCCAGCTGATCGGACCGATCGGTTCGGATGCTGATCCGTCGTTTTGCTGGGTCCCAATCGAGTGCGGTTTTTTCCGGTAGTACCTCGAAGGGTTCTTGAGAGTGGCGCCATGTTCCCGTGATGGTGCTGGTGCCTCCGAGTTGGTCAGCCGGTGCGTCGGCGGTGATGGACCCAGATTTCATCACCACGATGCGGTCGGCGAATTCTTCGGCCTCTTGCAAATAATGCGTGGCAAAAATGATGGTTCCCCCACCACGCGCCCAGCTCGTCATCGAGTCCCAAAACCCTCGACGCGAGGTGATGTCCATGCCGGAGGTGGGCTCATCGAGTAGCAGAATCTCCGGGTCGGGAAGGATCGCCAGGGCGAACCGGAGTCGTTGGACTTGCCCGCCCGAACACTTGCCGACCTTGGTCTTCTTGAAAGCAGTGACCCCAGCCTTTTCCATCACCTCCGGTATCGGGAGGCTGTGTCGATGCAGACCAGCAATCATGCGTAGGGTCTCTTCGACCGTGAGGTCTTCCAATAGGCCTTTGGTCTGGAGCACGGCACCGATACGGCCACTGGCCTCAGTCGGCGGGCCTGCTAGGACCTTAACGGATCCGCTTTGTGGCGTGGTGTAGCCCAGAATCATATCGAGCAGTGTCGTCTTTCCGGCCCCATTAGGGCCCAACAAGGCCAGGATCTCGCCAGAATGAACACGCAGTGAGAGGTGGTCCACGGCGGTTAACTGGCCGAATCTTTTGGTGACATTTTCGATGTCGATCGCTGGAGTAGTCATGACATCCACTTTTCCGTACCGGCTCGTTGTGGTGCAGTGTCGCCGATCAGGACTCTCGAGTGACAAAAGTCAGTTCCACCACCGTGGGCGTTATCTGTAACCAGGTTATCTCCGCCGGCTCTGACAGCGGTAGGCTATGGGTGTGCCTCAGATCACTTCGGCTGTGTTGAGAAAGGACACCACGATGACTCACGAATCATCCAACATTTTGAGCGGCAAGACCGTTATTCTCTCTGGAGGGTCACGGGGTATCGGTTTAGAGATCGCCAAGAAACTAGCGTCCGACGGGGCCCAGATTGCTTTGCTGGCCAAGACTGCTGAACCTCATCCAAAGCTACCGGGCACGGTCTACACCGCAGCCGATGAGATCCGTGAGGCAGGTGGGAAAGCGCTTCCTCTCGTGGGGGACGTGCGTGAGGAATCCAATGTCGTCGAGGCAGTTAACAAGACGGTGGCTGAATTCGGTGGAATCGATATCGTCATCAATAACGCCTCCGCTATTAATCTTGAGCCTTCGGACAAGATCGAGATGAAACGGGTGGATCTGATGCATGACATCAATACCCGTGGGACGTTCTTGTTGACTCGGACGGCGTTGCCGTACCTGAAGAAGTCCTCCGACCCGCGGATCTTGACCCTGTCGCCACCGCTGAACACCTCGCCGAAGTGGCTAGGTGTAGCCCCGGCATACATGCTGGCCAAGTATGGGATGACCCTCGCTGCGTTGGGCATTGGCGCTGAACACCGTATCCCCTCTACCACGCTATGGCCTGAAACCACCATCCAGACCGCGGCAGTACAGTATGCCTTGGGCGGAGACGAGATGATGAAGGTCTCCCGCACGGCAGATGTATACTCGGATTCGGCTCATGCGATCCTGACTTCAGCACCGCAGAAGTACGCCGGAGCCACCGTGCTGTGTGAAGAGGTCTTGCGCGATCACGGCGTGACGGACTTTTCCAAGTACAGCCCGGGCGTGGATGAGAAGGACCTGCAAAAAGATCTCTTTGTGGACTAGATCAGATGAACGCTGTTCTTGGCCCTCACCCCGTCCTGGCGCTGATTGATTTTCAGCGGGTCTTCCACGACCCTGAGCTGGGGTGGGGGTGTCCGGGATACCTCGAGGCCGAGGCCCATGCTGGGCAGATCGCTCAAGCCATTCGCGCTCGCGGGCTGTCAGTGATCCGTACTCGATTCGTCCGTGATCCCCACGAAACCGGAAGTTGGCGGGCCTACTACGATCGCTGGAACCAATTTCGGCTCGATCCCGACGACCCGGTCTGGGATTTGACGAGCCCTTCGGATGACACCGTAGTGGATCGTCCCACGTTCGGGAAATGGACCGAGGGGCTTGAGCGCCATGTCGATCGCGATTCCGCATTAGTGGTGTGTGGTGTTGCCACGGACTGTTGCGTGCTCTCGACGGTATTCAGTGCCATCGATGCTGGGCAACGCGTCGTGGTGGTGGAAGATGCTTGTGCCGGAGCGACACCGGAACTGCATCGTGAAGCGATTCGTCTGATAGAGCTCCAATCACCGCATGTCACCACCGTCTCAACGAGCGAGGTGCTTCGGTTGCTATCGGCAGATCACTGAAGGAAATAGCCGTTGCGACGTAAGGTGAGGTCGGGAAGATGCCACGGAGCGGCGGCGTACCAGACACCGTCTCGATCGATCCGGGCAATACTCCATTTCCCTTGGTGAATTTCCGTGTGATGTCGCGAGCAGACCAGTGCGGCGTTATCGATTCGCGTTGCTCCGTGGTTTTCCCATTCCACGATGTGATGCACCTGGCACCAGGACGCAGGCATGGTGCATCCGGGGGCTGTGCACCCCTTGTCCCGTGCGACCAAGGCTCGGTGTTGGGCAGGGCTAAAGTCCCGGCGTTCTCGTCCGTAGTCCAGAATGTCGTTTCGTCCGTCGAAAAGTATCGGAACGATTCCCGCTTCACAGGCCAGCGTTCGGAGTCTGGATGGGTGAATGCTTCCGGTGAACTGTCCTTCAGATCTAAAAGCGTGTCCGTTTTCTCCGGGCCGATCCGGGCCATCTGACCCCGGTGGCTTTGATCTGAGGAACTGCTCGGCCCCGGTGCGAGGTTGTTCTGGTCGATACCGTTCGGGAAGTTGTTTGGAGAAGGTCTCGTAGTCCATGGTGACAAGGACCTTGGTGACCTGTCCGCGGGTATGCGCTAAACCGTTCTTTTTCTGTCCCACACCAATGCCTGCGATTAACACTGCCATGAGAGCTTCGAAGCTACGCCGTTTACGGGTTGAATGATTGAACAGAGCGTGCTCGGCATAAAGGATCTCTCGGGAATTTTCGTCGATGGCAGCTACTGCTTCGGGGTCGACTTGCGGGAAGTTGGCTTTGAGCGCAGTGGCGATAGGACTCTCAGGCACCCTGGTCTCTGGGTTTGCGTTTCCAGCACCAGCGCCACGATGATTTTTCAACACGGCGTAGTTATTGGCCGCGTGGTCCAAAGTTGACAATAGCTCTGCACTCAAGCCGAAAGCTCTGCCCCCGAATTCCACGCCACCGCCGGATAGTGGTCGCACCCAAAATTCATCCGTGGCCTTCTTGGGGTCGAGTTCTTCTTCGGGTGCGGGGCCATCTTCGTCCAAGTAGTAGGTGAGTGTTTGTAGCCGGTTTTTGCAGACTTTGCTGAACTCAGAGACGCTCATCGACGCTGCATCCTCAATCAGAATGGGCAAGATCGCATGAATGACCTCTGTGATACGCTCCTGATCAACCTGGCACTGGCGGCCGTAACGCTGGAGATCTTTGAGAAGCTTAATGAGCCGGTCGGCGTTATCAACACAGATGCGACCGGTACTGAATGCTTCGATGAGCTCGGGATATTGGACTGGCTGTGCCTCACCCAAGCCTGGCGGAGGAGCTGGGACCAGATATTCGCTTCGAGTTTGACGCCGTTTGAGATCGGGCTTACCCAGACCGAGTGCTTCGAGGTAGAAGATTCGCCCGTTTCCATAAGTCATTGATGAACCTGTGGGGACACCGAGCAGAGCTCGTTGATCCTCCGGGCTTCGTGTGGCCTGATGGGCGAAGGACAGTAGCCGAGTTTGAACGCTGGTGAGCAGGGTTGCTGATTGTTCAACGCGACGCGCGACCTCTGGGAATGCATTATGCGGTTCCTCTGGGGCGAGGAGATCTTCCGGTTCTTGAGGGTGTTGTGGTTCAGAGGAGCCAGCCAGAGACGTATTCCAGTCGGAGACTTCTGCGGCACGAGACCAATGCGCGAACATCTCATAACTGTCCTCGGCATCCAATTTCGCGTTAAAAGCCGATAGCAGTTGAGTGAGCCCGTGAGCGAGCTCGCCTAAGGAGGCTTGATCGGCGGCTTGCAGATCAAGGAACGCGGTGATGTCCGGGCCGTGCGGTGGGGCTGAACTGGCGGTGCGCACCATGTTCGACTCCTCCTTTCTTGCCATCCACTCTATAGAACAGATATGCCAAGATAAGGTGAGATCGAGTGAATTGTGGAGAGTGACTAGAATAAGCGTTCTATATCCATGAGGGTGGGGCGAGACGGTGTGCGCTGACAGTATCTCGACAGTTGGCGGGTTGTTCCCTTGTCGTTAAGAAAAAGCCGGGGTGGCGAATCCGTGAGGACTCTCCGCCCCGGCGCGGTTCGGTGCCAGGTTGTCGACCCGGCGACGAGAGAGGCTGTTACTGGTCGCCCTTGATCAGATCGGAAGCCCGCTCACCGATCAGGTAGATGGTGATGTTCGGGTTCACGGCCACGATCTGAGGCATCACCGAGGCGTCGGCAACGCGCAGGCCATCGACACCCTTGACCTTCAGGTCCGAGGTCAGCGGTGACATCTCGTCATCGTCAGCACCCATGCGGACACTGCCGGCCGGGTGGTAGACGGTGTTGTGGGTCTTGTGCACGTAATCGGCGATGTCTTCATCGGAGGTGACATCTTCGCCCGGGAACAGCTCGCGCCCTTTGAACTGGGCCATGGCCGGCTGATCCATGATCTTGCGGGCCAGTTTGATGCCTTCGACGGCCACGCGGGTATCGTGGCCTTCTTCGTCGGTGAAGTAGCGGGGATCCACCTTCGGTTTGTCCCGATAGTCCATCGAACGTAGGCGAACGGTACCGCGCGACTTAGCGTGGGTGATGTTCGGGGTTAGTACGATGGCCTCGTCAGCGGTGGGGTAGCCCTGACGGCGGGTGTGCATATCGAAGGGGACCGAACCATAGTGCATCATCAAATCGGGCAGATCGTGCTCACCGGTGGTGTCCTTGAAGATGCCGATCTCCCACCACTGAGTGGCCTCACGGGTCATGGTGACGTTGGACTCCCAGGAGATGACAGCTTCGGGGTGATCCTGCAGGTTCGAGCCCACACCGGGGGAATCCACGACCACGTCGATGTTGAATTCCTTGAGGTGCTCGGCTGGGCCAATACCGGACAGCATCAGCAGCTTCGGCGAGTCGATCGCACCGGCGGAGACGATGACTTCGCGGTCGGCACGCATGGTCTTCAACCGGCCGAAGGCGTTGTCTTCATACTCGACCCCAACGGCTTTCTTCTTGGACCCGGCAACATCGTCGAACAGCACCCGGGTGACCCGATGGCCGGTGAAGATGTGCAGATTCTCGCGATCCATGTTTGGGTGCAGGTAAGACACAGAGGACGAGGCACGGGTGCCGTCCTTCTTGGAGTTGATCTGGAACCAGCCGGCACCATCACCGACGGTGTCGGCGGAATTGTGTTGCACGGTGGGCAGCCCGGCCTGTTCGGCAGCTTCGAGGATGGCCACACCGACCTGATCTTTGGGTGGGACGTTCATGATCTCCACCGGACCGTCGGAGCCGTTGTGATCATAGTCGTTGTCGTTGGTTTCCATGCGCTTGATCAGCGGACGCACCTCGTCGGGGCCCCAGCCGGCGGCACCCATCTCCACCCAGGCTTGCAGGTCTTCTTTGGGCGGGTGGAAGGCGATGCAGGAGTTGTGCGAGGAACAACCGCCCAGTACCTTTGCACGGGCGTGGCGCATGAAGCTGTTGCCAACTTCCTGTGGCTCGATGGGGTAGTCCCAGTCAAATCCGGATTCCAGCAACTCTGGCCAGCGGTTCAGGGTCAGCACCTCGTCGTGGCCCTGGTCGGTGTCGCCACCTTCCAAAAGCGCGACCTGAATGCTGGGATCTTCGGAGAGTCGAGCGGCGATCACGGCACCGGCGGAACCGCCGCCGACGACGATGTAATCAAAGTGTGGATCGGTATGGTCAGCCATGAATACTTCCTTCACTTCTTCGGTTGGGTGGTCCAATGGACCGGGATCAAAGAACCGGGATTTTTAGTGGCGAGGGAACCAGTCGGCCGGGGCCGGCTCGGTGTTGTGGTAGATGTGCTTGGCCTCGACGTACTCACCCAAGCCCATCTGGCCCAGTTCCCGGCCGATGCCGGAGCGCTTGAACCCGCCCCACTCGGACTGCGGGACGTAGGGGTGGTAGTCGTTGATCCAGATCGTACCGTGACGCAGAGCGCGGGAGACACGGTTGGCGGTCCCCATATTTTGCGTCCACACGGCCCCAGCCAGACCATATTCGGTGTGGTTGGCGATGGCGACGGCTTCTTCTTCGGTGGTGAAGGTCTCCACGGTGATGACCGGGCCGAAGCCTTCTTCGATCACCGCGGGGTTCTCCTGGGTGCAGTTGTCCAAGATGGTGGGAGCATAGAAGAACCCGTGCTCGTGCTCTGCACCGCCCCAGTGGCCACCCACGCGTAGGGTGGCGCCGGCTTCCACACCACGCTTGACGTAATCGGTGACCTTCTCGCGGTGTTCGGCGGAGATCAGCGGACCGGTCTCGGCATTCTCGTCGAAGGGGCCGCCCATCACGATCTTTTCGGCCCGGGCAACCAGCTCGTCGACGAACCGATCGTGGATGGACTCTTCCACGATCAATCGGGTGCCAGCCGAGCACACCAGCCCGGAGTCCAAAAACGCTGCGGTCAGGGCGTTGTCGACGGCGGAGTCAAAGTCGGCGTCGGCGAAGACCACGTTGGGGTTCTTGCCGCCCAGCTCCAGGGCGACCTTCTTGACGGTCTTGGCAGCTTCTTGGGCGATCGTGGTGCCGGTCTTGAGCCCACCGGTAAACGAGACCATGTCAATGTCGGGGTGAGAAGACAGTGGGGCACCGGCGACCGCACCGGAGCCGAGCACCAGGTTGGCCACGCCGGCCGGCAGGCCGAGCTTGTCGTAGACGTCGATGATCAACATGGTGGTGTGCGGGGTCAGCTCGGCGGGCTTGATGATGAAGGAGTTCCCAGCGGCCAGGGCAGGGGCCATCTTCCAGGCGGCCTGTAGCAGCGGGAAGTTCCAGGGGGTGATCATCCCCACGACGCCGACCGGCTCGTAGACCACGCGGTCGATCACTGAGGCGTCGCCGGTGTCGACCAGTCGACCCGGGTTGGCATCGGCGATCTTGCCGAAGTAGCGATAGCAACCGATAATGTCGTCCATATCGCCTTCGGCCTCGACCAGGCGCTTGCCGGTATCCAGGGCTTCAGCCCGGGCGAACTCGTCCTTACGTTCGGTGATCGCATCGGCGACCCGAAGCAGGAAGTCACCGCGTTCGGCGGCGGGCACTGAGCTCCACACTCCGGAGTCGAAGCAGGCGCGGGCGGCGGCGATGGCTTCTTCCACGTCGGCGGTGGTGGCTTCAGAAACCACATCCACCTCGGTGCCATCGGCCGGGCAGATCACGGTGCGGGTACCGCCGTCAGAGGCTGGCTTCCATTGACCGTTGATGTACAGGGTTGTCGGTTCGGTTGTGCTCATAGAGTGTTACCTAGCCTTGCGGAATCCGTCGGAGATGGTCAGGAATTTTTGGAGTTGGTGTCCTGGGCGCTGGTGGGCTCAGGAACCGGTACCTGGTCAATAGAACTCGTATCAGCTTGGTCGGTGTCGTTCCAGGTCTCGGGGGTGAAGGTCTCATCGGCTGGTACCGGTGCCCCGTCCTCACCGGCCATGGACATGTACGCCATGTGGGTGTCGTAGGAATCCAACACGTCGGAGATGACCTGGTCCTTGCTCAGACCGTAAATATCACGCCCGCGAGAGCCGGTATTGGAGAAGACCTCCAGCTTGAAGAAGACCTCCTGAACGGTGCGGATGTTGGTGGCGAAGCTCGGCACAGGGTATGCGACCGGGTAGGCCTGGTACTTGAAGTCTTCCTGATCGGTGAAGTGCACGACCAGATCCACATAGGGTAGCCCATGCTCGGGGTGCTGGCCACGGTGGCACTGGACATCTCCGCCCAGGGCCTCGATTTCGGCGGCGACCTCTTCGATCGCCGGAGCAGCGACGGTGTTGACGTACTCGGTCAACTGCTTGTGGCTGGCGAAGCTCATCCGATGACGCAAACGTTGCTGCCACTTGATGCGCTCACCGGACTGGTTCGTGCGCGAGGAGAGCGCGGTGGGTAGCGCCCGGGCCTGCGACAAGGCGACCAGGCGTTCATGCCGCAACATCTTCCACAGGCTGTACATCACCAGGTAGAGCATGATCGACAGCGGGAGACCCACGATCACGGTAAAGGCCTGAAGCGTGTAAACGCCATCAATAAACAGCATCGACAGGGTCAGTGCACCGGTGACCACCGCCCAAACGATACGCAACCAGCTGGGGCCGTCGGAGTCGGCCATGGTGGCCTTTGAGGTCATATTGGCCATCACTAGCGAACCGGAGTCTGCCGAGGTGACGTAGAAGAACAGGCCGGTCAGCACGGCCAATCCGATCGTGAAGAGCGAGCCCGGGTACTGCTCCAGCAGGGTAAAGAACCCAGATTCGGGAGTGTTGTAGGTCTCTTCGAGGAAGGTGGGATCGGACTGGAAGAAGCCCAGCGCGGCGTTGCCCAGGATGGAGACCCACAGCAGGATGAAGGCAAAAGGAATCAGTAGCACGCCGACGACGAATTCGCGTAGCGTGCGACCGCGGGAAATACGCGCCAGGAACAGGGCAACGAACGGCGCCCAGGCGATCCACCATGCCCAGAAGAACAAGGTCCAGTCGGCCATCCACTGATCAGCGGGTAGCTCAGGTGCCTGACCATCGGTGTAGGCGAAGGTGTTCATCAGCATCGAGGGCATGGACGAGAAGAAATCCCCGATGTTTTGGACCAGGGCGTTGAGTAGCTGGGTGGTGTTATCGGCAATCAGTATCCAAGCCAGCAGAGCGATGGCCAGGTAGATGTTCAGCTCGGAGAGCAGGCGAATACCCTTATCCACACCGGAGACGGTGGAGACGATGGCGATCAGCACCGAAATGGCCATCAGTGCGATCTGTACGGTCATGGACTGGGGGATGTCGAACATGGCCGACAGGCCGTAGTTCAAAAACACCACGCCAATACCTAGGGAAACGGCAATACCGGAGATGGTGCCGATCGTGGCGGCGATCTCGACGGTGTGGCCCACCGGGCCGTGGATGCGTTTGCCGAAGATCGGGGCCAGCGCCGAGCGGATACTCAGCGGCAAGTGGTAGCGGTAGGCAAACAGGCCGAAAGCCATACCCAGAAGTGCGTACATGGCCCAGCCGGGGATGCCGTAGTGGAAGATGGTCCAGATCGGGGCCATCCGAGCGGCCTCTTCAGATTCGGGAGCGACATCCGGGGGAGTCAGATAGTTCGTGGCCGGACCGGAGATGCCGAAGAACATCAGGTCCACGCCAATACCGGCGGCAAAAAGCATGGCCGCCCACGTGAACATATTGTATTTCGGGCGGGCATGGTCCGGGCCGAGCCGGGTATGTCCGGACCGGGTGAGCGCCACAATCAGTACGAATACCACAACGATGGCCGCGGTGAGTACGTAGTACCAGCCAAAGTTCTCCGAGACCCATCCCATGGCCCCAAAGATGGCATCTTCGGCGGTGGATGGCCAGATCGATGCAAACAACACGAAGGCAACCAGGATGATCAGGGCGCCCCAAAAGACCGGCCAATTGACCTTTGACGGTGCGGAAGAGTCGGAAAGATCGTCTTCTGGTGACTGTTGTGCTTCAGTCACTGAAGTGGCGGCTGACATGCAGTCGGACCTCAACTTTCTGTGGTGTTGTGTCCTGCGACCCCGGTGGTACCTTGCCCTGAGCCGGGCACGCAGGTGATCGAGTATGGATAAGCGACACACAACCGCCGAGCGTGATCGATGAAACGCAAGCACAGCCGATCTGTCTCGACGGTAACCTACGTTAGGCTACTCTGACCGAATAACGCCCTCAACATCTCACCAGCGGTTGCGATATGACCTTGACCACGGGTCTTGGCGAGCGGGACATATCATGCCTGGAGACGAAACCGCGACGCGGTAGAGTGATACACCGTGGCTTTAACTATTGGATTCGTCGGACTTCCCAACGTGGGGAAATCAACCCTGTTTAATGCACTCACGCGACAGACCGTGCTAGCAGCGAATTACCCCTTCGCGACTATTGACCCGAACGTGGGCGTGGTCAACCTCCCCGATCAGCGCTTGTACCAGCTGGCGGAGATGTTTCACTCGGAAAAGATTCTGCCGGCCACGGTATCGTTCGTGGATATCGCTGGAATCGTCAAAGGCGCCTCGGAAGGCGAGGGGCTGGGTAACCAGTTCTTGGCCAATATTCGTGAAGCTCAGGCCATTGCCCAGGTGGTGCGGGTCTTCGAGGACTCCGATGTGGTTCATGTCGACGGACAGATCAACCCGACCTCCGATATGGAAACCATTAACACCGAGCTCATCCTGGCGGATTTGCAGACTCTCGAGAAGGCTATTCCTCGAGTGGAAAAAGAAGTCAAAGGCAAGAAACGCCCGCAGGCGGAACTGGATGCCATGGTGGCGGCCCAGAAGGTGCTGGAACGTGGCGAGACGATCTTCTCGGTCATCGAGTCGGAGAAACTTGATCTCGAGGCGCTCAAAGAGCTCAATCTGCTCACTGCCAAGCCGTTCATCTACGTGTTTAACTCCGATGAGACGGTCCTGAACGATGAGGCCAAGAAAAAAGAACTAGCTGAGCTGGTCGCGCCGGCGCAGGCAGTCTTCTTGGATGCCAAGTTCGAGGAAGACCTGGTTGAACTGGACGAGGAAGAAGCCCAGGAGATGCTGGCCCTGAACGACCAAGAAGAGTCAGGACTGGACCAGCTAGCACGCGTTGGTTTCGACACCTTAAAATTGCAGACCTACCTCACCGCCGGCCCGAAGGAAGCCCGGGCCTGGACCATTAACCAAGGAGACACCGCTCCACAGGCTGCCGGCGTGATTCACACTGATTTCCAGCGGGGCTTCATCAAGGCCGAGATCGTCTCCTTCGACGATTTGATGACGGCCGGATCAATGAACGAGGCCAAGGCTGCCGGTAAGGTCCGAATGGAGGGCAAAGACTACATCATGCAAGACGGCGACGTGGTCGAGTTCAGGTTCAACGTGTGATCGGCGCTCTCTGCGATGATCCGAGCACCGCCCCGGTTGCCTCGTCATGAGAGGACCGGGGCAGTGCCGTACTTGGAGGGCCCTCGCCTCTGTCGCGGTTGCTAGGTGCTCTGCTATCATGATTGATATCAGAGGAGGTGTTCGCAGATGTCATCCATCATCGTTCGCGGTCTCGACGACGCCGTGAAGCAGCAACTCGCTGCACAGGCGAAGGAGCACGGTCGGTCGATGGAAGCCGAAGTTCGCGCCATCCTGACCAAAGCTGCACGCCGGCCGCACATAGGAATCGCTCTGCTGGCAGCCGCGCAGGATGTCGGGGGAGTCGAGGAGCTACCGATCCCGGTGCGCGATGACGTCGCGCGGGCGGTGGACTTCGAGTGATCATCCTCGACACAAACGTGATCTCGGAGATCTTTCGACCCTTGCCCGAGCCACGCGTAGCGGACTGGCTCACGTCCCTGGAGGGTGACGTAGCCATCACGTCCGTCACGCTCGCAGAACTGCTGGCAGGTTTGCGGCGGTTGCCGGATGGTCGGCGCAGAGATGCGCTGACCAGACGAATTGACGTGGCGCTCGCACCGTACAGGGGCGGCCGCGCTGTGTTGCCGTTCGATGACGTGGCCGCCGACCGCTATGCCGACGTGCTCGTGGCTCGAGAGCGCGCGGGAGCGCCGATCAGTACCGCCGACGCGCAGACCGCCGCGATCTGCCTGGCGCACGGAGCAACCTGCGCTACGCGCAATGTGAAGGACTTCCAGCACACCGGCGTAGAACTGGTGGATCCGTGGAAGGTCGATGCGTGAAGCATCATTCGATTGAGGTCATCGCCCATCAGCAACGCACTGAGGCAGATCTGGCGTGAGCTTCGAGAATTCTTCGGTAGTGAGTATCTCGAGGAGTTCGGAGAGTGGGATCCGCAGCAGTCCTACGGCTACGCGTCACATGATGTCCACGTCAGGGCACGGGCCGAGAACCGCGTCGTCGACCACGTGGGATGGGTGCGCGGCGAGATCGCTGTCGGTACGGAGGTCGTCGCGATCGTGGGAGTCGGCGGTGTCTTGATCTGCGCTGACGCAAAAGGGGTGCGTCTCGGGGGTGAGCTCATGGGGTGGGCTGAGCAGTCGGTGCGGGATCTTGACCAACTCGCGTTCGACTACTTGTGCTGTCGAGAGCAAGTCGTCCCGTTCTACGCTCCATGTGGTTGGCCTCGGATCTATGCCCGCGAGAAGTCGATCGGACGTGACGGCGAATCTGTCGTGGATGAGCTCGGCCCGTCGATCCTCATCCTGCCAATCGCCCCGCTCGAGTCGTGGCCAAAGGGCGACGTCGACCTGCGCGGACGGGCTTTGTAGTCGCTGACTGCAGATGGCCGTACGTGCCGGAATGCGGTCGAGTTCCGCTTTAACGTGTAGCGGATCAACCACCGGTGCGAAGAAGTAGCGATGGCGAACGAACGGATCACCGACCGAGGATTTCGTCGAGGCTCAGCTTCGATTGCTAGGCTTCTACGACGGTCCGGACGAAATTGTCGTCGAAAAGCCTGTCTTCGCTGAGATCTAAGACTCGTACCCGGCCGTCGACCTGCCGAAGCTCTGGATCCAGTGTGTCAAGAAGATCATCGACAAGGCCCGCCTGCCTGTCGCGAAGCTGGAAAGCACGACCCAGCTTCAGGTCCACCCCCGAGCTACGCACGCCCACCAAGGGCTACCCACAGGGAGTGCTGAACAAGATCGTGACGCTGCTCCCCGAGAAGGTGATTCTCTTCCTCACGGTGTACCAGGACTTCGACGTCGTGGCATCCGTCATGTCGGAGTCCTCAGGCCAGTAACTCCCTTCTATCCGAACAGATGGTGGGGATGCTTAAAATGTGACGGGGCTTCCTTCAGACTTAGGTCATGGCGAAGCTCGACACCGGCTGGGCGATCATTGAGATCGACCGATTCTCGCCCATACCGGCGCAGGTCCACCCGGGCACGGGTTCAGGGCTTGCATTTGTCGGCACCGTCATGCGTGGCCCCAGGACCGAGGCGTCAGAGCGAGCGCATGTTATCCAGCAAATCCTTGATCGGGCGTTGCCGGGGTGGTCGCGGAACCGTTCGGACAAGGACAAGGACTACTCGTGGCTGCGCGATCAGGCGTCTCGGGCGAAGGTCGCACTGCGGAGGCAAGTAGGGCTCGCCGAGAAGCTCGAGGACAACGCCCCGGATATGGACGCAGCCAATGTCCACCCGTGGGCATGGGAGAATGGGCGCTTGTACTGGAAAACCCGGCACTATCATCAGACTGTCATGCACGTCGCCATCCGGATGAACGTCGAGTCACAGGCCAAGCTTGGCCGGAAGGATATCTCGGAGACTGCGCTGTTCAACGAGGCGTTCTCGCTGACCCCTCCAAATCTGAAGCCACTAGGTGGCGACTGGTCGAGGATGACGGCAACAAGACGTACGAAAATCTCCACCGTGGGGCTCGTGCCTTTGCCGAGGGGCTCTACGCTGCCCTCGGCAACCCTTGAATGCGCACCCGTGAAGAGGGCATCGGACCGGGGCGGAGATTTGTCGATGCGGACGGCAATGGAAGGACGAACTCTCGTTGTATGCGTGGCGAGCTCTCGCGGAGCATAGGAAAAGTTGCCGAAATATGGGGTGGCGATTTTCGCTCTAATCTCTGGGAGCACTCCCAGTCCCTATGAGAACTTGAGTGTAGAACTTGCAGGGTCTATGGTGAGGGCATGTGGAGCGTCGACATTGAGCCAATTGAAGAGTGGCTCGCTTCACTGGATGACGGTTCGCGTGTGCAGGTGGTCGCCGCGATCGAGTTGCTGGAGGATTAAGGGCCCCAGCTCGGTCGACCGATCGTCGACAGTGTAGCCGGGTCCCGGCATAAGAATATGAAAGAGCTCAGGCCCGGCTCGTCTGGCCGGTCCGAGTTGCGCGTTCTGTTCGCGTTCGATCCAGAGCGAGTGGCGATCATGCTGATCGCCGAAGATAAGATCGGCGATTGGAAACGCTGGTATAAGAAGCACATTTCGTTGGCCGACGACCTCTTCGACGAGCATCTGGCCCGACTGAGAAGAGAGTGATTGAAATGCCAAAGAACCTGAAGGATTTCGTCGCCGAGCATCCTGTTGACCGGGGACGGGTTGAGGCGCACAAGAAGCGGATGCTTGCTGAGGTTCGCGCCTACCGTCTGCGAGAGCTACGGGAGCAGGCCGGACTGACGCAAGCGCAGCTGGCAGAGCGCATTGGCGTCGGGCAGCGGCAGGTTTCGAAGATCGAGCAAGGCGACCTCGACAGCGCGAAGGTTGGCACCATCCGCAGTTACCTTGAGGCCGTCGGTGGCGAACTCTCCCTTGAGTACGTGATGGGAGACCAGCGAATGAAGGTCGCCTAACGGCAGATGTTTGTCCGTGCCAGAACATAGTCGAGTTCCGCTTTAACGTGTAGCGTTGGAGGGTCTCGGTCGCCGTCTCGTTGCAAGATTAGGTGACGGTTGTCTCCTCACTTCCTGGATGATCCGTTAGGATCGGTTTACAGTACTGATATGTCCTCGGCCGTAACGCGGGATCCCTCGTTCACGTCGCCCGGAAAATTTAACTGGATCGCCGATATTGGCCAACAGCTCTTGGTATATATTGCAACTCTCTTGGTGCTGGCCCTCCTGGTTGTCCTGGCCGCCGCGGACGTGCTGAGGGGTGATGTGGGCAGTGATGATCCCGTACCTGCGGAATTTGTGTTACTTTTTTGGGGCGGGATTATGGGATGCTACCCCGTGTAACACAGGGCCCTTGCGGTGTAAAAGATGACTATATTGCGCAAAGCCCTCGCTTTATTCCGACGTTGCTGTTCTCGCAGATCATCGGTGGGGTCTTGTTCACCGTGGTGGCTGTCCTTCTCGTCACCTGGCAAACGGCCGAATATTCACCAGGAACTGTGATTGGTTCAATTTCTCGCGAGCCACAAGCATTGGCCACGGTGGTATTTTATTGTGTCACGCTCTGCGTTCGGCCACATGCCGTGGCCCATTTCCTGATCAAGGTGACCTCGAAACCAAACACACAGGTTCTCGGCCTGATTGTCGGGCTTCCGGCATTTTTGGTGACTTTATTGGGTGGTCTGATCTTGGCAGCCGTCTAACGCACTCCGGACTCCGTGGATCTGGCCCAACAATTTGCCCTCTGGGGTGGACTCGCTCTCTGTGGCCTGGCTGTTTATCTGGTGACACTCATCTGGTGGATCGTCCCGGTGCGTAACCAACGGCTCAGTCCACCGCCGCGTCATCCGGGAATGTTCGTTGGGGTGTTTCAACGGGGCCGGGATAACGACGCAAAGGGACAGCACTAGAGCTCTCGTGCACGCCTGAGACGACGGACACTTGTCGATGTTAACCTACTGTGGAGACATGAACGCTTGGACCATCGTCACCATCACGGTGATAGCCGTACTGGTCGGCACGATCCTGCAACGGCTATCGGGAACCGGTGTGGGCCTAGTTGTTGCCCCCGCACTGTCACTTGTGCTCGGTCCGGCCTTCGGCGTACTCCTGACCAATATGACCACGATGGTGTCCGGGTTTCTGATCATGCTCAGCATGTGGTCGAGCATCAGCTGGCGTCACTATGGGTGGATCATTATCCCAGCTGTTCCCGGTGCATGGGCGGGAGCCTGGCTGGTGAGCCAGCTCTCTGCCGCCTGGCTGTCCATCGTCCTGGGAGCGATCGTCGTGCTTGCCATAGTGGTCACCGTGTCCCTACGTCAGCTACCAGAGTTGACGGGGCGCCCCACAACAGTGGTGGCAGGTGCACTGGGAGGACTGTTTAATTCAACGTCGGGAGTCGCCGCGCCGGTGATGGTAATCTACTCCCGGCTCTCACGGTGGGACCAGCGCTCTTTTGCGGCCACGCTCCAGCCGATCTTCATGACCATGGGAGCACTCTCGGTCGTGATGAAACTAGGTATGGGAACGGTGATGGACGGCCCAGAACCAGACATCCCGCTGGTGGTGTTGTTGGTCTGTATTGTGGTCGCGGTGGGATTGGGTTTGACGGTCGCGCTTTTTCTCTCCCGCTACGTCTCCGCTCTGACAGCACGCAGAATGGCCATGACACTGGCCGGCCTCGGTGGCGTCAGTGCGATAATGCGGGGAGTGTTTCAGCTAGTGGCTTGACCATGAGCCTCGATCTGCATGGTGAAAAGACGAATGGCGTCACGAGCACCGAGCAGCAGTGGTGGAAGACGGGTGCAACGTGGCGCAATGATCGAGCGTTGTGCGCAGGTGTGCGAGAGTTTCGCACACCAGTTGGTTGGTCACGCGATTGCTCACCATCAGCACGGCTCGGCAGATAGGGGAGACATCCAGCTCCCGCGCTGAGGCCGGCAGGATACTGATTAGGAGAAAATCTCGTTCAGTTGCTGGTAATGAGACAACCGGCCCCTATCATCTGCAACTGTTCATCATGACTCGTGCTCGAACCAGGGTATAAGAAATCCTCAATCAGGATGTCGACTTGGTTGAAGGGATATCAGATACCGTTGTGTCTTTGATGTCGGATATTAGATTCGACGGATCTGGGTGGTACCACGGTGCGCTTGGTCGTCGACATCAGGACAAGAGCAAAACTCTGTATCTGTCTGATATGGCCTTCGACGACCGTAGTTATACTGTTCTGAGTCTTCTGGAATGTGACGGTCGAGTAGATTCCGCAACGGCGAGTCGGCGTCTGAACCTCGGGCCTGCTCAAGCTCGCCGTATCGTACGGCGGTTGCTCGGGTCCCGGCAGATAGCCCAACGAGTTGAAGCAGCTCATATGCAAGATCAGTGGCCAGGAGTCCTGGTGCTGTGGATGATGGTCTCAGCACATCGCCTCCTGGACGTTTCGAGGCGAATCGAACAGATACCAGGTGCCAGATTATGCGCAACACTCGTGGGCGGAGGCGCGAATTTGTATGTTGTCACGTGGTTGAAGTCCCTCCGTGATGCTGCTGAGACAGAAGCTGAGATTGTCTCCGATCTTCCGGTACGGGTTGTAGACCGGAGCCTCGTGCTGCAGTACTTCAAAAGGATGGGCGTGCTCATCGACCACAATGGGCGACGCATTGGTCATGTGCCGTGGGTCCAAGACTCCAGTCAACCGGTTCATGAGGGGCGGTGTCTCGCTGAAAGCGTGCAACACATCACATAGTTTTCGGTGCTGACATACGATGAGATCGTGGGCACGCTTATCATCATCGTGCTAGCCGTGATGGTTGGCACGGTCCTGCAACGATTGTCAGGGACCGGCGTGGGATTGGTCGTCGCTCCGGTACTGTCGTTGGTTCTTGGGCCGACCGCCGGGGTGTTGCTGACCAACATGACCACGACGATTTCTGGCTTTCTGCTTATGCTCAGCGTGTGGTCAAGAATTCGTTGGCGCCAGTATTGGTGGATCATTATCCCGGCCCTTCCAGGTGCGTGGGCGGGCGCCTGGCTGGTGAGTCAGCTTTCTGCCGCGTGGTTGTCCATCCTGCTCGGGACAATTATCGTTCTAGCATTGCTGATCACTGTGTCCTTGCGAGATCTACCAGAGTTCACTGGGCGCACCGCCACGGTCGTGACAGGAACTCTTGGAGGATTATTTAATTCAACCTCAGGGGTCGCTGCCCCGGTCATGGTGATTTATGCTCGAATCTCACGTTGGGACCAGCGCTCATTTGCCGCCACCCTGCAACCGATCTTTATGACCATGGGAGCGCTGCCGGTGGTGATGAAACTGTGGACGGGGGCGGTGGAGGATTCCCCAGAGGCCGGAGTCTCGTTAGCCGTGTTAGTGGTCTTTCTTGTGGTGGCAATAGTGGGCGGGCTGGCGATCGCACTTTTATTGTCCCGCTATGTTTCCGCTCTCTTAGCACGACGAATGGCCATGACGCTGGCGGGACTCGGCGGGATCAGCGCGATCGTGCGCGGGGTGTTTCAGCTTTCGTTTTAGACTTGAGCCCCGACCTGCATGTCGAAAATAAACACAATATGCAGGAAAATGAAGACAAAAAATTCTCCTTGACCTTACAAGCTTCGTGTGTGATACTTTTCATGTCTCTTCGTCTGGGGAGACATGATGCAAAGGAGCCCGCAATGAGCGCAGTGAAAGTATCGCAGAAGAACTCGTCATATATCCCCTCTAAGCGACCTTTTGTCGTGGTGACGTATACATTTTTAATGATCTTTGGATTGATGTTTTCTGGAATACATCCGGCTGAGGCAGCAAGCCGGAATCTTGGCGGAAAATCTTGTACAGGTGGCACGGTGGCGACCACGGCTACCGGTAACCGCACCATCGTTCACACGGCACTTCGTGGCGATGTGAGATACGAAAAATCCTTCAAAGGAGGGGCCAAGTATCGTCAGACGACTTTTTACACCAAACAAAAGATCATCACCTCTAGCAATGTCAGTAATGGTGCTGGAGGACGGTTTACAGCTGCCCGGATCTTTTGCGATCACTAAGACAGAGCTCTCATGAGATTGCAAAAATAACGGATAGGTTATGATGTTCTGTCTATTTAATACTAGAAAAATATTGACTCGCTGTGTCCAAGGTACTGCTACTGTCCTGCTGGTTGCAGGATTGTCCGGCTGTGGGACTACTAACGAGGATGGCTCCGATGGGGCCCAAAAAAACCCTTCGGCTGAAGCAAACCAAAATAGCAAGGCAGAGATCACGGACATTGAGCGAGTTGGGAACTGCATGAAGGACCGTGGATGGGATGTCACGGTTGACGTCCGCGAGGGGTCCATGGAGTTCCCGAATGGGTACCACGAGGACCAGGCAGAAGCAGTAGAGCGCGATCGTGAAGCCTGCTTTGACCAATTTGGTGACGATAATGTGCCTTTATCTGAAATGAGCGACGAGCAGTGGCGTGATGAATATGACACTGCAGTTGCAGTCTCAGAGTGCATGGTGGAACACGGTCACAACGTGGCTGAACCGCCGAGCTTCGAAGTCTTTAAAGAAGGAGTGCTCAGTGGTACCAGTGATTGGGACCCGCGTGCTGATCCCGATAATCCCGATATGTCGAGTGAAGAGCACTATTCTCGCTACGAGGACTGCCCGTTCTCGAAATTTGAAGGCTAAGTCACACGTGAGCAGTAGGGTTCTCTGACGTGGGATCCCATAATATTCGGTCCCTGACGTCCCGAAGGTCACCCATGACCTGGTTGAAGCTGGCGTTGGGCGCGGTGCTGGTGCTAGCCGTAGGTGTTGGCGTTGGATGGGGGCTGAAAACGGTTCTTCAACCCCCATCAGAAGTTCTTCAGGAACGCGCCTACACTCTGACGGAGACAAGCTCTGGTGAAGTTGGCGATGAGCTCAGGCTGAACACCGCCGCCGTATGGCGCGCTCAACCTGTAGCTCGTAATCAAGCCGTTGGCACGCTCACGAGTATTGATATCAGTCCGAATCAGAGTGCCGGCAACGGCGCTCGCGCCTACACGGTGGATGGGCGTGCGGTGAGCATTGCTCAAGGTGACGTGCCGATGTATCGGGAGATCAAAGAAAAAGACAAAGGTAAAGATGTTCGGCAACTCCAGGTGATGCTCGGAGCGTTGGGCTACTATCACGGCAGAGCAGATGGTGAAGTCGGTTCCGGAACAGTCGACGGGATTAAGGCGTGGCAGAAGGCCCTGGGAGTTGACGATAACGGAGTGGTTGGTCAAGGTGACATCGTCTTCGTTCCGACCTTGCCCGCCCGCATGAGCATCGCGGGTGATGGTCTCACCGTTGGTTCGTCTCTGAACGGTGGTGAAGAAATCATCAATGCGTTGCCGACTGCGCCTCGGTTTGCGTTACGCGTCACATCTGAACAGGCCGAGATGATCGCCACAGGAACTGCCGTGAAAATTAGTCACGAGGACCAGGTGTGGGAGGGAGTTGTCGGTCAGCGAAATGACCAAGCTGATGCTGAAACCATTGAATTAGCCGTTGTCGGAGCAGATGACAAACCGGTGTGCGGCGATCAATGTGCGACGCTGTCGACGCAGAGCGAAACGTTATTGGATACGGTCGTCGAACTCGTTGAACCAGTACAAGGTGTCACCGTTCCTGACGCTGCCATTTCAACAGATGCCTCTGGTGAGCAGTATGTGACGGACGAGAGTGGTGTCAAGCACTCTGTGACGGTCAAAGCCTCGGCGCGAGGCATGTCGGTCATCGACGGGGTTGACGAAGGGATCAGGGTGCGTTTGCCGGGTGAACAAGGATGACTGACGTTTGCCTGGCAACCGAATCACTGAGTTTTGGGTACAAAAATTTTGCGCTCTTATTTGAGGACTGGTCGTACGAGTTCGAACCCGCTGCTACCACCGCCATCACCGGTCCATCAGGTTGTGGAAAATCCACGCTCCTCTATTTATTAGGGCTGATGCTGACACCATCTGCTGGCAGCATTCAGTTAGCTCATCAACGGGTAGATAACCTCTCCGATGCGTCCCGGGCGAGACTTCGAGCGCACTGCTATGGCTTCGTGTTTCAGGATGCAGCGTTGGACCACTCGCGAACAATTATGGCCAATGTCACTGAGGCGGCGGTTTATCGCGGCCAACGGCCAAGTCGATATCGTGAAGCGGCAATGACATTACTAGATCGGTTTGGTGTTGAATTGCGTGCAGATCATAAGCCTGGGCAAGTTTCAGGTGGACAAGCTCAACGCATTGCCCTGTGCCGAGCCCTGCTGGGAGATCCCCAAATTGTTTTAGCTGATGAACCGACGGGAAATCTTGATCCCAGCTCTGCGGAGGTCGTGTTCTCGGCGTTGCAACAGCAGGCAGATTCGGGAGCGACCGTGGTGATAGTGACCCATGACCATGCGCTGGCAGCTGCGTGCAACCAACATCTCAGCTTCTCAGAAGGAGACTGACCGGTGACATCTTTCACAAGTAAGCGGACGGGTCCGGGCATCCTGACCCTCATCCGCGAAGCTGATGCGATGAACCGTAGCCAACCGGTGATCACCATCGTCACAATCTTGATGGTTTGTGGAATGATGATTGCGGTCCTGCTGACCACCGGCCGGACCGTCGGGGCAGAAAAGTCTGTGGTGTCTACCCTCGATGATGTCGGAACCAAATCTTTGACAATTTACGCAGAACCGGATGCGGGATTGACGACGAAGTCGTTGGAAAATATTCAACGCGTTGAAGGCGTTGAGTGGTTCGCAGCTTTCGGCCCGGTCCAAGACGGATATAGCACATTGTCACCGAGCGGGGGTCCTGTCGCGGTTCGACAGTTCTGGGGCATGAGCATCCCCGGCATTCCCGAATATCACCAACGCTCTGATGGCCAGCTCGAGGGCTATGCCGCCCGGGACGCGGTGCAACAAATGCGACTCGAGGCAGCCATCGGGGGAGCACAGTTGACCGATGGACGGGTTTATTCCCTCATGGGAAGTTTTATACCACCAGAGAACCTTGGCCACTTGGGTTCGAGCGTGCTCGTACCGGCACCGGCAGAGGACCACGAAGGCCGTCACCAAACCGTATCCATGATGACGGTCGTTGCTGAAGATCCGGGGTATATTGGGGCACTCAATGACGCTATCCCTGCGGTCTTGGAAGTAACCGACCCACAATTCATCAGGGTCGAAACCAGCCAGCAAATGGCACAACTTCGTTCTGCTGTGCAAGGACAATTGGGACAATTTGGACGATTCTTAGTTCTGGCCATTCTCGGATTAACCGGCTTATTGACGGCCGTAATTCTATCGGGGCTGATGATGTTGCGTCGCAAGGACTTCGGCCGTCGTCGCGCATTGGGAGCATCCCGGTGGATGATTCTGACTCTCGTCTTATGTCAATTCACCGAACTGTCGGTGATCGGTTCCTTGGTCGGCACGCTGATAGGCGGTGGAGCGCTATGGCTACTAGGCGATCCACTGCCGGACTGGAGCTTTTTCCTGGCCTTGAGCATCTTAGCGATCATCACATCCTTATTAGCTGCACTGATTCCTGCGATGATCGCCTCTCGGCGTGATCCGCTCCGAGAACTCAGAGTGCCCTAAGGGGCCACGGCCTGGTGACCATCAGTGGCTTCGTACGGCACAACGCTGATTAGGAGAAAATCTCGTTCAGTTGCTGGTAACGAGATGCATCGAGACGTTGTTTAGCCTCGAGTGCTTTCATGTTTTCCTGCACCTGCGCGACCGAACTGGCGCCGGTAATCACGGTGGAAACACGCGGGTTATGGAGGATCCACGCCAGAGAAAGCTGCGCCGGAGTGACCTGGAGTTCCTCCGCAAGAGATCCCAATCGTGCCACTTTCTCTGCAACGTCTGGTGCTGTGGCGGTGGCAACCAAGTGGCTGTGTTCCGCACTGGATCCCCGGCTACCTGAAGGGGCTCCCTGGCTATATTTGCCGGTGAGGATGCCTCCAGCCAAGGGGCTCCACGTAGTAAGACCGAGAGCGAAGTCTTCGTAGAGCCGCGCGTACTCTGTTTCGACGCGCTCGCGGTTCAGCAGGTTGTACTGGGGCTGTTCCATATACGGCTTGTGCAGGTGGTGTCGCTCGGCGATCTCAAAGGCGCCACGAATCTCTTCGGCTGACCATTCTGACGTGCCCCAATAAAGAGCTTTGCCGGAAGACACCATGTCGCTCATGGCCCAGACCGTCTCTTCAAGCGTGGTAGCGGGATCCGGACGATGACAGAACACCAAGTCGACGAAGTCCAAACCCAAGCGTTCTAAGGAGCCCTCAATTGCGTGGAAGAGGTACTTGCGGTTCAGTGTGTTCCGCAAGTTGATGTTGTCCTCGATGCCCCAAAAAAGCTTGGTCGAAATGAGGTAATCTTGCCGAGCCCAGCCCAGTTCCGAGATGGCCTGGCCCATGATCGTTTCCGAGGCACCACCGGCGTACACCTCGGCGTTGTCAAAGAAATTGACCCCGGATTCGGCGGCGACCTGGAGGCATTCCTTCGCCAAGCCGGTATCCAGAGTGGAGCCGAAAGTCACCCAGGAACCGAAAGACAGCTCACTGACCTTAATACCGGCTCGTCCTAAACGGTTGTATGTCATTAACTGCTCACTCATGAGGACCTGCTTTCTCTGGGGTGGGTTAGGGGCTCGACAGCCCAAGAACAATCTCAATTGCTCACCATTCTGGTACGTCGATGTCCACGTTGGCTAGGTGTTTTGGACCAGCCTTGTCATTCCGGTTAACCTGTCGCGGTATCCTGAGCAGCGCCTTAGCTAACTCGCCACCACAGCAACCGATGAATTCAGTAGGGAGACCATGACAGAATGAGACTATGTCTGAGACCGTTGAACTGCACCTGAGCCAGAATGAATCCGCGGATCGTTTACTGAGTTCCAACCCACTCGCGCTGATGATTGGCATGTTGCTCGACCAGCAAGTATCCATGGAACTGGCTTTTGCTGGACCAGAGAAAATTGCCGATCGAACAGGCGTCATGGAGGCCGAAGCCCTGGCTAGTTACGACCCGGACGAACTGGTGGAAGTCTTCCAACAGTCACCTGCGGTCCATCGTTTCCCTGGTTCCATGGCAACACGGGTGCAAAAGTTCTGTCGCGTGATCGCCGACGAATATGAAGGTGACGCCTCCGCCATCTGGACCCAAGGAGACCCCGACGGGGCAACGGTGCTCAAGCGGTTGAAGAAACTCCCTGGTTACGGCGACCAGAAAGCCAAAATATTCTTGGCACTCTTAGGCAAACAGTTGGGATTCTCTGGATCCGGATGGCGCGAAGCCTCCGGAGAATATGGAGACCCGGAGGCAATGCGCTCGGTGGCAGACATTTATGACGAACAATCTCTGGCTGCGGTCCGCGAAACCAAGAAAGCTATCAAAGCTACCGCCAAGAAAAAGAAGCAAGATACTCCAGACTAGGCGGCCAATGCCAGTCGCGATTGCAACGTGGCGATGTGTAGCGACGCCTCGGAGCTCTTCATATTACCGTTCAGCTCTCGCTGAGTGAGATCAAGGCAGGTAATTGCATCCAGGCTCGTAACGGTGTGACCTTGCAGTTCTGTGGCCAAACTCAAGAGTTGATTTAACTGTGCGGTCGTTGCGTTCATCATAATCCTTTCAAAAGTTCAATAACGTTCAGTGGGTCGTAGCGTTTTGCGCGAGGCAAATTCGTCTCAAGGACGCCAACAGCAGGGGCTGGAATGTCGTTTCCACGCGTGCAGGTGAGATCCGTGCACGTTAGCGGGACGGATATCTGGTGGCACAGCCTAAGGATGGAACCGGTAGGGAGTTTTGTCTAAAACCGGTGGTGCGCCCGCTGTTGTGATATATCGAGCGCGAGAATGCTACATCGTCAGGTTCACGATGTTTGCGCGTCGCGTGCTGGAACATGACCTGGGTGCGATTTCCAGCGAGACGAGTGATTCATTAAAACAGCTTTTGCGCAGAATTGCAAGTTAATGAATGCGGCCATAGCTGGCCTCGTTTCTTGAGCGAGGCATAGTGCGGTGTGACCGCTGTTCCCGAATAGCGTGCCAGTGAACTGTTCGCTACAACAGGGAAACGAGATAGCGCTGACGGTGAGGGCGTCAGACTGTGCGGCGATGATTTGAGCAGTGCATCCAGTAATGGGTAGTTATCCTGTCACTCTTTCGGACGGTGTATGACATCGGGTGCCAGGGCACGTGATGGTTTTTCCGTCCTCGAAGGACGCCAACGCTACACTACTGAGACGGTGGGGCGGGAAAGTTTCGAAATGTCGTTGCGCTCGTGATGGAGATGTGCTGAATACTTCGAGACGACTGGCGCCTCATGGCCGACCGCAACACGGATACGGAATAAGGCACCACACATCTGGAGTCCTAGATGTCTATGGCTCCTGGATCTTTTAGGTCGTGTGACTGTACTGGCGCGCTGACTGGCATCAAGATGCCCTTGATATGGATAGGATTACGCCTGGTCTTGGCAAGCTCACGTTTAACACAAAAGGTTGGTGCCCACCGAGCCGGCGGGCACCAACCTTAGCTCAGGGGATGAACAATTACTGCGCCGTCTGGCCACCGTCTACTGGAAGAACTGTGCCAGTGACAAAGCTCGCTAGAGGCGATGCTAGATAGAGCGCTACTTGACCAATTTCTTCAGGTTCCGCGGCACGGCCGATGGGGGTATCTCCAATAACCTTGTCTCGGGTCTCCGGGTCGTCAAGCCACTCTTGAGTCATGGGAGTGGCAACAAGTCCGGGAGCTACCGCATTGACGCGAACGTTTTGATCGGCGAATTCGAGGGCCGTGGCCTTGGTGAGTCCAATGACACCGTGCTTACTGGCAACATAGGGAGACATGTTGTAATTTCCGATCAATCCGGCAATGGATGCGGTGTTGACGATGGCTCCGCCACCGTTGTCTTTCATGTACCCGACCTCGTGCTTCAAAGCTAAGAAGACACCTTTGAGGTTGACCGCGCTCACCTTGTCAAAGGCTTCTTCATCCATGTCCGGGACGGAAGCGTCCGGAGCGGAAACACCAGCATTGTTGAAAGCTACGTCCAGTCCACCGTAGGTGTTGACCGCGGTTGCCACTGCGTTTTTCACCGAATCGGAATCTGTCACGTCGGTTTCGACAAATGTTGCGGTGCCACCATCTTGAATAATCAGGTCAACTGTTTCTTCGGCTTCGGAAGCTACATCGGCCACTACGACATTGGCACCCTGCTGGCCGAAAACTCGCGCAGTTGCACGACCGATCCCGGTTGCGCCACCTGTGATCAGGGCGGTCTTACCAGTGAAGTCGAGTAGGTTCTCTGCCATGGTTTATATCCCTTCAGTTGTTCTTGTGATCGCAAGGACACTTTTAAGGATATTCGTTTAATCACGTGACACCAGGTCTCATCCGCGATCTGGCGGACAGTTTTTCCGGTGGATAAAAATACGACGTAGTAGGTCACAACAGTTGTAGGACCAGCCGTTGACATGCACGGATGCCACGCTCGATTGCGACCTTGCGAGACGTTCGGTCGCTTCCATCTGCATCGAATCCGCTAGGTTGGAAATATGCACATTGCCACGCATCGAATCGAAGGCGGACCGCGTCGAATCGCCTTTATGCATGGACTGATGGGACGCGGTCGAAATTTCACCTCGCCGGCGAAAGCACTGGCCGATGATGCAACTAGCTTATTGATTGACCTGCCCAATCACGGGCGCAGTGATTGGACCCGCGACTTCGACTACGTAGAAATCGCTGACGAGGTCGCCGAGATGCTACGGGCGGATTTCGGTAGCGAGGAACCGATCGTGCTACTGGGTCACTCTCTGGGTGGCAAAGTGGCCATGACTCTTGCGCTCCGGCACCCTGATCTCCTCAAAGCACTGATTGTTGAAGATATATCTCCTACCGATACCGGCAACTACTCGACCTTTGATCATTTGTTAGGGTCCTTGCGATCGGTTGACTTGCAATCGGTGTCTGAGCGCTCCGAAGTCGAAGAGCAACTAGCCGAGCCTATCCCGGAAGACTCGATTCGGCAATTTCTCATGCAAAACCTGCGACGAACCGATCGCGGATACCAATGGCAACCCAACTTGGAGATGCTGTATCAGAACCTGGACGCCATCGCAGGGTTCCCAGAGCTCACCGCAAGCTATGAAGGGCCGGTGCTGTGGATCAAAGGGGAGCAGTCGAACTACATCGACGACGACAGTGCGGTGGTGATGCGGGAGCTATTTCCCAAGGTGCGAAAGTCCACTGTCCGCGGCGCCAACCACTGGGTGCATTCCGAAAAACCGCAAGAATTCGTGGCCCTGCTTAAGTCCTTTCTCGATAGCTTGTACCCCACTGACGCCTAACAACGACCCGAGGGCATACCGTGAAGAGACGACTGCCTACACTATTTGATAACCTCGCACATCGTGACCACACCAACTGATAGAAAAGATACGACCGCCTCGCAACGATCAGACATTCCACGGGTCCCCGTCGGCCCCGGAGGCAAACCGGCGTGGGTCAACCGGCGTGTCTTCGCCTCGCCGCTGTTGCGCCGAATCTGCTATGCGGTGGTTTTCGAGGGATTGGCCGTCGGATTCACGACCCTGATTTTGTTCTTGCTGGGTCACGCGTCCTCATCCAGTTTTCTGGTCGGGGTGGTGTCCTCTACGGTCGCGTTGACGTGGAACCTGGTGTTCAACTGGATCTTTGAAAACCTCGAGCGTCTCAACGGAATCACGCATCGACCCTGGTGGGTCCGCGCATTGCACACGGTCCTATTCGAGACAGGGTTGCTGAGTATCCTGATTCCCGCCGTTGCCGTGATCTTAAACGTCTCCATCTGGGAGGCCTTGGCTCTCGAAGCGGTGCTGTTGGTATTTTTCCTGATTTACAATCCGGTCTATGCCTACTTCTTTGACCGAGTCTTTGGACTTCCCGAACCAGCGGAAAATTACCGTTAGCCTGGGAACCAAGTCTCTAGCGTAGGTCGAGGAATTCCTGAATAGCGGGAAGCTCCCGCTGAGCCTGTCGGTAGCCACGCTCGTATGTTTCACGAAGTAGGCGCAAATCTCGGGTACCACTGCTAACCGGCATGACCTCGGGGATGAACAGATAGGCTTTGCCTTGATCCCGCAATTCGAAGAGCTTTTCTTTGGTTTCGTTATAGCGTTCGTGCCGGGTCAGCATGGCGTCAATGACAGCCGGATAACGTGGGAACCAAGATCGAATCACCGGCTCGAAGCGTTGCTTGTCTTTCCAGTAGCTTTCTTCCCGGGTCATAACCACGAGTAGCTTCTCATAGCCGTGCTCCAGTGCCGTCGACAGTGGCACCCCACCGTCAATCCCGAAAGCACCGTCGAGGAACAGCTCGCCATTGACGTTCACCTTCGGCATTAAGATCGGGATGGTCGAGGATGCTCTCACCCGTCGCATGAGCGCAGCCTCCGTGCTGGTGGCTTCTTTGTCCCACCATACGGTTTCGCCGGTAGCCATTTTGAAACCACCCAGCTGAATTTGAGCGGGGTTGTCCCGGTAGACCTGAAAATCAAAGGGTAGAACGCCTTCAGAACGGCAGGAATCTTCGTAGATGTATTTGGAATTCAGCACACCGTGGCCCTGCAACCAGGTCCACCAGCTACCCAACCGAGGATCACCTGCGAATTCCACAAAGCTCCGACGGGTCCGCAGGGGGTCCTGTGCGACGTAGTTGACGGCCAGGGTGGAGCCCGCCGAAATGCCAGCAACAAAGTCGAAAAGAATGTTCTGCTCCAACAGGCTGACCACCAGCCCAGCGGTATAGGAGGCACGCATTCCTCCGCCTTCGAGAACTAGAGCAGTGTCGGTGATATTGCTGTGTTGGGCAGTGCTAGCTAGTTCCACGCTTCAGACCATATGCTAATTGTATGGCAACAATCAATATGAAGGGCCAGCCCATTCAGACCAGCGGTGAGCTCCCCGCCATCGGAGACCTCGCCCCCGATTTCACGCTGGCCGGAACCGATCTGTCGGATATCAAACGCGATGATTTTATTGGCAAGAAATTGCTCATCTCGACCTTCCCCTCGCTGGATACGGGAGTGTGTGCAGCCTCGGTCCGTCGCTTCAATCAAGAGGCAACTTCTTTAGATGGCACCGTGGTACTCAACGTCTCGATGGACCTGCCCTTTGCGCACAGTCGCTTCTGCGCCGCTGAAGGAATCGACCAGGTTACCAATGCCTCAGCATTCCGTTCTCGTTTCGGAACGGACTATGGGATCACCATTGCGGATGCCCCTATGGCTGGTCTGCTAGCCCGTTCAGTCATAGTGCTCGATGAAGAAGGTAAAGTCAGCTACGTACAATTGGTATCGGAAATGTCTTATGAGCCCGATTACGAACAGGCGCTCGCCGCATTGCAGTAATCGGTGAGTGTAACGGAGCTAACTCTGCACTTTTCAGATCAGAACCGCCGGAACGAAGCGGGGTCACCTCACGGTGATCCCGCTCATTTGTACGATCCGACACCGACCGCCCAACTACCGCAGGTTCCGCCTCGGTCGATCGCTCCAGCACGGTCACCGCAGCCCTCTTCACACGGTGCAGGCTATTGGACCGTCATTGTCTTGGGCTTTATCGCGGCTGCGGTGTTGGCTTATGGGGTCTTGTTGGTGGGGTTCCAAACGTTCCAAGGAATGACCGCCGACTCCGCCGTCAATACTCAGCACCGGAATCAGCCACTGGCGGAGGATTATGCAGGGCCTCAGCAGGATCATACTGCGACGCAATTGGCTGACGAGCTGGAGTTGGCCCATGAGGGGATTCCGGTGGATTTTTCGGTCCCGGGTAGTGCTACGGGATGGGGTAGTACTGAGATTGATTCAGGGCAACGTCTCGATGAAGCGCCGGGGGTGCTTTTAGTGGAGACTACTCACCTGGCGGCCTTTGGGGCCGGTACCGGTTTGGTACTCAGCGAGGAGGGGCTGGCGGTGACTAACTACCACGTGGTGGAAGGCTCGTCGCAGGTTTCGGTAACTGTAGCGGATACGGGCGAAACGTATACGGCCACGGTGCTGGGCCGAGATGCTGAGCATGACGTTGCGGTGTTGCAGATCGTGGATGCTCCCGCCTTACAGGTGGCCTCCATTAACACTGAGACCCCAGATATTGGTGATCGAACCGCTTCGGTCGGCAACGGGGGTGGGCAGGGGTTCTTGACCTCTGTTGTGGGGGAGGTCTCGGACCTGAATGTCACGATCCTGGCGTCGTCAGAGTTCAGTGAGGGCGGTGATCCCTCCCGCATCTCCGGGGTCATGCAGATGACTCAGGACGTTGTGCCAGGATATTCTGGCGGACCGTCTGTGGACGGAGATGGGCAGGTGATTGGGCTGACCACGGCCGTCTCAGAAGGGACTACCAGTGAAGAGGTCGAGGGTTTCGCCGTGCCCATTACCCAGGTGTTGTCTGTGGTGGAGCAGGTCTTGGCTGGTGAGGAGTCTGAGACTGTTTCGATCGGAGCTGACGGTGCGTTGGGCATTATCATCAGTGGTGCCGATCATCAGGTGATGGTTGAGGACGTGCTGTCCGGATCGGTTGCTGAAGAAGCCGGTCTCCGTGCCGGCGATCGACTTATTTCGGTTGATGGCATAGTAGCCAATAGCTCAGATCACATCTCGACAGTCATTCGGTCTCGCAATGTCGGCGACGAGGTCGAGGTGGTCTGGGAGGACTCCTCAGGGCAACGCCAGACGGGTATCGTGGAGCTACAAGAAGCGGCGACCAACTAATCGAGCGTAGTTGGTTTTGTGGCGGTCTGGTTACTCGGTGTCTGCAAGACCTTCCACGTCCGATAGTTCGGCGTGAGGAGTCTCTGGCGGGACAGGTCCGTTGATACGTAAACCGGTCTGTGCATCGAAAATCTTCAGGTGTTCCGGGTCTGGGGAGACCCGAATACGATCTCCGGGCTGTGGTGGACGACGTCCCGGCACGCGGACTACGACGGGCTGGTGGGTTCGAATCCCCTCCAACGTACCGTAGACGTGGGCGTCAGCGCCCAGCTGCTCGGTCAGCTCGACAATCATCTCCAGCCCGTTGGTGGGGTCTACATGCAGGTCCTCCGGGCGGAAACCAACAGTCACGGAATCACTGGTGGCATTGTTCAACGTCTCCGCAGCCACGGGCACGGTGGTGCCACCAAGCTGGATGGACTGAGCATCGTGGCGGGCTGCCACGAGGTTCATCGCAGGGGAACCGATGAAGCCCGCGACAAAGACGTTGGCAGGATTCTCGTAGAGGTTACGTGGGGTATCAACTTGCTGCAGGACCCCTTCCTTGAGTACGCAGACACGGTCACCCATGGTCATGGCTTCGACCTGGTCGTGGGTGACATATACGGTGGTCGTTGCCAGCTGACGGGTCAGTGCAGCAATCTGAGTACGGGTTTGTACGCGTAGCTTGGCATCCAAGTTCGACAGTGGCTCGTCCATCAAGAACACTTTGGGCTCACGCACGATCGCCCGGCCCATAGCCACGCGCTGACGCTGACCACCAGAGAGCTCTTTGGGCTTGCGATCGAGATAGGGGAGTAGGTCCAAAATTCTGGCGGCTTTTTCGACCTTCGCGCGTCTCTGCGACTTTGACACACCGCTGATTTTCAGGGAGAAGGCCATATTATCGGCCACGGTCATGTGAGGATACAAAGCATAGTTCTGAAACACCATGGCAATGTCGCGTGCCTTAGCGTCTTGGTGCGAGACGTCCTCGCCACCGATGAGAATGCGCCCCTCGTCAACGTCTTCCAAACCGGCCAGCATCCGGAGTGCAGTTGACTTGCCACACCCTGAGGGGCCCACCAAGACGAGAAATTCACCATCGTCGATGGCCAGGTCGAGCTGATTGATGGCCGGACGGGATCCGGCAGAGTAGATCCGGCTGGCGTGGTCATAAGTCACTGATGCCATAAGTAGGTGGCTCCTTGAGGGCTATACCGGGGCCATCCTGAATGGGCCAGGATGACCCCGGTGAGTGGGATAGTGAAGCAGAACGCGGACTCTCGGTCCGGATCAGTTCTCGATATCGTCGGCGATCTCGGTTTCGTACAGGCCCTCGAGCTCCTCCTGCAGGCTCTCGAGCCTGTCGCGGACATCGACGTCGTCGTTGGTCAAAATCTCCTGCAAGGCGCCACTGATAGCCAGGTCGCCACCGGGCAAGAACACGCGAGAATAGTCCTGAACGCGAGCGCGCTCAAGCTGGTCAACAGCCGTCTCAAATTCGGGAGTTTCATCATAGACGTCGCTCATCTCAGCATCGGTGCGCACCGGAACGTAACCGGTTCCGGCCGAAAATTCGGCGGTATTCTCCGAGTTGGTGACAAAGCCCAAGAACTTAGCTGCTGCCAGTTGCTCTTCCGGGGTGGACGAAGCCGAAATCATCAGGCCGGCACCACCGGTGGGGGTTTCACCTTCTGCTTCCGGACCCGAAGGGAGGAAGGCAACGCCAACTTCGAAGTCAGCGCTCTCCAGGACACCACCCAGGGAACCAGTGGATTGGATCATCTGGCTAGACACACCGGCGCTGAAATCATCGGCCTGGTCTCCCGATGCCACCGAGGCCCAATCACTGGTTGATTCTTGAGCAAATTCGAGAGCCTCAACGTTAGCGTCAGAGGACATGATCTCGAAGTCCCATTCCTCTGACCAAGCGCCACCATAACCCCACACGAGGTTAGCCATGGTCCACGCCGGGTACTCTGGCTGAGGCGGGTAGACGAAAGCGGAATCGGCGACATCAGCTTCCATGAGCTTCTCGGAAACCTCGGCGACTTCCTCCCAGGTCTCAGGAACTTCCTCGATGCCGGCCTCTTCGTAATGGTCAGCGTTGTAGTAGAACAGCGGGGTGGAGCGAGCGTAGGGCACACCATAGTGGGAACCCTCGTAGTTGTAGTCCTCGTAAAGGGCTTCCACATAGGTATCGGTATCGACTTCGGCTGCTTCCAGTACATCATCCAGCGGCAACAGCGAATCGTTGAGGTAGTTCGGGAACCAGGTGGCGTCTGAGAGCACCACGACGTCGGCGGTATCGCTACCACCAGTCTGATACCACTGCGAGGTTTCTTCGTAGTTACCGCCGGAATTGATCAAGTTGACCTCAATGCCAGTTTCCTCCGTGAAAGCCTCAATCATGCTTTCTTCGATGTCGACGGAAGCACCGGGGTGGTTGGACGCAAAGGTGATCTCATCGGCTGGTTCGATGCTGGACCAATCGATGTCGCTGGGTTCTTCCGGTCCGTCTCCGGAGGTGTCGGGACCGCATGCGGTCAGCGCCAGGGCGCAGATGCTCAGGGCGGCAACACCGCTGAGGACTCGGGGGGATCGAGGGGTCTTCATGGGTATTCTCTCCTTTAGTGGGTAGGGGTGAGGATGACTATTTGACCGCGCCCTGGGTCAGCCCGGCAACGATATAGCGTTGGAGCGCGGCGAAGATCAGTAGCATCGGAACGATAACCAGCACAGCTCCGGCCATCAGGATGCCGTAGGATCCGGGGGAATTTTCGATTGACTGCAACAGGTTGAGCCCCACCGGCAGGGTCATTTTCTCGGGGGTGTCAACGATGATCAGCGGCCACAGGAAGTTGTTCCATTCGTTGACCACGGTGACCAGTGTGACTGTCGCAATGGCAGGTAGGGAGACAGGCACGGCGATTTGCACCAGCTTGCGTAGGTGCCCGGCACCGTCGAGTTCTGCGGCTTCAAAGAGTTCCTTCGGTAGCGCCTTGAAGTTTTGGCGTAACAGGAACGTCCCAAAGGCCGTGCCCAAGCCGGGCAAGATAATTCCCCACAGGGTATCCCGGCCACCGAGGCTCGTGATGGTCAAATAGTTTGGTAACATCGAGACTTCTGGTGGCACCATCAGGGCGACCAGCATACCGAGGAAGATCAGATTTGCACCCGGGACCCGGATGAAGACCAGAGCGTATGCGGTCGTAATCGCCAAAATGACTTTGATCGCAGCGCCGATCGCGGTGACAATCACACTGTTGCGTAGCACTGTCAATAGCGGGACGCGATCGGCCACCGTGCTGTAGTTGTCCAGGGTCGGGTCTTGGGGAAGAACGGTGGGATCGGCGGTAATGATCTCCGCGGGTGGTTTGAAACTAGAAGAGACCATCCAGGCCAGCGGGAGCACAATGATCAAGAAGGCAATAAGCAACGGCAGGTAACCGGTCAGCAGGGTGTCGGCGAGATGACGAGGGGCAAAGGCTTTGCGCCAACTCATCGTGTCGGTTTCTTGGTTCACTGGTAGTGCACCTTTCGCTCGACGAACCGCATCTGAATCACGGTGATCAAGAACAGCGTGAAGAACAGGACCACCGCGATGGCGGCAGAGTAGCCGGCGCGCTGATAGGCGCCGAAGGACTGCAAATAAACCTCAAAAATAATCGTGTTCGTTCCGTGCCCGGTGGGTGTCATGGTCCGCAGGATGTCGAAGGCATTCGTCATCGAGAAGATGATGTTGGTGACCAATAAGAAGAACACGGTGGGGGTGAGCAACGGCAGCGTGACAGAGAAGAACCGGCGAATCGGACCGGCGCGGTCGATAGTAGCGGCTTCGATAAGGTCTTGGGGGATTGATTGCAGACCGGCGAGAAACACCACGGCGCAGAAACCCAGGTTCTTCCAGACATAGACGATGATGACCATCAACAGTGCCCAGTCTTCATCCAAATACCATTGCGGCGAGTCCAGGCCGAACCAGTCGAGAATGTGGCTCAGTGCGCCGCGCTCTGGGTTGAAGATGAAATTCCAGACCAGGGCGACACCCACGCCAGAAAGAACATAGGGCGAAAACACCGCGGTGCGGGCGACAGTGCGTCCGGGAATCTTTTTGTTGAGCACCAGGGCGATGAGCAAGCCCAGAATCATGGACCCGGCCACTGTTCCGAGTGTGAAGATCGCGGTGACCCGCCAGACCTCGAGGCCGTCATCAGAGGTGAAGAAACGAACGTAGTTATCGAGCCCGATCTGCGTCGCGGTGCTGGAGCCCAAACGCCAGTCCAAGGTGGAGTAATACATATTGCTGATCAACGGATAATAAATAAAAGCCAAGATCAGCAGGATATTTGGGCCAGCGAAGAGGAGAAAGAAGGTCCAGTTCTTGGACAGTCGTTTACGCCTGGCTTTGCGTCGTTCTGTTGCCAGTTCGTCTTGGTCGGAATCCTGCGATAACGCTGTTTGTTCCGGATCCCGGACGCGTACTGTGGACATTCCTGCCTTCCCCGTACGGTGTGAGTAATTGGCGCATTCGCACGCCAGCTACACAGTGTGAGGAACGGAGTTAACTATGGGATCACCAGGAGGTAAACGGTAGATGTAATACGTGTTGGTAGGTCGTGAATCGATCAAGGTGAAGAATGTGCCGACGCTGTTTATGATTTTGTGGTGACGATATCAAGCCTCGATAATTGAGATTCGATAGTTGTTTTTCGGGCGACGAAGAACCCGCAGATCAGGAGCACCATGATAGTGGCCATCATCACGATTAAGGGCGTTGTCCAGGAGCCCGTCGCGGAAAAAAGAGCCCCGATGCTCACCGGTCCGGTGGCGGCAATCATATAGCCGATGGGTTGGACGAAGTCGGAAAGTCGCGCGATGGCGGTGGGGAAGGCCCAGCCACCGAAACCGAAGAATATCGCCCAGATCCAGGCGCCGCCGGCTGGATCGATTAAGAGCCCAAGATATCCTGTTGCGGTACTGAGCCCGAGAGCGATGATCCAGCCACTGATGTTCTTGCTCCGGGAAATGATCCACGGCATGACGAACCCGCCAATGATAGGCACGGCGGACATGATCGAGACCAAGGCTCCGGAAACAGCGGGAGAGACCCCGGCGTCCTGATAGATCTGTGGGAGCCACCCGAATTGCACATAAGCGTTCATGGATTGGAACGCGAAGAACCCGGTCATGGCCCACGCCAGGGGGCTGCGGTAGATCTTCACGGAGGTAGCGGATGGGGTGACCGCCCGAGGCCGATCCCGACCCGTGTGCACCCACAGGAGGATGCCCATGATCCCCGGCACGATGGCTGCTACAGCCCAGAATCCCAGGGTTGCACGCCATCCGGTGATCTCCAGCGCTGCTCCCAGGCTCTGTGCTAAGGGGACTGCCGTCAGTGAGCCGAGTGCTCCCGAGGCAGTGACCACGGCAGAGTAGGTGCCCATTAAGCCCACCGTGGCGGTGCCGGCGTGGGTTTTGATCCAGGCTGGCGCCAGCACATTGCCGATTGCAATCCCGGACAAGGCCACAACGGTACAGAAGAGGAACAACCAGGCGTTCCCGGTAAGCGCTCGGGCCAGTCCGCCGATCAAGATCAGTCCACACCCCATGGTCAAACCTCCGGTGAGCCCGAATTGTTGGGCGAACCGGACGGCAACGAAACCCAGTGCACCGAAGCACAGTCCCGGTAGCGAGGTTAACACGCCGGCGCCCACCGCGCTGAGCTCCACCGACTCGGCAATATCGTTGAGAACCGGTCCCACGGCGGTAGCGGAGGTTCGAAGATTCAGCGCGAGGAGAATCATGAACCCCACCATTGCCCCCAGGCTCAAGGGCACGATCTTGCCCGCACCGTGGTCAAAAGTACCGGGGGAACTCGAGGTCGTGGAAGGTGTCGTCATAGCGGATTCCCTCTGTAGCGAGGCGTTGTGGCACCAGCACTGGTAGTCTCGGTGCTCTCCCGTATCATGGACAGGGCGAACCGGCCTTCGGGGCAGACCTGATAAAATTTGCACGGCTGTTGTGGCCAAATTTTACTGACTTTCCACTGTGAAGGAATAACCCGCTGATGACCCTAGCTCACCGCGAAGACCTCCGAAATGTTGCCATCGTTGCCCACGTTGACCACGGTAAAACCACTCTGGTTGATGCCATGTTGCGCCAGACCGGGGCGTTTGATGAACACGGAGAGACCGAAGATCGCGTGATGGATTCCGGGGAGCTGGAGCGCGAAAAAGGCATTACGATTCTGGCCAAGAACACCACTGTGTTCTACTCAGGCCCCTCAGCGACCGCTGAGACCGTGACCATTAACGTCATTGATACTCCCGGCCACGCCGATTTCGGTGGCGAAGTAGAACGTGGGCTGTCGATGGTCGATGGTGTGGTATTGCTCGTGGACGCCTCGGAAGGCCCGCTACCGCAGACCCGTTTCGTCCTGCGCAAAGCGCTGGAAGCCAACCTGCCGGTGATCCTGGTGGTCAATAAGACTGACCGTGGCGATGCGCGTATCGACGGTGTGGTTTCCGAATCGATGGACCTGCTGTTGGGGCTGGCCTCCGATATTGCCGAAGAGCGTGAAATCGACTTGGATGCGGTCTTGGACGTGCCGGTGGTCTATGCCTCGGGTAAAGCCGGTCGCGCCTCGCTGAATCAGCCAGCCGACGGCGACTTGCCGGATAGCGAAGACCTTGAGCCGCTGTTCGACACCATCATGAAGCGCATCCCGGCCCCGACCTACCACGAGGACGAAGTCCTGCAGGCGCACGTGACCAACCTCGACTCCTCGCCCTTCTTGGGCCGGTTGGCGCTGTTGCGCGTCTTCAATGGCACCCTGCGCAAAAACCAACAGGTCACCTGGGCGTACCAGGGTGGTTCACAAACCGTGAAGATCACCGAACTATTGGCCACCAAGGGATTGCAACGTGTCGCTGCCGAGGAAGCCGGACCCGGTGAGATCGTGGCCGTGGCTGGTATTGAGGACATTATGATTGGTGATACGCTCACTGATCTGGATCACCCCAAGCCGCTACCACAGATCACCATCGATGAGCCGGCGATTTCGATGACCATCGGTATCAACACCTCCCCGTTGGCCGGACGGGTCAAAGGCGCGAAGGTCACGGCCCGACAGATTAAGGACCGTCTAGACCGCGAGCTGATCGGTAACGTCTCCCTACGCGTGCTCCCCACCGACCGTCCCGACACCTGGGAGGTGCAGGGCCGTGGGGAACTGGCACTGGCCGTCCTCGTAGAGCAGATGCGTCGTGAAGGCTTTGAGCTCACGGTGGGTAAGCCCCAGGTGGTGACCAAGACCATTGACGGCACGATGCACGAGCCGATTGAACGGATGACGATCGATATCCCCGAAGAGTTCATGGGCGCGGTAACCCAGTTGATGGCCTCGCGCAAGGGCATTATGCAGGAGATGACGAATAACGGCACCGGCTGGATGCGCATGGAATTTACCGTCCCCGCCCGCGGTCTGATCGGATTCCGCACTCGGTTCCTGACTGACACCCATGGTGCCGGTATCGCCTCCTCGTATTCCGACGGTTATGCGCCCTGGGCCGGAGACATTAGCTACCGCTCCTCGGGGTCGATGGTTGCCGACCGTAGTGGGGTGGCCACCCCGTTCGCCATGATCAATCTACAAGAACGAGGCACCTTCTTCGTCCAGCCCGGTGCGGACGTCTACGAAGGCATGATCGTCGGAGAAAACTCCCGCAATGAAGACATGGATGTCAATATCACTAAGGAAAAGAAACAGACCAATATGCGTGCTGCCTCGGCGGAATCCTTTGAAGGGCTGACACCGCCGGCCACCTTAACCTTGGAAGAGTCCCTGGAATTCGCGCGTGAAGATGAATGCGTGGAGGTCACGCCCGAAGACATTCGTATTCGGAAGGTCGTGCTGGATGCCCATGAGCGCATCAAGATCTTCCGCGCTCGCCAGCGGGCCAAAGACTAAACCACACCACACCCAGGACGCATTCAGTTCATGACCGTTTTTCCACCCGAAGAGAACCCACCGGCACCGCCGGTCGCAGGCGAAACCGATCGAGATCGTCCCAGTCTCCGCCAGCCCATCGTGACCGCTGTGGGTGCGGTCTGTCTCGGAGCGCTTGTAGGGTTCCTCGGCAATGTCGTGCACTTCAACGTGGTCTGGATTGGGTCCGTTGCCCTGCCGTGGGGCGTGGTACTTGCCCTGGGTCTGGTGGTGCTGGCTGCTTTCTGGCTGACGAGTCTTACTGATCGGCTTTGGGCATCGGCAGTGACCATCCTGGCCAGCTACGGGATGGCCTGCCTGATGGCCTTTTGGCCCGGGGCAGATGTGTTCTCGGTGCCGGTTTCGGCCCTAGCCTGGCAGATGATGCCGGTGGAAGTGATTGCTGAAGCCGCGTGGTTGCTTGGTATTCCGGTTGTTGGCGTGGTGACCATGGTGATCCTGCGGGTGCAATTGTTCTCCCCACGTGGGGCAAAAACACAGCAGTCAACAGCCCAGCATGAGTCCGAGCCATGCTCCAGTACCAGCCCTGACACCTCGGCTTCACACGGGGCTCATCGGCCACAACAGCATTAGACTGGGTTGTCGACACACCCCTTCGAGCGAGGACACGTTGTCGCTGATCTTCGCTCCGCTCAGGTTCCCGAAGGATGATTCATGACTTACGTCATCGCGTTGCCATGCGTCGATGTGAAGGACCGTGCCTGCATCGATGAGTGCCCCGTCGACTGCATTTACGAAGGTGAACGGAGCCTCTACATTCACCCAGACGAGTGTGTGGACTGTGGGGCGTGTGAGCCAGTATGCCCGGTCGAGGCCATCTACTACGAAGATGATCTTCCCGAAGAATGGGAAGACTATTACGACGCCAACGTAGAATTCTTTGACGATCTCGGCTCGCCCGGAGGTGCTGCCAAAATGGGAGTCATCCCGAAAGATCACCCCCTTATCGCGGCACTTCCGCCCCAAGCCTAAAGAAGCCACAGATGGTCAAACTTCCGGTTTATCCTTGGGAAGAACTCACGCCCTATCGGCAGCGGGCAGAACAACATCCTGACGGCGTCTGCGATCTGTCGATCGGCTCCCCAGTCGATCCAGTCCCGGACTTTATCCAGCAGGCGCTGGTGCAGGCCAGTAACTGGCCTGGATACCCCGTTGCTGGCGGAGACGACCACCTGCGTCGAGCTATTGCTGAGTGGTACGCCCGACGCCGCAACGTTCCAGAGCTTGGTCCCGAACACACCGCGGCGACCGTTGGGTCCAAGGAACTAGTGGCCTGGCTACCCTTGATGTTAGGACTAGGGCCCGGTGATGTCGTGGTCCGCCCTCGGATCTCCTATCCGACTTATGACATCGGTGCACGACTGGCTGGAGCAGTCTCCATCCCCACCGACGACCTCGCAACGGTGGACGCTGAGACCGCAGCGCGGGTGAAACTGGTCTGGCTAAATTCTCCAGCCAACCCCACCGGGGACGTTCTGGACCGCGACCAGCTGTCCCGCACCGTAGACCACGCCCGCCAGCTCGGCGCAGTGATCGCCAACGATGAGTGCTACGCCGAACTGGGCTGGGACCACTGGGAAGATCATCGCGTTCCCTCCATTCTCGACCCCGTTGTGACACAAGGTGATCTCCGTGGGGTTTTGAGCGTGTATTCCTTATCAAAGCAGTCCAACATGGCCGGCTACCGAGCAGCCTTCATTGCCGGGGACCCCACGCTGATCGCTGAGCTGATCAATATTCGCAAGCATGCCGGAATGGTCGTGCCCGGCCCACTGCAAGCCGCCATGGTGGCGGCCTTGAACGACGACGAACACGTGGCGGTGCAAAAGGCCCGCTATCGAACCCGTCGCGGTCAGCTGATGTCGGCTCTGCGCCAGGCTGGGTTGGAGGTTCACGGCTCCGAAGCCGGGCTGTACCTCTGGGTGTGCCAACCGGGACGAACCGCGGATTCGGCGACCTCGCAAGATTCTTGGGACTTAGTGCGACGCTTCGCTGATGCCGGTATCGTCACCGGGCCAGGAGTCTTTTATTCTGAGGCTGGCAATGGGTACGTGCGGTTGTCGATCACCGCCCCGGACGACGTGGTGGCGGTCGCAGCTCACCGTATCAGCGTGGGCCTTTAGGACTCCGGCTGTCGAACTCGGTCAAGATGACCTAGATGACGGAGTAAGAATCGTTATTTTCTACCCATTGTTGGTAAGTTATACATGTTGAATGTGTCGTGCCCAACAATGTCTGTGGCACATCGTGATCCTCAAACACACCTGATGAGGGAGAAGCACCAATGAGTGGGAATGATCAAGCCACGCTGAATCTCGGCGCTGACAACCTCGAGCTCAACCTCGAGAAGGCGACCGTCGGAAACAACGGCATCAACATCGCACCGTTGCTCAAAGAAACCGGGACCGTCACCTACGATCCTGGATTCATGAACACCGCAAATACCCGCTCAGAGATCACCTATATCGATGGTGACAACGGAATTTTGCGCTACCGGGGCTATCCGATCGAGGAACTAGCCAAGCACTCCTCGTTTTTGGAAGTCTCGTACCTGTTGATCTACGGCGAACTGCCCTCAGCCAGCCAATTGCAGGCCTGGGACGACAATATTCGCCGTCATACGATGTTGCACGAAGACATCAAGGATTTCTTCTCCGGCTTCCCGCGGGACGCTCATCCGATGGCCGTGCTGTCCTCGGCTGTTTCAGCACTGTCCACCTTCTATGCTGATTCACTGGATCCCTTCGACGAGGAACAGGTCCACATCTCCACCATCCGCTTGATGTCGAAAGTTCCGGTGATTGCCTCTTACGCCTATAAAAAGGCGATTGGCCAGCCGATGCTCTACCCGGATAACTCGCTAAACTACGTGGAGAACTTCCTCCGACTATGCTTTGGCGTTCCGGCTGAGCCCTACGAGCTGGACCAGGATATGACCGACGCTCTGGACATGCTCTTGATCCTGCACGCTGATCACGAGCAAAACTGTTCGACCTCCACCGTACGTTTGGTCGGCTCGGCCAATGCCAATATCTTCGCTTCGGTCTCGGCAGGTATTAACGCCCTGTTCGGCCCGTTGCACGGGGGTGCTAACGAAGCAGTGCTGAACATGCTGCGTGAGATCCAAGCATCTGGGGCTACCCCTGAGCAGTTCATGGAAAAGGTCAAGAACAAAGAAGACGGCGTCCGTTTGATGGGCTTCGGTCACCGTGTCTACAAGAACTACGACCCGCGTGCCCGTATCGTAAAGTCCACCGCCGAGAAGATCTTGTCTAAGCTGGGCGGTAATGACGAGTTGCTCGACATTGCCATGCGCCTGGAAGAAAAGGCCCTGGCTGATGACTACTTCATCGAGCGCAAGCTGTATCCCAACGTGGACTTCTACACCGGTCTGATCTACAAAGCTATGGGCTTCCCAGAGCGGATGTTTACTGTTCTGTTTGCGCTAGGTCGCTTGCCCGGCTGGATCGCCCAGTGGCGTGAAATGATGCAGGATCCGGTCAAGCGCATCGGTCGCCCACGTCAGATCTACGTGGGCGAAGACGAGCGCCATTACCCGGGCGCCTAGGGGCATCTTCCGCGATACTTTGTCAGGCCCCGACTGTCCCGTGCCTCGACCGCACCGGACAGTCGGGGCTTACTCGTTAATCCGGGCTGTATGTTATCGGTCACATCTCACCGTGGGCTAGGACATCCCGAAACTGAGTAGACCATCAAAATATGCTGAGCATCCGGGTATATTTTTCTGTGATTTGACCCCCTTTTTCTCAGGGAATGTGTAACAAACTGGTCACATTCGGCTCGATTTTGGCTATCTGAGTCGCTGAGTATCCGCTGAAGACAGCCGATCACAAGGCATTATGTGAATTACCTGAACTTGGCAGGTGGGGGTGGATTGTCACATTTTGATAACGACTAGATCGCATGTAGTGTGGCCATTCGAGTTCAGCACAACAGGGCAAGCCGGTGGAACCGCCGTGTTCACGTCTTGTCCGCCGCGAGGACACCGCGTCTCGAGGCACGTGCTCGAACAGACCTAGACCCAACGCCAAATGGCGCAGGAAGGAAACAAAGACCGTGAACACCACTACTGAGAATCGTGTCGCTACCCAGCCGAAGAAGCGTCGCGGTAAGTTCGCTGCGACCTCCGTTCTGGCCGCAGCAGCTCTAGCCGCTCCGTTGCTGGGTACGATCGATACGGCCTCCGCAGCCCCGGATTCAACCTGGGATGCCCTGGCCGAGTGCGAGTCCGGTGGTAACTGGTCCACCAACACCGGCAACGGCTACTACGGTGGTCTGCAGTTCAACCCGAACACCTGGCAAGCCTATGGCGGTTCTGGTAACCCGGCTGATGCTAGCCGTTCCGAGCAGATCCGCGTCGCAGAAAACGTCCTGGAGGGCCAGGGCTGGGGTGCATGGCCAGCTTGCTCCGCCAAGATTGGCGCCTCCGGCGAGGCCGAGCCACGTCAGGCTACCAGCGAGACCGAGTCCAACCAGAGCTCTTCGCAACAGCAGACTCAGCAGCAGTCCCAGCAGGCCGAGCAGCAGGCTCAGCAGTCGCAGCAGGCTCAGCAACAGCCTCAGCAGGCTCAGCAGCAGCCCCAGCAGGCTTCGACTGGCAAGCACGCTAACCAGTCCACCGGCTACGATGCTCCGTCCAGCTCCGCAAAGGCTGGTTCCGGTCCTCAGCACGCAGCCGGTTCGGCAAACTACACCGTGCAGGCCGGTGACACTCTGGGCAAGATCGCACAGCGACACCAGGTGTCTGGCGGTTGGGAAGCCATCTACCAGGCTAACTCCGGAACTATCGCTGATCCGGAGCTGATCTACCCGGGCCAGACCCTGGTTATTCCGTAAGGAGCGACCGTCCCGCAGGGGTAGACGCGTTGTTTCAGGCCGTGTTCCTTGGTAGCCCACTTCGATGGCGGGTCAAGGGCACGGCCTGAAGTGTATCTAGAACAATAGCCGCGTTGGACCGTGGCTACTTCTGCTCATCCTCATCGGGTGTTTCTGAGCAGTATTCGGTGGTGATATCAGTGGCCTGAGGTAGTTGGAGAGTGTAACCACCAGGGAACCCGGAGTGGTCGAGGAGTGATTCGAGCTCTCCGTCGGTCAGATCCTGACTGATTGCCTGGGTGGTTGCGATACAGCCGGTGGTCTCCGGTGCGAATCCGACCCAATAGAACGACGACTCAGTCAACTCGTCGGGAAGTGCATCCACAGGATCCTCGTTTCCAGCGCTCTGCGAGGCCTCGAGCAGTTCGTCCCAGGAATAAAAATAGGCTTCGGCAGGAAGTGCATCCTCAGAAAACAGGCCAGCCAAGGCCAGGTCGTCCCCGGCCACGGCGTCGTATCGACCCGATTCCAACCCGGCGGCGCACTCACCGTAGGTATTCTGGACCGTGATTTCGCGACCGGGGTGATCATCAATGTCAGCGCTTGATCCTGCCACAATACACACACTGGCGTCATTGAGATCGGACAGATCTGAAATCGTGACCGGACCAATCAGTTGCTCCGATTCCTTGGAAGAGCTCGTGGCAGTTGGTGTCGCGTTATCGTTGGGCACTGGCTGAGACGCGGTGATTAATGCTGGTGAGATCGTGGCGTAAGGGCCAGCCCACTGGACGCCATCGCTGGTGTCAGGAACTCGTTGGCGCGCGATGACCAGATCCGCCTCGCCGGTGGTGAGCATGGAGGTAGCCTGCTGGCTGGTGGCGTGGGCTAAGCGAGCCCACGACAGTTCTGATTCGTCGTCCACGACCTGTTTCTCAGTGACCAACCGGGAGGCTAAATCCGCTTCGGAACCGGTGACATTAGATGGCTCTGTCCCCGAGCTCAAGCCGGGCGCGTCGACTCCCACAGCCACTACCACGCTGTCCTCTGGGGCTGGGCCTGGAGTCAGCGGTTCTTCGGGATCGCCACAACCAGTTAGCACGAGCGCCAGAAGCGACCCAAGCGCAGCCAGCGCCTGTGCTGAGGACATAGCAGGGTGGGGTGAGCGTAACATCGGCTGAGAGGTTGGCAGGCTCAATGAGGACGGATCAAAAGGCACGGTTAAAGTATGTCAGATCTCGCTAAAGTGGCAGTCATGACTACTTGCTCTTCCCGAGGATCTGCCGACGATGAACTGTCCCAGCAACGGGTTCGCCGTGGCCCCCAGGTGTTAGGGCACCAACGACGAGACGAACCGACGTTTGACGAGTTGTTATTCGAATCCGAGGGAGCCAAATCGTCCCACAGGCATAGCATCGATCCGCCGTCCTCAGACGCCTGGCGCGTCTTGCGTATGCAGGGAGAGCTGGTTGAAGGTTTCGGGGCGTTGGCGGGAACCGGCCCTGCTATTTCGGTCTTTGGCTCCGCTCGCCTCTCCGAAGGTAGCCTCGGGTATGAGTTGGGAATGGAGATCGGCCAGATGCTGGTGCAAGAAGGCTACGCCGTGATCACCGGTGGGGGACCTGGCGTGATGGAAGCAGCCAACCGGGGCGCTTGGCAGGCCGAGGGGGATTCCATCGGGCTCGGCATTGAATTGCCCCGGGAACAGGGGCTCAACCAGTACTTGAGCCTTGGGATCAACTTCCGATATTTCTTCGTCCGCAAGTTGATGTTTTTGAAGTATTCCCGGGGATTCGTGGTGCTACCGGGCGGAATGGGGACCCTTGACGAGCTCTTTGAAGCGCTCACGTTGGTTCAAACCGGAAAGGTCAGGGCGTTTCCCGTCGTGTTAGTGGGACGCGAATTCTGGGGATCATTGGTGGAGTGGATGGAGCATCAACTTGTGGGATCGGGAACGATCGACCCCACTGATCTGGACCTCTTCTGCGTAGTGGACACCGTCGATGAAGTTCGAGAACAGCTCCGTGCCCACAATCAGGTAGCGATATCCAAGGGGAGTTCATGAGATACTAGGAACATGGGCGTAAATCTGTTCTTGATTGAAATCCTTGCACTGGGGGTCGTGGCCGTTGCTGCGATTGCGTTGGCGCTGGCCAAGCCGCAGGTTCGCCATCTGGTTCGCCCGTTGGCCGAACCCGAGCGGGCCCTTCCACCGGTGTTAGTCCCGCCGGCTGATCGGCTCCGTCCCGACGACATTGACCAGATACGTTTTTCGACGGCGTTGCGAGGATATCGGGCAGATCAAGTGGACCAGGTGCTGGATCGACTAACTGAGGCTCTGGCCGAACGCGACCGTAAGATCATTGAGCTGGGTGGAACTGTACCGGTTACCGACGAACGCTCGGCAACTCCCCAGTCGGATCAGTAGTCGCCAGCGCTGTGAGTAGTAAACTAGAAGGGAACTGAGACTGTATGGCAGCGATGAAACCACGAACCGGAGACGGTGTATTGGAAGTAACCCGGGAGCCCCGCAAACTCGTGATGCGGATCCCTGCTGACGGGGGAGGCCGTCTCGTCGTGGAACTCAACGACGAAGAAGCTCAAGCGCTCAAAGACGCCCTGGAGCAGGTCCTGGCGAAGTAGCAGCATCTCATCCCTGCGTAGCTACAGCGCGGATTGCGATCAACACACCAGAACCTGTGGGAATCACCGTGGAATGCGACCAGACATCGGTCTGTTCAGCCAGTGTTTTACCCGCCTGACGTAAGGCTACGGTGGTCTGGTCACGGACCGCAGGACGTGGCACGCGATCACCATCAAAGGCGTCGTTGATCACCAATAGTCCGCCCGGACGCAAAAGTCGGGCGGACTGTTCTACATGGAAACCCAAGACCAGCGGGTCGGTATCAATAAAGACCAGGTCATAAGCACCCGTTGATAGCCGGGGTAAAACGGTGCGACCGCGACCGGTAATCAACCGGGTTCGCGAAGGAACGTACCCATCGGCGACGAAGCTCTCCCGAGCACTGCGTTGAGCCTCAGCGTCGGGATCCAATGTGGTCAGAACTGCACCTCGTGGTGCTCCACGCATCAACGACAACCCGGACACCCCAGCGCCGGTACCTAGCTCTACTATCGTCCGGGGGGCCTTGGTGGCCGCGAGAACAGTCAACAACGAGGCGGTGCCTTCGGTCACGGCCCGGATTCCGAGTTCTTCGGAACGTTCACGCGCTGTGAGCATCACCTCGTCCTCGACAGGGCGGGCTTCTGCAAAAGCCCAGCTGGCGTGTTTATCGGTCTGATGCGGGCTCAGCGCCTTCATGAGGGGAGACTCCTTTGGCTTCGCTCGTGAGTGTTGTCAATGAATCGGACGAGAGGTACGTGACGATTCCCAAGACACTGCCCCCTTATTGTACGGGCTTTGTCCTCCGAGCCACCGAGATCCGAAATGAGGCCGGCTCAGTTCAGAGTTTTCTCAGATTTCAGCACGAGAATAGCCCCATGGCCAACTCCGCGATTTCTCATCAGAGAAAGAAGAGGCGTGCCTAAATGTCGAAAACGCTCACCCACTTCACGGTTCACCCGACGATGCGCATCGATGCGTATCTGGAGGGGGCGCTGTCACCACACGCCGAGGCGAAAGTGCAACATCATCTGGCGCATTGTCCCCAATGTCGCGAGCTGTGCCGGGAGCGGGCTTTAGCCCTCGACGTGGTTGAACGTGCAGCGAAGACCCAAGAACGCGTCAATCCCTCACGAACTGTCTTCGAGGTTGAGTCGGCTGAACCCGAGGATTCCAGCCCGGAGACATCCACGCAGGACTATGTCGCTCGCCTGAAGACACAGGACGGCGTTCCCGGGTGGAAAGTCGTGATCGGGCTGGGAGTGATCTGTTTAGTGGCTTCCGGAATATTACTGACGGCGTGGTTTATGGGCGGACAGAATACTCAGGCTTCGACGGAAGTAGCAGATGATGAGCTGTTGCCCCACAATCTGCGGGTGTCTCCACTATCGTACAGCACGGCCACAACCGGTGGTCGTTCTGCGCTGGACACCTGGTCCTTAACCGAAAGCGAACATGATGCTGCCTCGGCCATGACTGGCTCGAGTGCGCCTTTAGACATGATCGGCCGGCGAGTGGCAACCAGCTCTGTTCCAGAGCTACGAACGACAGGATGGTCAGTACCCCGCCTTGGACAGTTGAATATGACCCAGGGACCAACCGTGGTCAACCGTGGCGAACGTTGGGCAACCATTTCGACAACCTATACTTCCCCCGGAGCCCTCAGCGATCAGCCCGGCGACAACAGTATCGATGCGCAGAACCAAACGGTGGTTCGACAGTGCAAGATGCTCGATGAACGCGACGGGGTGTCTGGCTGTGCCGTCGATGAGAGCTTATTAGATTCGGATCAACTCAGCCCGCTGGAACCCAGCGCCGAAGATGCAGTGATCCACGTGTACCCCGACGAGTCCTGGACAGCGCTGTTTGCTACAGATCAGACTCTGTACCGGGTCGATTCCAACACCCCCAAATCTGAGGCATCTGGCATGATTCGAACTATTGCGGTGTTCCAGCGTTCTCTGGTTTCTGACGCCCAAGGAGCCGATGACTCTGTTCTGGACCGTGTCGATGACGGGCTGACGCAGATGTTTTCGTCGTCAGAATGACACCGCAAACACTGCTGATGCTTGGCTACTGAGCTAGGCTAGGAGAATGAATTTTTTCGGTATCAACGGTAGCGAGCTCCTCGTTCTGGTGGTGCTCGTGCTTCTGCTGTTGGGGCCGGAAAAAATCCCAGAATATACACGGTCGTTACGAGATTGGATTCGGAAGCTCCGCCAGATGGCAGAGGGGGCTAAAAACTCCTTCAAAGAAGAGACCGGAACCGATTTCAATGATATCGACTGGGCGAAATATGATCCTCGGCAGTACGATCCCCGGCGCATCATCCGTGAAGCGCTAGCAGAACCCCTCGATGATTTCGGAGCCTCCAGCACCCAACTGGAGACGCCGGCCAGCAAGAAATCGTCGTCTCAGAATCAACCAGCCTCGATCCAGCATGCACAGGTGTCTGGAACCGCGACCGGTCTGACGGCTGTCTCTGACGAAGACGTCGCCTCTGCACAGAACCCCGAAGATACCGACGAAAATCCGTCCACCCCTTTTGATAACGAAGCCACCTAAAGGTTTCGACGTCACGTCCTGCCACCCCGAATGACGGCTTCTGTGTCGTCCCATGAAGGAGACAAGACATCATGGTCAAACGTCAGCTACCTAAGATCAACGAGCTTGCTGAACTGATGCAATTCAAGAAGCCGCAGCTTAACCGCAGGAAAGCCCGTTTGGACAAGGCCCTGACCATCTGGGATCTGCGCGAGTTGGCCAAGAAAAATACGCCGGTAGGACCATTTGACTATACCGACGGTGCCGCAGAATCAGAAGTGTCCATTCAACGAGCTCGTCAAGCTTTCCAAGACATTGAATTTCACCCCGGAATTCTGCGTGATGTCTCCCAGGTCGATACCTCCACAACCATCACCGGTGGGAAATCTGCGTATCCGTTCGGGATTGCCCCGACAGGGTTCTCACGCATGATGCAGACTGAGGGAGAAGTTGCCGGTGCCCGTGCGGCAGCCCGCTGTGGAGTGCCCTTCTCGCTGTCCACGATGGGCACCACCTCGATAGAAGATGTGGCAGCAGCGGCTCCCAACGGGCGGAACTGGTTCCAGCTGTATGTGATGAAAGATCGTGATGCCACCTACGACCTGGTCCATCGTGCTTACTCGAGTGGTTTTGACACGCTGTTCTTCACCGTTGATACTCCGGTGGCCGGTCAGCGGCTACGCGACACCTATAACGGTTTTTCGATTCCACCTCAGCTGACTCCGATGACGGTCATTGGCGCGATTCCGAAATACCACTGGTGGTTCGATTTCCTGACCACTCCGACTTTGGAATTTGCCTCCCTCACCAAGACCGGTGGTACCGTTTCCGAACTGATTGACACGATCTTCGATCCCTCGATCAACGACGAGGATTTGCGCATAATTCGCGACCTATGGCCCGGAAAATTGGTGGTCAAGGGCGTACAGACCCTCGAAGCAGCCACAAAGCTTGCCGACTTCGGGGTGGACGGGATCGTGTTGTCGAACCACGGCGGACGGCAACTAGACCGTGCCCCCGTGCCCTTTGAGCTACTTCCCACAGTCGCTCGTGAGGTCGGAGCCCAGACCGAGATCATGATCGACACCGGCATTATGCACGGTGCCGATATCGTGGCCTCCATCGCGTTAGGCGCCGACTTCACACTGGTAGGTCGCGCTTGGTTGTACGGATTGATGGCCGGTGGTGAGGCCGGGGTGGACCGGATGCTTGAAATCCTCACTAAACAGCTGACCCGGACTATGCAATTGTTACAGGTTACCAGCGTGGACGAGCTGGGACCCCAGCACGTGACCCAGCTAGAGCGACTCAACGTGCGGCAACGGATTTCTCGCGAGGAAGAAGTCAGTCGCCCCTGATGAGTGCGAGATCTCGTGCAACCGTGTGACGGCCCTTAGACGTATGCTATGACTCAGCGTGTAGATTCCGAGGCATCAAAGACCCACCGGGGGTACCGTGCTATTGGGATCATTTCGGTGGGGGCTGGCCTTGGGCGCCACTTGTACGGTACCTTTACCCAGAAATCCAGCTGATCAGCTCATCATGGGTGAGCCTATTTGGGCGGTTTCGACCAAGCGCTCGCTGATAATCTGTAACGACCTTCCGCTGGGAGAGTCTGGATGAGAAATGATCGTGGGCTGACCTTGGTCAGCATCGGTGCGAAGAATTGGGTCCAGGGGGATTGTCCCTAAGAGTTCGACCGGGTCGTGCAGATGCTCCGCCAGATGCTGGGCAACCTGTTTGCCACCGCCGGCTCCAAAAACGTCCATCACGGTGCCATCCGGGAGGGTCATCGGCCCCATATTCTCAATGACTCCGGCTACCGCCTGATGGGTTTTGGTGGCTAGTTCTCCGGCTCGAGCAGCAATATGGGCAGCAGCATACTGCGGTGTGGTCACCACCAGAAGCTGGGCCTGGGGGAGTAGCTGTGCAACTGAAATAGCAATGTCTCCCGTCCCCGGTGGTAAGTCCACCAGCAGGACATCGAGCTGGCCCCAATGGACATCGCCAATGAACTGTTCCAGGGCACGGTGGAGCATCGGTCCCCGCCAAGCCACCGGTTGGTCGGTGTCGAGAAACATCCCAATCGAAATCGTTTTGACTCCATAAGCCACCGGTGGCAAGATCATCTCTTCCAAGCGAGTGGGGCGGGTCGTGATCGAGAGCAAACGCGGGATGGAAAAACCGTGAATATCGGCATCAATTAAGCCCACCCGGTAGCCACACTTGCTCAACGCGGTGGCCAGATTTGCGGTTACCGTTGACTTACCGACTCCACCTTTGCCCGAAGCTACGGTGAGCACCAGTGGCTGGTGGGGATCCCCAGCGCTCGCGGCGGTTAAACTCGAGGAATGGCGTGAACGCAGGGAATCAACGAGTTTTCGGCGTTGCGTGCTGTCCATGGGACGTAGAGCTACCTCGACGCTACTCACCCCGGGCAAGGAGACCAGGGCGTTGAAGACCTGGTCTCGTAGCGTGTCTTGCATCGGACACCCGGGCGTGGTCAGCAGGATCTCGGCGCGAAGGTGATGCGCAGGAACTTCTTCAGATGCGGGTGCCTGACCGGAAGTGTCGTCCACAGATGCCGTCACCGCAGACACCATCCCCAAATCAGTAATGGGGACGCGAATCTCCGGATCCTCGATGTGACGTAAACGAGCCAGGGCAATCTGTTCAAGTTCGCTGATGTTCCTGGACATAGTTCTACTGTAGGTCAAGGCTAGACTCGACGCTATCAGCCAAACAATGTGCGTTGACTTGGATTCACTTCTGAAAAATGGGGAGAATAGAACTATGTCTATGAATGCCGGTTTTACCGACCCCCTCGGCCAAGGTCTGCCCCAGGGACAATTATTGGGAAATTATCGTCACTTTGACGATGCGCAGAAGGTTGTCGACCGGTTGGTCGAAGCCGGTATTAATGTGGATCATTTTCATATTGTTGGACGCGACGTGCGCCTGGTGACGTCCTTGCGCAATCGTTCAGGATATCCTGCCGTGGTCGGCAGGGCCGCCTTGCAGGGGGCATTTTTTGGCCTGCTTATCGGGCTGTTGATCTCGACCTTGATGCCAGCCCAAGCCCCATTCCAAATTCTAGCCTCGGTTGCTTTGGGCGTAGGTGTGTGGGTGATCTTTGGTGTCATCGGGCATGCACTGCGTCGACGTGCTGGTAAGTACGACTACATACCCCGATTCGCTGCCGTGAGTTTCGACTTGCTGTGCGACTTTGCCGTTGCTCACCAAGCCAAACAAATCATCGGGCCCCAACCGATGCCAACCAGTCCGACACCGGCCCATCAGCCTGGCTCGACCGGTACCACCGCCCCCGAAACACCACCGCCAAGTGGCCAGACCGGTTCTTCTCCCACCACCGCGCAGACCCCGGTCCAGGAGCCCTCGGAGGCCTCCACCACCCGGTCCGGGTTCCCAGACCTTCCCGACGGCCGGCCACAGTTCGGTGCCCGGATTGATGACGCCTCTCAACCCCGACGCGAAACAGAACCCCATGGTGATGCCAGCGCTGATCCATCCGCACCATCGGAGCCATCCGAGTCATCCGAGGCATCAGAGAAAAAGGCCAGCGACGGAACCCAGAGCTCCCTATCTGAGCAACCTGAGCCCCGTCGCAAGACTTCGCAGGAGGATCACTAGCTTATCCCCTGCACCGAACTATTGCCGGTTGTTTTCTCCCAGCAGTGATGCCATCCAAGCTTCCACCTCGTCGACGGTGCGTGGAATGGTGGCACTGAGGTTCTCGGCGCCCTGGTCGGTTACGAGAATATCGTCCTCGATCCGAATGCCAAGACCCCGGTATTCTGCGGGAACGGCCAGATCTTCGTTTTTGAAATACAGGCCCGGTTCGATGGTGAACACCATGCCCGGTTCCAGCACGCCGTCCATATAAAGCTCGCGACGCGCCTGCGCACAATCGTGAACATCTAACCCCAGGTGGTGGCTGGTCCCGTGTGGCATCCAACGGCGATGCTGTTGTCCGGACAAGGAGACAGCCTCGTCAACACTGACCGGAAGAATTCCCCAGGCATCCAGGTGCTGTGCCAGAACTTCGGTGGCACGATCGTGAACATCACGGAATCGGATCCCCGGCCGCACGATCTCGAAAGCCGCATCGGCAGCTGCCAGCACAGCGTTGTAGACCCGGGCCTGAAGCTCGGAGAACCGTCCATTAATCGGTAGTGTGCGGGTGATGTCAGCGGTGTACAGGGACTCGGCTTCCACACCGGCATCTACCAGCAACAACTGCCCGTCGACAATCGGACCGGTGTTCCGAATCCAGTGCAGGATGGTGGCGTTGTTGCCGGCAGCGGCAATGGTGTCATAACCCAGGTCATTCCCCTCGAGCCGAGCTCGAGAAAAAAATGCGGTCTCGATAACCCGCTCGCCCCGTTGAACCTGCTTTGCGGCCGGTAGCGCCCGAATAATGTCGTCAAAACCTCGGGCCGTGGCGTCCACGGAGCCACGAAGTTCCCCGATTTCCCATTCGTCTTTGACCAGGCGGAGTTCGGACAGATATTCGGAGAGCTCGGCGTCGAGTCGGTCGGAGGCTTCTAGATCAACGCCGGTGTTGATCCGGGAGGTGTCAACCAGAGCCTCCATATTCAGGTCAGCGCCACGCACCACGCGCAACCGGGTGCCACCAATCTCCACGGCTCCGGCATCGACGGTGACCGCATATTCCAGTTCGTCGAGACTCTTGGTCTTCAGTCCGGTGCGAGCTTCTAATTCACGCAAGGTTGGTCGAGGTCCCACCCAAAACTCGCCGATTTTGGCGTTGGCATAGAATTCTTCGGAGTCCCGGGTAGCCAGGGGACGGAAATACAGGGTCGAAACGTGCCCGGACCCTTGGTCCCCGGTACCCGGCTCAACCGGTTGCATCACCAACGCCGCATCGGGCTCGTGGTCAATACCGAGTCCGGTCAGGTGCGTAAATGCCGAATGAGGCCGGAACCGGTAGTCGGTGTCATTGGATCGGACTTTCGGGGCGCCGGCCGGAATGATCAGGCGTTCACCCGGGAACCGCTCCGAGACCGCTTTTCGGCGTGTAGCAGCGTAAGAGGCCACCGCATAGGCGGAGAATTCTGGGTGCTCGACCGGAGCCCATTGGGAGCCCATGAAGTCTTTAAATGCCTGGGACTCTGGGCGACGGGAACGGTTCTCACCCCGCTGAGAGAGAGCCTGCTCTGGTTGCTCGTCGAGCTGGTCCCGGGAGGTCGAAGAACGATGTTGTGCAGAAGAAGCGGATGATTCAGTCATGGTTCCATGCTCTCATGAATCCCCAGCACCCCGCCGGGGAGGTTACCTGTCTGTTGTATGACGTTTACACTTATGAGCATGGCCTTTGATCTGCACACGCATTCAACCTGTTCGGATGGTACCCAGCCACCGGCAGAGGTCGTGCGTTTAGCAGCAGAGGCAGGATTGGAAGGACTTGCGCTGACCGATCACGACACCACGGCAGGATGGGATGAGGCGATCTCAGCCGCGCAGCGTCACAGCATCAGCTTGGTGGTTGGCATGGAATTATCGTGCGTGACCGATGAAGGGATCAGCGTTCATGTGCTCAGCTATTTGCATGACCCACAGCACGCGGGTTTGTCAGCTGAAATTGCTCGAGCCCGAGAGGCTCGCATCATTCGAGCCCAAGAAATGACCGCTCGGATCGCCCGAGACTATCCGGACTTGAGCTGGGAGTTAGTGCTCAAACATACCCACGACGATGCCACCGTGGGGCGGCCGCATCTCGCCGATGCACTCGTGGACATCGGCGTGGTCCCGGACCGCTCGGCAGCGTTTACCAGCCTGCTATCGAGTGACTCGTCCTACTATGTGCCTCACTATGCTCCTGATCCAGCACTCGGAGTAGAGCTGATTAAAGAAGCAGGTGGGGTAGCAGTCTTCGCACACCCGATGGCTGCGAAGCGAGGACGTACCGTATCAGACCGTACCTTCACCGAGATGATCGAGGCTGGCCTAGACGGCGTTGAAGTTGACCACCGCGATAATTCGGCTAAGGGGCGGGATAAGCTTCGTCAGCTGGCCAGGAAATATGGTTTGTTGACGACCGGTTCTTCGGACTTTCACGGCAACGGTAAACCCAACCGGTTGGGTGAATATACCACGGCGGTAGAAACGGTTAAAGCGCTGGAGCCTCGAGCGAGCTCAGGACTCCAGGTGCTGTGGCACACCGACTAATTGCGGTTGTTCTGCTGGTTTGTGCTCTGTTTCCTTCTCGAGGAAACCACTTTACCGTTCTTCCAGCGAGTGCGCTGACGCCTCCGCGAAGAACCCGAGGCCTTCTTGGCCTGGGCCTTGTGCTTCGACGAGGAAGACCGTTCTTGGCTCTGGTCTTGCTGGTGTCCAGCCGAACGACGCCGGGAGCGTCCGCGACGATGCTGTCGACCATTGCGGGACCGCGATCGAGAATCCTTACCACCAAGATCTTCACGATCTTCGGCGTCGAGACCAGCGTGAGTGCGTTGTGACTTTGGGAGTTTTCCTTTGGTTCCCTCTGGGATATCCAAGTCTTCGAACAGGTGGGGGGAGGCGGAGTAGGTCTCAATGGGCTCGGTTTGGTCTAGGCCTAGCGAAGCGGCAATCAGCTTCCACTGCGGGATGTCTTCCCAGTCCACCAGTGTCACCGCAGTGCCCTTATGCCCGGCCCGACCGGTCCGACCGATCCGGTGTAGATAGGTCTTTTCATCTTCGGGACACTGGAAGTTGATCACGTGGGTGACATCATCGACGTCAATACCGCGGGCAGCGACATCGGTGGCGACCAGCACATCGATTTTCTCATTGCGGAAGGCCCGTAAAGCTTGCTCGCGCGCGCCCTGTCCCAAGTCGCCGTGGATCGCACCAGCTGCAAAGCCGCGCCGGGTGAGCTCATCGGTCAACCGTGCTGCTGCGCGCTTGGTACGAGTAAAGATAATCGTGCGACCTCGCTCCCTGGCCTGTAGTACCCGCGCGATCAGCTCATCTTTGTCCAGATGGTGAGCACGGTAGATCAGCTGACGGATGTCCTTTTTGGTGGCCTGAGTGTCGTCAGGATCTTCGGCACGAATATGAGTGGGGTGCGTCATGAACCGGCGGGCCATCGCCACCACCGGACCCGGCATGGTGGCCGAGAACAGCATGGTCTGACGCTTATTTGGAACGGCCTGCAACAAGGTTTCAACATCCGGCAAGAAACCCAAGTCAAGCATTTCGTCGGCTTCATCCAGAACGACGGTCTGCACATGGTCGAAGCTCAGGTGACGCTGACGCATCAAGTCGATGAGTCGTCCCGGGGTTCCAACAACGACTTCTGTACCGCGATTGAGTTCTTCAACTTGTGGTTCATAAGCTCGACCACCGTAAATGGTCGTCACCCGCACGCTACGACGTGAGGCCGCCAATCCGAGGTCCTCACCGACCTGGGTCGCCAGTTCGCGAGTCGGCACGATCACCAGAGCCTGGGGAGCACCGGGGGAGGGCAGAGAGTCGCTACCAGGCTCATCGGGGCCAATGACACGCTCCAGGACCGGAAGACCAAATCCCAACGTTTTACCGGTACCGGTCTTAGCTTGACCGATGATATCCTGGCCTGCCAAAGCAATCGGCAGAGTCATGGCCTGAATAGGGAATGGGGAAACGATCCCCTTGGCAACGAGGGCCTGGACCATATCGTCGCGCAGGCCGAAATCTGCGAACGTCTTGTCTGAGGTAGACCCATGCGGCGAGGTGTCGGACACGAGTTGGTCGTCCGGATCGGCCTGGTTTACACCGGGCTGTTGGTGAAGAGAATCTGACATCTGAGATGAACTTTCTCGTGGTACCCCACAACCCAAGGTATGTGTCAGTCGGATTGTAGGGTGCCACTGAATCGAGGACTATACGAGCGGGTCAACACAATGGACAAAAAAGTGGAGCCGATCGCGGTTTAGTCTTCTGAGCTGTATTAAGCGGTAGCGTTCTATCGCAGACGACCGGTCATCCAGGGGCGTCAATGACACCGGGGACGTGGTGTCGTAGTGAGGAATGGTCGAGTCTAGCTGGCGACAAAACCGACCGGGCCAGACGTGGTGTCTCCTACCTCGACATAGCCTACAACATTGCCGGGGACCAGGATCGTACGACCCTTAATATCGTCGATCTGAACCATACCTCCATCCTTGATGGCGGTTTGGACTTGCTCGACCACTTTCTCAGCCGGCAAATCTGTCTTGAACACAATTTCACGGGTGACGTGTTGAACACCGATACGAATTTCCATGTCTCTCCTTCACAAGCCGTGAACGCGGTTAGTGTTGTTTCGGGAACCCAGCTTAGCGGAGATGCCCTCGGCTCCGTGCGCTCTCAGCCCTGTCTGCCGCGGGCTTCGGCCAGTGGCGTAATTGTCAGTTCCGAAACACAGAAATGCCCTCACGCAACATGTCGGTCACGATCTCGGCGGTCTGGTTCGGGCCCAGTTCCTCGGTCTGTTGCTGATCCTTGGACATATAGGTCCAACCGTGGGCTGCGCTAATCACGGTAATCGTGACCATGGAAGAGACAAGTCTGGTCTGCTGGTCGGTGAGATGGGAGTCGTCAACCAGTAAGGTGTGGATTTTGTCGGTGATCTTTCCGAGAAACTCCCGACGGACTCGGTCGAGCTCACCCTCCAGAGGAGTCGAACGGTCCAGAATGACTCGGAATGGACGATCAGGGCGCGAGGCGAATTCAAAGGCTGCGGCAACGCACTTGTAAACGCACTGTCGCTCTGAGTCGCTTTCTTCGTCGAAAGCTTGGGTGAGTTTCTCGCCGAGCATTTTGAGATGGTCATTGAAGATGGCGCGGTAGATGTCTTCTTTGCCCTCGAAGTGCTGATAGAGAACTGGCTTGGAAATTGCGGCTTCCTTGGCAATGGCGTCCATAGAGGATCTGACGTAGCCGTTGATTCCAAAATGTTGAGCAGCGATGGTGAGAAGTTGTTCTCGACGCTGGCTTCTAGGTAGACGTGTCACGAGTTGCTAACCGTCCTTGACGTATCGGTGTGGTCTGCACCATGGAGAGTTCGCCATCCTTCCACGGTGATGAATGTCTGTCGTATTTCTACTGAAATTACGAGTGATTGTCATCCCTCGAAAAAAACGTAGTTAACGATTCTCATACTTTACTGATGGAATCGCAATATTGCCAGTGACTTGGGAGTTTATCGGAAGTCTTTTGCCGTGAGAGGCAACTCTCTTAACACACTCGACGCTATGCTGGGAAAATAGATGAAAGGTAAAATATAAGTGATGAATGCGCGTCCAAGAGAGCACAAAGCCAGTGAAAACTGTGCACCGAGCTCTTGGATGAGAAGTGTCGCAGGTGAGCGAAAGAGGTGGCCGGTGGTGAGTGCTTAAGCGCTCTCGGCACGATGATCGGAGTGGGGGCACGTGGGATCGGCTACCGGTGTCTGCTCGGGTGTCTGTGCACGCTTGCGTGCTGCTTGACGCTCAGCTTTCTTGCGCTGTCTTTCAGCGGTTTCGGCGGCCACGTCGAGACCGAAAATGGTTTCCAGTGCGAGCTCGTAGTCCGCTAGGCGCCCTTCTTCGGCCAGGTGACGTGCCCGCACTGTTGGTTCGTGCAAGAGCTGACGCACCATGCGACGCATGGCGAATTCCACTTCCTCGGCGGCTGCGGTACATCCGTGGCGTTGCCGCACGCGAGCAATTTCGTCCTCGAGTACGGATTGAGTGTGCTCGCGCAAGGTCACAATGGCATCGGAGGCAGAGCGCTGTTTGGACTCACTGAGGAAATCTTCGACGGCTTGGTCCACGAGGCCTTTGGCCCGAGTAATGGATTCTTGTTGCTCGTCTGGCGCCGCCATCTTGACCGACTCGAGCGTAACCACGTCAACCCCGTCAAGATCGGCGATATCGGGATCGAAGTCATGGCTGAGCGCTAGATCGATAATGGTCAAGCGATGCGGGAGGCCGGAACGCAGTCGTTGCAACTCAGGTTTGGAGATGGTCCGCTCTTGCCCAGAAACGCCAATCACGACGTCTGCTTCGGCAAAAGCCTCATGCACCATGTCACTATCTACTGCCATGGCCCAGTCACCACGATCGGCGACAAACTGCTCGGCTCGGCCCGAGGAGGAATACACTGCAACGTTGCGAGCGCCGAGTTGCTCCAGCTGGGCGATGGTGGTTCCGGCGTATGCACCGGTACCCACCAGCAACACATTGGCATCTTCCCAGAACCGCTTGGTCGCCACGACGGTTGACCCGGCTCGGATTTGGGTTGCTAGCTCCAGCGCCACAGACACGACCGACCGTCCAGTCGATCCCAACGCGGTTTCGGTACCGACTTGTTTGGCGGTCCGGGACGCAGTTTCGAAAAGTTTGGTGAGATTGCCCGTGGTGGTGTTGGCTTGCTTGGCCTCGGTGAGGGCCCGGCGCACCTGTCCGGCGATCTCGCGTTCACCAACGACAGCAGACTTGAGTCCGGCGCCGACTTCGAAGAGGTGTCGTACCGTCTCGTCGTGCGGAAGGATATGGAACGCATCCCGAACCTGGTCTAGGCGCAGACCGGTCTGGTCGGCGATGCTCTGGAGGATGTCAACCTGGGCTTGTGCCGCGTCGGCTCCGGTAGCGATTTCTGCATACACTTCGACACGGTTACAGGTCGAAAGAGACACTGCCCCCTGTAAATGGGGAGAGTTTTCTACCGTGGAGGCGACCCCTGGAACTCCGTTGCTTAATTCCGCCACCGTCTCGAGGTCAAGCCAGGTGTGCGCAGCAACCAACGAAAATAATGCCACAATGACTTCCATGCTAGGCCAGTGCACTCACCGATTAAAGTGAGCGCACCCTAAGTATGATGCCTCACGGTTTGTCATCTTTGCCTGAACAGTCCGGGGTGCCATCGCGATGGTTTTTCTTCTGACGGCTGATCACCACGTCTTACATTCAGGGGCATGAGGTTCAACGTGGGAGAATGGGGTCATGACTCAAGAATCCCGTGGTGGCTCCAGCGTGTGGGCAAATCACCCGTTGCTCACCGACGATGCGCGACGATCGACCGCACAGTCCGATCTGATTCGAGCCTACCGAGGGCAGATGCCTAGTCGCCGTCCGGTGTGGTTTATGCGTCAGGCCGGCCGGTCGCTTCCCGAATACCGACGCTTAAGGGAAGGCACCACCATGCTGGATGCCTGCGTGAACCCCGAACTGGCCAGTGAAATCACTCTGCAACCGGTGCGACGCCATGACGTGGACGCTGCGATCTTTTTCTCCGATATTGTGATCCCGCTCCGTTTGGCCGGAATTGGCGTAGAGATCCAGCCCGGTGTGGGGCCAGTGCTCGAAAAACCGGTCCGGACTGCACAGGATGTGGCAGCGCTACCAGATCTGGATCAACTCGGCCCCGAAATTTTTGCTCCAATTGCCGAAGCAGTACAGCGTACCGTTGCTGAGCTCGGGCCTCGCCCCCTCATTGGTTTCGCTGGAGCGCCGTTCACCGTGGCCGCTTATATGGTGGAGGGCAAACCGAGCCGGGATCACCTGGGGCCACGGGCCATGATGCACCGGGAACCGGAGACTTGGGAGGCGCTGATGCGCTGGGCCGCCCACGCCTCCGGTCTGTTCCTCGCCGCCCAGGTGCGCGCGGGGGCTTCGGCGGTCCAACTCTTCGATTCCTGGGCTGGGTCGTTATCGCGGACTGACTATCAGCATTCGGTGATGCCGTACTCAGCGCTAGCCTTGGCGGAGCTCGACAGCCTGCGAGCCGAACTCGACCTGCCGGTGGTGCACTTTGGGACCGGCACCGCTGAGATTTTGGACCTGATGCGTGAGGCAGGAGCGTCGGTGATCGGCGTGGACTACCGCATCGGGCTGGACGAGGCCTATCGACGCCTGCAAGCCCGCCGTGGTGAGCAGGCCCAGCCACTACGCGCCCTGCAAGGCAATATCGATCCGGCCTTCCTCGATGCCGGATGGCCCACCCTTGAAGCCCACACCCGCGCGGTGCTGGCCGCCGGCGAGTGCGCCCCCGGGCACGTGGTCAACCTGGGGCACGGGGTCCCACCCAGCACCGACCCGGAGGTATTGACCGAGCTCGTCTCGTTCATCCACTCCATCTCGGTGGGAGTGCGGTCCGCTGAGGATTCCCAGGGCGTGGTGTTACCCCATGAGTGAGCTACCCGGGTTGCAGGGGAACCACTACGACGTCGTGGTTATCGGCGGTGGCATCGCCGGACTCACCGCGGCCCGGGAGCTGAGCATGGCCGGGGCTCGCGTCGCGGTGCTGGAGGCCGCAATGCATCCTGGTGGTGCGTTGGCCGGTCTGGAGCTCGGTGAGGCGATCAATCCGACGGATGAGCAGGTGAGACACGACCCGAACGTGTCGTTGCGGGTGGACGCTGGCGCGGAAGCTTTTGCCACCCGTGGTCCCGCCGTGGCGGAGCTGATCACAGAACTGGGGCTAGGCGAGGAGATCGTGGCACCACAGGCCAGTGGCTCGTGGCTGTACACCCGCGACCGGGGGGCGATTCCTTCCCCGACAGTGGGCGTGCTCGGCATTCCCGGAGATCTGCACAGCCCCGATGTAGCCACAGCTCTCGGTCCTGAAGGGATCGCTCGGGCCCAACAAGACCTCTCGGCCCCCGTGGATGACTACCGACAGGTGTTAACCGACCAGACACCGATCACCCTCGCCGAGGTAGTCGCAGACCGTATGGGCCCGGCTGTGGTCGATAACCTTGTGGCCCCGGTGGTCGCCGGCGTGCTCTCCACTGACCCGGCGAGCGCGGACGTGCGTCAGCTGATCCCCGGTCTCTTGGACGCGATGGTGGAACAGGGGTCGCTGGCGGCGGCCATTACGGCGCTGAAACGGTCCGGTCGGCCCGGGGCCGCGGTGAACTCTTTACGTGGTGGTATGCACCGGATCATCGACGCCCTGACCGCGGAGCTAGCTGAGAGGGGAGTGGATCTGGTGACCTCAGCCCCGGTGACCTCGCTCGCGGACGCTGAGACCCCCGGCGGCTCTGGTTACCGAGTACTCATCACCGCCGCTGAGGCATCCGAGGTCGAGCTGAGCGGCGACCGCCTCGTGCTGGCCTGTGACGCCGTGACGAGCTACCGGCTGATCACCACGTTGCGCGCGAGGCGCCAGGCACCCGAACTTCCGACCGAGGCGCAACCGGCCACCGGAACCGGTGTGGGCCTGGTGACACTGCTAGTCGACCACCCCGAACTGGACGCTGCCCCGCGCGGGACCGGGTTGCTGGTGGCTCCTGACGTCACGGATGTGGCCGCCAAGGCGATGACCCACGTCTCGGCCAAGTGGGCCTGGCTGCATGAACGACTTAACCCCACCGGTGCTACCCACCGACATGTGCTCCGGCTCAGTTACGGCCGCATCTCCGATCCCGTTGCCGGGCACGCGTTGGGGTATCACAGCACCGATGACCAGCTCATCACCGCCGCACTGACCGACGTGCCCCGATTGCTCGGTGTTGACACGGAAAACTTTGCCGCCCGGGTGCGTGCCTCAGCGGTGGTGCGCTGGCGCGAGGCCTTGCCTTCGCCGACTCCAGCCCATACCCGCGCGGTGAATGCGTTGCTGGAGGCGATGGAGCCCGAGTCCATGATGGCCGCCGGCCCGTGGGTGTCGGGCACGGGACTGCTGGCGATCATCTCTGATGTGCGTCAGCGGGCCCGCCAGCTGATCAAATCACCACCGCCTGTGAGCACCCCGACAGATCAATCCTGACGTAGTGATCATCCGACACGAGAGGAAGTGAGACCGTCATGACAGAACAGACGGAGAACAGCACCCCAGCCCCCGGTACGGTGCAACAACAGGCCAGCTCGGTCCCCGAATTGGACACGAGTTGGTTCACCACGTACACGGTCTTTGCCCGCAACCGTCACGAGAACTCCGTGGGCTCGGCCCGGTCGGCCTCGGAAAAACAGCGTGATGCCGAGGCCTTCCGCGCCTTAGTTGCTGATCTGTCCGAACAGGGCATCACCGTACGGGGTCTCTATGACGTCTCCGGTATGCGAGCCGAAGCCGATGTGATGGTGTGGATGTGGGGTAAGGACCCGGTTGCCCTGCAACAGGCCATCCGCCAAGTGCGTCGCGCCGATCTGTTTGCCGGAACCCACGTAGCCTTTACCGCCATGGGGGCCGACCGGATGGCGGAGTTCAATAGGGACCACGTGCCGGCCTTCGCGATGGGCCGTAAACCCCGCAAATGGCTGTGCTTCTACCCGTTTGTGCGCTCCTACGACTGGTACACCATGGATCCGGCCAAACGGCGTGACTTGCTGCGCTCCCACGGCCAGCTCGGCCAAGACTTCCCGGATGTCTGGGCCAACACCGTTTCGGCCTTCGGCCTGAACGACTGGGAATGGTTGTTGGGCCTGGAAGCGCCCCGACTGGATATGCTCGTTGACATGATGCGGCATCTGCGCAATAACGAGACCCGGCACTATGTGCGCGAAGAAGTCCCCTTCTACACCGGTCACTACATCGAGATCGATGACGTCGCCGAGGTGTTGGCCTAAATGACCGTTACCGACTCCGTGCCCGGCCGGATGTTGTTGATGGGCACTCGCGGTTCCGCGCTGGCCCGCACGCAGGCCCAGCAGGTTGCCGATCAGCTCAGCGACTGGCTACCCGGGGTGGAGATCACCTCCCAGATCATCCGCACCGAAGGTGATGTGACCACCGGCTCGCTGGCCTCACTGGGTGGCACCGGAGTGTTCGCTGCAGCGTTGCGGACCGCTGTGGTGCAGGGTCGGGTGGATCTGGCCGTGCACTCGCTGAAGGACCTGCCAGCGATCCAGCCCGAGTCCTTGCGCATCGCGGCCGTACCCGTCCGAGCTGATCCCCGCGATGCGCTGTGCGCCCGAGACGGCATGAGCCTGGATGAGCTCCCGGCAGGGGCCCGTATTGGGACCGGCTCACCCCGGCGCGTGGCGCAATTGCTCCACTACCGGCCCGATCTGCAACCGATCGATATCCGTGGCAATGTCGCCACCCGCTTGGCGCGGGTGGTCGGCTACGAACACCACCACGACAACGCACCGGCCGCTGCCGGATCGGACCGTGGCGATCTGGACGCGGTTATCCTAGCCTGTGCCGGGCTCGACCGAGTGGACATGGACTGGGCCATTACCGAACGGCTCGACCCCTCGGTCATGCTACCGGCCCCCGGTCAAGCAGCGCTGGCGGTCGAGGTCAGTACCACTCGCCTGCTCGGATCGGCGGTCGAAGACGCCTTGGCACAACTCAATGACCCCGCCACCCTGCTCCAAGTCACTGCCGAACGCGCGGTGTTGGCCCGGTTGGAAGCCGGCTGTGCGGCCCCGATCGGGGCCCTGGCCACCGTGGACGCCCACTCCGGCACGCTCGCATTACAGGCCATGGTCGCCGGGATGGACGGGGTTAACCTGATCCGCGCCAATCGGTCGGTACCGGTCTGTGTCGACGGTGACCAGCTGATCGATGACGACCACTCCCGGGCCGATGCGTGGCAACTGGGTACGGCCGTTGCCGAAGAACTCCTGGATTCCGGGGCTGAGCTGTTGCCCGAAGCACCGCCGCGCGGAAACGGTGGGAGTAGCCTGTCGTGATGACCGAGGTGATCACCGACACGGTGGTGATCACCCGGCACCCGGCCCAAGCGTCGCAATTAGAGGCCGGACTGGGTGAGCACGGTATCAGCGTGCAGTTCTGCCCCCTGACCGATTTCGTGCTGGCCGAGGACCGCGTGCCGGGCCTGCGTCTCGTAGCAGGGCTCCACGCTGGCGTGTTCGCCGGCGTGGTGGTGACCAGCCCCAATACCGTCCGCGCGCTGAGCTTGCTGGGGCTTGATTGGGCCCGGCTGGCCGACGGCGATACTGTCGTGGTCGCTACCGGGGCCGGCACCGCCCGGAAGGTGGGCGAGCACGGTTACCCGGGCACGGTCTGGACCCCCACCACCGAAGCGTCCGCGCACGGCATTCTCACCGACCTGCCTGGGTCCCGGAAACTGCCGGTCGAGCCGGCGCGGCCGGTGGCACTACCCCAATCAGCTGCAGCCACTGAGACGTTGGTGACGGGACTGCGTGGGCTCGGCTATCGGGTCGATCACGTGCCGATCTATCACACGGTGGTCTATCCCGGACCGGCAGGGCGACGGTTATTGGCCGCCCCACGCCCCGAGAGCGCTCAGCGGCTGGTGGACCTGCACGCGTTGAACCCGCGTACCCCGGTGGTGCTCACCGCCTCCTCAGCGGTGCGCCAGCTGGCCGAGCGGGCAGGTGAGCTTCCGGCGCCGCTAGCGCACTACCGACTCATTGCCCTGGGGCGCCCAACGGCCAGTACCGCCACCGAACTGGACATCACCATGGCCGGCACCGCGACCGCCCCGAACGCTGCGGGCATCCTACAGATCTTACGCAACCTTTAAAGTCCTGTGTCAGTGCTTTCCAGCTACCCTAAAATGTGATCTATGGCATACTTTGCGGATGGATTCGAAGCCCTCGTCGTCGGTCACGGTCTGGCCGGTCTGGTAGCCGCCTGCGAGCTGGCCGAGGCTGGACACCGCGTGGCGGTGATCGACCAAGAGAACGCAGGCAATATTGGAGGCCAGGCGTACTGGAGCTTTGGTGGATTATTCATGGTCGACAGCGCCGAACAGCGTCGCATGCGGATCAAAGACTCCCTTGAGCTCGCCCTGCTCGATTGGCGCGCCAGTGCCGGCTGGGACCGGCTGGAAGGGCACCATCCCGAAGATCAATGGGCCCAAGCCTGGGGTGAGGCTTTCGTGCACTTCGCCGCCGAGGAACTGCGCGAGTGGATCACCGGCCACGGCGTGAGCTTCTTTCCAGTGGTGGGCTGGGCTGAACGTGGTGGCAGTACCGCCACCGGCCATGGGAATTCTGTTCCCCGATTCCACATCCCCTGGGGCACCGGAACCGGACTCGTCGCGCCCTTCGCCCGCAAGCTGCAACGCTACGTCGACCGTGGCCTGGTGCGGTATTACCATCGCCACCGGGTTGACGAGCTGATCGTCGAGAACTCTCGGGTTGTCGGTGTCCGCGGCGCTGTCTTAGCTACTGACGATGCTGAACGCGGTGTGGCAACCAATCGTGCGGTGATCGATGATTTTGAGTTCCGAGCTACAGCGACCCTGCTCGCCACCGGCGGGATCGGCGCCAACCCCGAGTTGGTGCGCTCTTTCTGGCCCGAACGGTTGGGCACCCCACCGCAGCGGATGATCAGCGGGGTCCCGGCGCACGTGGATGGGCGCATGCTGGCTATTGCCGGTGATGCTGGAGCCCGACTAGTCAACCAAGACCGCATGTGGCACTACGTGGAAGGCATAAAAAACTGGAACCCGATCTGGGAGCGCCACGGTATCCGAATTCTGCCCGGCCCCTCGTCGCTGTGGCTGGATGCGACCGGACACCGGCTCAGCCCGCCGGCTCTGCCCGGTTTTGACACGCTGGCCACCCTAGCTGAGCTACGGGCCACCGGATACGACCACTCCTGGTTTGTTCTGAACCAGAAGATTATTGAAAAAGAATTCGCGCTCTCCGGCAGTGAACAAAACCCCGACCTGACCGGCAAGGATCTGAAGCTGTTACTGAAACGGCTGGGCCCCGGTGCCCCAGGGCCGGTGGAAGCGTTCAAAAACCACGGCGAAGACTTCGTGGTGGCCGACACGTTGGATGAGTTGCTGACCCTGATGCAAGAACTCGAACCAGAGGTGCCGCTGGATACCGAACAGGTCCAGGCCGAAGTCCGCGCCCGCGATCTGCAACTGGACAACCCGTTCTCCAAAGACGCGCAAATCACCTTTATCCGCTCCCACCGGGCTTCGTGGGGAGATAAGCTCATCCGAGTCGCTCCCCCCGGCAAACTTACCGACCCGGCCAACGGGCCACTGATTGCTGTGAGACTGAACATCCTGACCCGCAAAACCCTGGGCGGGATCCAAACCGACTTAAACTCCCAAGCCCTGGATGCCACCGCAACCCCGATCCCCGGGCTCTATGCTGCCGGCGAAGCCGCCGGATTCGGCGGAGGTGGATCCCACGGCTATCGGGCGCTAGAAGGCACCTTTGTCGGCGGGTGTTTATTCACCGGACGCACCGCCGGCCGGGCCATGGCCGCTGAACTATAACGACGAGATGACGACTAGAGTGGACCGTAGGAACGCGGTGACCAGCTGTCATCAGCCTGTCACCAGCGCCGAACCCACACTGCCGACCCCCCATAGCAGGGGAGAAGGAAGGACCATGTCTTTTCCGCTCCAACGTCCCCGGCGCCTGCGTCAAAATTCTGCCGTGCGTCGGATGGTCGCACAGACTCGGCTTCATCCCTCCCAACTCATTCTTCCCGTCTTCATCAAAGAGGGCCTGACCGAGCCGAACCCGCTGGTCTCGATGCCCGGCGTCGTCCAGCACACCGAAGACTCTCTCAAACAGGTTGCCACCCAGGCCGCCACAGCCGGACTGGGTGGCATCATGATCTTCGGGATCCCGCAAAAACTCGACGCCACCGGATCCGAAGCACTCAACCCCGACGGCATCCTCAACCGTGGCATCCGCGCGGTTGTCTCGGCAGTCGGTGACGATCTGGTGGTGATGTCCGATCTCTGCCTGGACGAATTCACCGAGCACGGCCACTGCGGCGTCCTCGACGAGACCGGACGGGTCGATAATGACGCCACCCTGGAGCTCTACGGCAAAATGGCCCAAACCCATGCCGAAGCCGGGGTGCACATGGTCGGCCCGTCTGGCATGATGGATGGCCAAGTCCGGGTCATCCGTGAATCCCTCGACGAGGTCTCCGCCCAACACGTCGGGATCCTGGCCTACTCGGCCAAATACGCCTCCGCTTTCTACGGACCCTTCCGCGAAGCGGTAGACTCCAGCCTGACAGGCGACCGTAAAACCTACCAGATGGACCCGGCGAACCGGCGCGAAGCTCTGCTGGAGACCGAGCTCGACCTAGCAGAAGGCGCTGATATGGTGATGGTCAAACCTGCGATGAGCTATCTGGATATCCTGCGCGAGGTGGCCGACTTCTCGGACGTACCGGTTGCGGCCTACCAGATCTCCGGAGAGTACGCGATGATCGAAGCAGCTGCCGCTAACGGGTGGATCAACCGCGACGCCGCCGTGGCCGAGTCGGTGCTGTCCATCCGTCGGGCTGGAGCTGACCAGGTGCTGACCTACTACGCCCTAGAACTCGCCGATTGGATCCACCGTGGCCTGATCTAAGGCCCAGTGAGTTCCAACCAGACCCGCCCGACCCCGTCCAGCTCAGAACAGGACTGTGAGAATCCCATGACCGACCAGCCTACGTCTTTCACCAGCAACCAGCAGGCCTTCCGCGCTGCCGAAGCCGCCATGCCCGGCGGGGTGAATTCTCCGGTGCGCGCGTTCGGATCCGTCGGACTGACCCCGCCGAGCATCGTCAGTGCTCGGGGTGCCTACCTCACCGACGTCGAAGGTAACGAGTACGTTGATCTGGTTGGCTCATGGGGGCCCATGCTCCTGGGGCACCAACATCCGGCGGTGGTGGAGGCCGTGCATGCAGCGGTCGACCGTGGCCTGTCCTTCGGTGCGTCCACCCCGGACGAGACACACTTAGCCGAACTGGTGAAATCCATTCTGCCGATCGATCGCATCCGGTTTGTCTCGACCGGGACCGAGGCGACCATGACCGCGCTACGCATCGCGCGCGGTGCCACCGGACGGGATCTGATCGTGAAATTCGCCGGGGGATACCATGGCCACTCCGATGGGCTACTGGCCTCGGCGGGATCGGGTGTGGCGACCCAGTCACTTCCGGGCTCGGCCGGTGTGACTGCTGCGGTGGCCGCCCAAACGCTGGTGGTGCCCTTCAATGACCGGCAAGCCCTGGAAGAAGTCTTCGCTGACTACCCCGAGCAGATTGCTGCGGTGATCACCGAAGCCGTGCCGGCCAATATGGGCATTGTGGCGCCTGAGCCAGGGTTCATGGGCTTCTTACGTGAAATCACCCAGCGCCACGGGGCCAAACTCATTTGGGATGAAGTCCTCACCGGATTCCGCGCTACCCCTACCGGAGGCTGGGGGTTAACCGGTCAACCCGAGGGCTGGACTCCGGATTTGTGGACCTTTGGCAAAGTGATCGGCGGGGGTATGCCGGTGGCAGCGGTGGCCGGCAACGCCGAGATCATGAGCCTGTTGTCCCCGTTGGGGCCGGTCTATCAAGCAGGAACCCTGTCGGGAAACCCCGTGGCTATGGCTGCCGGTATCGCGACTCTCAGCAATGCTGATGAGCAGGTCTACCAGCAGGTGACTCATGCCTCCCGGCAGATTCAGCAACTGGTCTCTGAGGCCTTGGATGCTGAAGGCGTGGACCATTCCCTGCAAGTGGCGGGAACGATTTTCTCCGTGGCCTTTGGCACCAGCGACCACGGGGTGCGCAACTACCACGACGCGCAGAACCAGGAGGTCTTCCGATTCGCGCCGTTCTTCCGCTCGTTACTCGAACAAGGTATCTACATCGCGCCCAGCGTGTTTGAGGATTGGTTTGTCTCCGCGGCTCATGACCAGCAGGCCATCGACAGGATTGCCGAGGCGCTCCCGGCAGCAGCCAAGGCTGCCGCGGCCGCTACCGAGTAGAACCGTCGAGGTCTTCGACTGGCCAATGGCGCGACACTGTCGCCTCAGGATCCTTACTCCGGCGCAGGTAGGCTTCAAAACTTTCTGCCTGGGCGGATTTCCACCGTTTCTGCAATTCGAAGAGCTCGGACAAAGGTACGGATAGCTTAGGGTACTTCTCGGCGATGGCGTAGGCGATCTCCACACCAGCCAATGCATCGGCGGCTGAGGCGTGCGCATTATCGAGCCGGACCTGGTAGATCTCAGCGACTTTGCCCAACGTGCGTCCACCCTTGCGGTAGGTGTCGACCTGTTTATCCAAGACGTAGGGATCAACGACCCCGGAGATCGTCAAGGTCTCTAGCCCGTGGCGGGCAATTTCTGCGGTTAATACCGTGAAATCATAAACCCCGTTATAGGCCACCACGGGGAAACCTGCTGCCATGAAGTCAGCCAGCGTGCCGGCGATCTGGTCAATTCCCTCCCGCGCAGCGGTCCCGTGCATGTGGGCATATTCAGTGGATATCCCATGCACTGCGGTTGCCTCAGCAGGAATCTCCACACCGGGATTGAGTAACCACTCAGCATTGGCCCGTTGGACCCGCTGCGGATCCACGACGACTAATGAGGCCGTGACAATCCGGGCTTGGCGCGGGTCCCGACCGGTCGTTTCCAGATCAAACCCCACCATCGCACCGCAGTGCCACGGCTGATCGGGACGTGGGGCAATCGATTGTAGAGCTTCGTTCACCTGTCTTACGCTACGTGGTCGACGCCTCCGGGGGAACCCACCGCCTTGCGGTGGTGGAAACAACACCGCGACAATTCTGCCAAGGCTTAACTTGTCCTTGGTGGTGCGGTTAGATGGACACTATGTCTGAGCCACAGCCTGGGTTTGAACTCCTCCAGCCTCTCCAGCCCGTCGCTTCCGCTGTTGAACTTGATGCTGACCAACGCCGTGTTGTCACGCTGCCAGCCGGTCACGGGCCCGTCCTGGTGATCGGCGCGCCCGGGTCCGGGAGGACAACCACCGCGATTGAATACGCGGTCCAGCGAATGATCACCGACTGTCAGCCAGACGAGGTAGTCATGCTGGCGGGTTCGCGCCAAGCAGCCAGCCAGGTTCGAAACGCTTTGACCGCGCGGTTGCAGGCCGAAGGGTTGGGTACACGGGCAGAGACACCGGTGCGCAGCGTGGCATCATTTGCCTTTGATGTGATTCGGCGGATGCGTGCCGAAGGCTATCTGGAACATGTGGAGGAACCACCTCGGCTGTTAGCTGGTGCTGAACAGGACCGAAAGATCGCGGAGATTCTGGAGACCTACCGGGAAGAAAACACCGGGCCACAATGGCCCGAGTCATTGCAACAGGCCGTGGGGCTGGCTGGATTTCGGCGTGAGGTTCGCGAACTGATCGATCGTTGCAGCGAATACGGTATTGAACCGGGCCAACTCCAACGGTGGGGAGAAGAGTATCATTACCCCGAATGGGTAGCTGTTGCTGAGCTGTTGCAGGACTATCGCGATGACCTTGATCTGCGTTCAGCATCGGCCTTCGACCCAGCGGGACTGATTACCCGGGCGGCCGATTATCTCGCTGACCCAGCCCACCGCTCTTTTCTCGACGCAGAGCGTCAACGGCGTCCGGTGGTGATCATCGACGACATCCAGGACGCCAACCCAGCGGTCTACCGCCTTCTAGAGATCTGGGCAAGTGACCTGGATGTGGTGATGACGGCCAGCCCGACCACGACGGTGCAGGGCTTCCGCGGAGCGACACCGCAGTTGCTCTCCGAGCTACCGCAACGGATGATCAGGGGCGATCTCTCCGGCGAGCAACGTCGCCAGCGGATCATCGAACTGACACATCAGCACCGCATGGCGGCACCGGTTTTCCAAGCCTGGCGTCGGGCCGCTCAACGTATTCCCGTCACCATGGGGTTGCCCTCAACGGTGCCTGCCACTCCCACCTCGGAAGAGGCCGAGACCACAACAAACCACAACGATGAGCGTGCCGAAGTACGCTGGGTGGCCAGTGCTGGCCAAGAAAAACTGTTGGTGCACCAACAACTGTTGCAACTGCATTTAGAACATAAGATTCCTTATTCGAACATGGCCGTCATTGCCCGCACCGCGAGCCGGGTCGATGCCATCGCCCGTTCGTTGAGCTTAGAGGGGATCCCAGTGCACCGACGCATGGCCGACGTCATGCTCAACCAGCAGGCAGCGGTCTCACCGCTGCTCACCCTGGTGGCCGTTGCCAGCAGTCCGGCACCACCGCGGGGGACCGGTCTTGCACCGGAGCGGTTGAGCTGGTTACTCACCGGTCGCTACGGCGGTGCCACCGCGGTACACGTGCGCCAGTTACGACGCCGTTTACTGCAAACCGAGCAAGCCCAGGGCGGAAGCCGAGGCTCACATGAGCTACTGGATATACTGGTCGACTCTCCGGAGCTGGTATACCAGATGTTGAGTCTGGACCCTGAGCGTGCCCTTCCGGATTATGCTCGTTCCGTGGTGCGCATTGGCACGATGCTCAACGCTATGCGTGGTGCCGTGGAGTCAGACTCACCTGAACCGAGTCAGGTTTTGTGGGCCGGATGGCAGGCAGCTCGCGTCGCGACATCGTGGGAAACTACCGCGTTGGAAGGTGAGGCGCAACAGGCGGCTCAGGCCCACCGCGACCTTGACGCCGTGATCGCCGTTTTTGACGCCGCCGAACGATACGAAGATCAATTCCCCGGCGAAACGTCCGCCGGATTCGTCGAATACTTGGAAAACCAAGACCTCCCCATGGACTCGCTATCGGAGACTCACCACCTTGATGAGGCGGTCTCGGTGCTGACCCCGTCGTCTGCGGTCATCGGTGAGTGGGACGCAGTCCTCATTGTGGGAGTCCAAGAAGGCATCTGGCCCAACACCCGAGTGCGTGGACAATTGTTGAAAACCGGGGACCTCGTCGACCTCGTGCGTGGTCGAACGACCCATGACAGACTGGTAGACCGGATCGCGGAAGTTCGAACCGACGAAATGCGCACCTTCGCCGCGGCCATCTCCCGGGCACGCAAGATCGTGATCGGTTCAGCGGTCGCTACCGAAGAATCTCAACCTAGTGCTTTCCTTGATCGAATCCAGCCCTGGCACGTCACTGAGGACCAGCCAGTACGGCCGATAACCTCGGTGCCCACACCGTTGACGCGGAGGATGCTGGTCGCCACCCTGCGTCGAGAACTGGAGAACTCAGCCCGTCAGAAACCAGAACATCGCGATGAAAGCCGGCAACGTGATGCAGCAACTGCGTTGGCCGTGCTAAGCGACCACGGCGTCTCCAGCGCCAACCCCAACTTCTGGTGGGGGCTGGCACCGTTGTCCAGTACCCACCCGGCAGCCGTTGCCGAAGATCTCGAATCTGGTCGGCCCATGATCTCCTTGTCGCCTTCAAGCCTCGGTACCGCTCTGGAGAACCCAGCCGAGTGGTACTTCGATAAGATCGGAGCCTCAACCTCCTCGTCAGAGCCTTTGAAGCGCGGCACCTTCGTGCACGCATTGGCTGAAAAATACCACCAGGGACGAGCCGAAGACCTGCAAGCCGGACTGGAAGAATTGTTCCCGGTTTTACTCCGCGCCCTGGAGCTTGACCCCGAAAGCTGGCAGGCCGAGGGAGAACGCCAGCGGATCAAAGATATGCTGAGCTTTTTCAGCGAGTATGTCATCGCCATGCGTCACGACGGCCGGAGTCTGGTTGCTACCGAATTGGGCGTCAACGCCACCTTCACGGTTGAGGATCTCGACGTGAAAGTTAACGGAAAAATTGACAGGCTGGAAAAAGACCCACAGGGACGTCCAACCGTGGTAGACCTCAAGACCGGCAAGTCGATGCCTCGAAGCGAAGAGGTTGACCGCCTGCCACAATTGGCCACCTATCAGGCCCTGATCATCTCCGGCGTCTTGAAGGCAACGAAGCTCGAGTCGGCCGAGTTTTCTCAGCCCACCACCCCAGGTGGAGCCATGCTAGTCCAGCTGGGCACCACCAACCAGAACCTAAAAGTCCAACACCAACAGCCGGTTGTTCCCGAGGATCCCAAGCACCCGGAAGAAAACTGGGCTAGCCAACAGATCCGGGACGCGGCGCGACGCGTCTCTGGAGCGAGCTATCTGACCTGGTGGGACCCTGGGGAGTTCCAGAAATCGTCCTACCAGATCCTCTCACCCATCACACGGCAAGGAAGGCAGATCACAGAGTGGAACCTTTAGCAGCTCAACCGCAACGAAACACCTGGGGAGACGTTCGGTTTAGCGCTGAAGAACTGGCCGATATCCTTCAGTCCGCGAAGCCACCCCAACAGCGGATGTATCCCACGAAACAACAGCGCGCCGTCATCGAATACGGTCCAGACCCCCTCCTGGTGGTCGCTGGTGCTGGCTCGGGCAAAACGCGCACCATGACAGACCGAGTCATCTGGCTGACTGCCAACGGTTTTGTGCGTCCCGAAGAAATTCTTGGCGTCACTTTTACTCGCAAAGCCGCTGGTGAATTAGCAGCACGCGTGAACGCCGCCATTGAAAACCTCGCGAGCCACGAGTCACTAGGCTTGACTCTCGACCGCCACGACCCGGGACAAGCCAGCGTTTCCACCTACCACTCCTATGCGAATGCGCTGGTAGCAGACTACGGGCTACGCATTGGTGTCGAACCCGATTCAGAAATGATCGGAGAGGCCCGATCATTCCAGATCATCGCCGAGATCGTGGCAAACTGGGAAGCTGATGTGTCCGAACTGGACTTTACCGAGAGTTCGTTGATCTCGGCGGTCAAAAAACTCGCCGCGGAAGCCAACGAACATCTTGTGAAACCACACGAGATCAAAGAGCACGTGATCGAAATTTTGGAGTCCGGCCAGCGTCTAGACACCGGGGCAAAACGGCCCAAATACGCCACGGAGATCTTTAACAGCCTCCGCGTGAAAATGACCATGGCCGATATCGTTGCACGTTACGCCCAGGTGAAAAAGGACCATAACCTCATGGATTATGGGGACCTGGTTTATTATGCCCAACTGATCGCCTCCACGATTCCCGAAGCTGCCGCCAGCGAACGCGAGAAGTATAAGGTCGTCCTCCTCGACGAATTCCAAGACACCTCGCACGCCCAAATGATGCTGTTCTCTTCGCTGTTCGGCCCCCAATCCTCCCAGGGAGCAGGTCACTGTGTCACAGCTGTGGGGGACCCCAACCAGTCGATCTATGGATTCCGAGGTGCCTCCGCCGGTCAGCTGGGTCTTTTTCCCGAATATTTCCCAGCCGTTAGGCGTGCCGATGACGACCGTGTTGACACACGGGCTCCAGCCGATATCTTGCCCCTGAGCGTGGCATGGCGAAATAGAGAGCGCATTTTGCGCGGTGCCAATGCCATTATCGGGCAACTGGATGGAGAACCGACCACCGGCAGGCCCGTCCCGGTCCAAGAACTCTCGGCAGGAGTGACCGGTGAACCCGGACGCGTGGTTATCAATTGGTTCAAAGACTCCGAAGACGAAGCACGCACGCTGGCCGACACCGTCGCAGACTGCCTGGGGATTACCGATCCCGGCTCGAACCAGCCACATCACACCGAGAAGTCGGCTGCCATTCTTTGTCGTCGCAAGGCAGACTTCCTGCCTCTGGTTGAAGCACTCGAAGCGCGAGGAGTCCCCTATGAAATCCTGGGGATGACGGGGCTTGTCGAGGTTCCCGCCGTCGTCGAGGTGCTGTCGTTAGCTCGTGTGGTTGCCGCTCCGCAGGAAAACGAAGCTCTAGTACGTATCTTGAGTAATGCGCGCTGGAGAATCGGAACAGCCGACTTGTGGGCACTTAACCGTTATGCCCGAGGACTCGTGCGTCATGGACGTGACGCTCAACCTCCGTCGGAACTCCGGTCTGATGACCCAGAACAGATCTGGAATGCTGAGAAGCTCGCCGAGGCACTCGTCTCCGAAGATGCTGAAGAAGTGTCACTGATCGAAGCACTTTATAAGTTACCGCCGATTGAGGAGGCAGCCCATCACGGATTCACCGAGGAAGGGCTCCAACGACTGCACCGTGTTGCGGACCTATTAGTCTCGCTCCAAGAGTTGCGTTCACTGGATCTTCCGGAATTCTTCCGGATGATTGCCCGCCGTAGTGGGATTGAGGCAGAAGTTCTGGCACATCCAGGAACCGAACTCTCCGAGGCACTGCAACACCTGGAAGCCCTTTACGATGTCGTCGACGAGTTCTCACAAGGGTTGAACGACTCCCTGACGTCTGATTTGTCGGGCTTTCTGGCATGGATAGAAACCGCTGAGGCAGAAGAAAAAGGGCTGGCACTATCCGCCGTTCAACCACGCCCCGGAGCCGTCCAGTTGCTCACCGTCCATTCTTCCAAAGGATTGGAGTGGGACGCCGTGTTCGTTCCCGGACTGAGCGCAGGAAAATTCCCGTCGGAGAAACCCGAGAGATGGACTTCCACCTCCAGCGGGGCATTACCCTGGGGGCTTCGCCACGATATTCCAGACGAGTATCAGTGGCCTTTCGACCAGGCCGAAACCCTAAAAGAGTGGAGTGCAGGAGCAGGCAACACCACGTTCTCCACGAAAGATCAGGATCGGGTGACCTATCATCGGTTGTCTGAGAACGTGAAGATCCGCAATGGATTCGAAGAAAAGCGACTAGCTTATGTTGCCTTCACCCGCCCCAAGCACTTGTTGTGGCTCTCAGGAAGCCACTGGGTGGGAACAAAGAAGAAAGCCGTTGAACAGTCCGAGTTCTTGACCATTTTTCAGGGACTAGACGGGGTCGAAACTGGACACTGGGTTGATTCAACAGACCCCGAAGTCGTCGGAGATAAGAACCCGCGGGCTGAGAAGATCCTGGTCTCCACCTGGCCTGTCGATCCTCTCGATGGCGCATCGATTTACCAAATCAATGCAACGGACTTCTATGACGGCGTTTACTGGATCGATGACCGGGCCGGAAAACCTCTGGTTCGCCACTACCCACGTCGCCAAGCGGTGACACAAGCGGCACAATGGGTGACCGATGCGCGTGAAACATCTGTCACGGATATTGAAGACCACGAGCTGGCTCAACGCGTGCAGTGGGCCCAACCCGACGAAGATATGACGCAGAGCAGTGAGGTTCACTTGCCAAGTCACCTCTCGGCCTCAGCATTTATAAGTTTGGTAGACGACCCGCACACCGTAGCGAAGTCACTGAAACGTCCGATGCCACGTCGACCGATCAAAGCAGCCCGAACAGGTACGCTCGTCCACCAATGGATTGAGGAACATTTCGCCAGTCAGCGTTCTGGCATCACGGGCATGCTCGACTTCGAGGACCCGGTCGAGGATGCCGACCAGGTCTGGGACGAACAAACCGGTGTGACGACCCTGCGAGAGAACTTCCTGAACACCAGATGGGCGCAACGCTCACCAGCGTTCATCGAAGCCGGGGTGGAAACGACAGTCGGGTCGGTGACCATTCGTGGCCGTATTGACGCTGTTTTTCGGAACGGGGGAGACCACCCGGATCAGGAATTCGACCCCACCGCGCAGTGGGAGCTCGTTGACTGGAAAACGGGTATGGTGCCGTCGACCCCAGACGACTTGGAACATAAAGGACTTCAGCTGGCGCTGTACCGTTTGGCCTGGTCACGGCTACATGATATTCCCCTGGCGAATATCTCGGGACGTTTTGTGTACCTTGCACATGGCGAAGAACGAACTCCGGTCAACCTTGCTGACGCCGAGCAACTGGAAGCGTTGCTGGCTCAAGCGCTGGAAGCCACCGAACCCCACGGAGCAGATTGAGTGGCTATCGTCGCGGTGATAGGGAACACTGCCAATGCGACGGAGGAGGACTAGTTGCGAGATGATGAATCCTCGGCCTGCGACGCGGAGTCTGACTCGCGGTCCTCTGTCATCTGACGAATGGCGTCTAACGACACCGGTTCGGTGACAACGCCGGCATCGTCATCGACCTGATCACCGTCGTCTGCGTTGTCTGCTTCCGGTGGCGAGGCCTCAGATGCTTTGGGATCATCTCGGACTGGATTCTCGTCTTCGGTCGCGTCATCGTCGTCAGCATCGACATCGGCGTCGGTCACCACGGCACCATCCTCAGCGTTGAGGTTAGCGTTGATGGTGCTGATAGGGGCAGTGACCTCTTCTGGCTCGTTGACCTGCTGGACCTGTTCAGCAGAGGTGCCGTCGTCCGCTTTGGCCATGGAATGTGCCGGATTAGTTTCATCGGGCGCCGCGACCGAGGAGTGATGAGGCTTTGACAGCTCCGAGCCCACGTCCTGGCCACCGGTTTCTGCAACGTCGGCGGCCAAATCGTCCAGCATCGACACCGCATCATCGATCATACGCTGATCATGACTGTTGATGCCACGCATCAGCCATTGGGCCAGAGCAAATTCAGCGCTCAATGATGCCCGTCGCATCAGGTGGAAATCCCGCTCATCGGCGGCAGCGCCCAGATATCGGTAATAGGCATCGATGATCTGTTCACCGAAGACTGGATCCTCGACTGAAGCTAACCAGGAAAAATCGACCGCAGGATCCCCAATATGAAGGTCAGTCCAGCCGATCAAACCCACTGCTCGACCACGGTCGAACAACAAGTGTTCTTCGTGCAGATCTCCGTGAACAACCGTGGGAGTGAACCCCCACATTTGGGTTTCTTCCAGAGCATTTTCCCACCGTCGCAAGAGTATCGAGGGGATTTTTCCGGTCAGCGCGACTTGGTCCAATTCGTTGAGACGACGGGTTCTATGTTCCTCAGCGGTATACACCGGCAGATCGGCAATTTCCACAACCGAACGTGGTAATTCGTGGATTGCTGCGGTGATCCGTCCGAGGTCATCCCGAACGATATCGGGCAGGCAGACAATGGTGTCGAGGTCCAGTTCCTCGCCGGGGATCTGGTGATAGACAAAAGTTCGACGACGATCCAGTTGCACAGCTCCGGCAACAGAAGGCACGCGGAAAGGTAACTTCGCCCGAATCGTGGGAGTAAAACCAGACAGCACCTCCAATTCGGTTTCCAACCTCATGCCGGCTTGGTCAGTGCGCGGCGAGCGGACCCGCCAGATGGTGTTATCTCGGTCGGTCACCAGGGCATTGTCGAACTCTGGGGATTGTTCGCCGGTGGAAGCTACACCCACAATATCTAGTCCCGGCATAGCTGCGGAGGCGAGGGCGGCGAGTTCCATGGGTGTGCGTTTCACAGCATCCAGCCTACTGAATATCCACCTTTACCGGCCCGCTTGTGATTTGGCGAGTCCACAATTTGGCTGGAATACTCAGCCAGCGTTCAGCGACGCACCGTTATGCCCTGAGGAATGACTCCCCAGAAGCGAGCGCGTTTCCAGTACCGTAGAAACCATGAGCAATCAGCAGACTTTCCCTCCTCTTGGTGCTTTGCCACTAGCTCGTGAAGACCTGGACCGAGGGTGCCTGCAACGGGAGGACCCTGCCTGGTTGCCAACCCTCTGGTCAGCTCCTGAAACCAAAGTCCTCAGACTTCACGCCCGTCAGGTTCCGGTCTATCGGGGCGCACTCGTGTTCGACCACCCCCAAGGCCCGCTTCCAGAAGAAGCGGTCTATCTGGGACGCGGTGAACGAGTAGTAGACCTGTCCCCCGAGGACCTAGACGGGATCAGCCCCAACGACATTGTCCTGGTGCCTTCCGGGTCAAAAGATACTGCACCACAGTTACTCAACCCGCACCGCTGGGATGGGGCGGAGGTTAATCCGGCGCGAGTGCAATGGCTCTCGGTTCGAGAAGTCGCAGCGGGGCTTTCTGGCAAAGAAGCCGGCCTTTTCGTGGAGGCGGTGGCGATTGCCAACTGGCACTCCCGGACCCGGTTCTGCTCGCATTGTGGACACCGGCTGGTCACTGAGCAATCCGGCTGGGTTAAAACCTGCCCCGCTGAAGGAATTGAGCACTTCCCCCGCACCGATCCGGCCATCATCGTGGCCATCACCGATGACGATGACAGAATACTGCTGGGAAATAATACGGCATGGGCCCCGAACCGGTACTCCACACTGGCGGGGTTCGTTGAGCCCGGAGAATCCCTCGAGGCAGCGGTGATCCGAGAAGTCTACGAAGAAGCCGGGGCGCACGTGGCTGACCCACAGTATCTCGGTTCGCAACCGTGGCCGTTCCCGCAATCGTTAATGCTAGGTTTTCGGGCGCGTGCCACCAACGTGGAGACAATTCGAGCGGATAACAAGGAGATGCGGTCGGTGACGTGGTTTACCAAAGCCGAGATGTGGTCTCAGGCTGAGCGTGGCGAGATCTACCTACCCGGGTCCGCATCGATCGCACGAATGCTGATCGAGCACTGGTATGGCGGGCCTCTTCCGGACCCACACGTACTGCAAAACTGAGCGCCTTAGCGTGCTACGTTTCTGAGGTGACCGCTGAAGCCACGTAGCGACGTTGGGCCGGACGTTGCACAATCTATCGAGTCAAGGAGGTGCCACGGTGAGTTCACCCGAGGAGATGCTTGAAGGCCTCGACGTGGAGCAACGCCGGGCAGCCACCGCCTTGCACGGACCCGTGTGCATTCTGGCCGGGGCCGGGACCGGGAAAACTCGAGCCATTACCCACCGGATTGCTTACGGAGTGGCCACCGGAGCCTATAGTCCGTTTCACACGTTGGCGCTGACCTTCACCAGCAAAGCCGCTGCGGAAATGCGAGCTCGTCTCCGGGTGCTAGGCGCTGGGGGAGTACAAGCACGCACATTTCACGCCGCGGCGTTGAAGCAGCTGAGTTATTTCTGGCCCCAAGCAATTGGTGGACCAATGTTTGGGCTATTAGAGCATAAGATCCGACTGATTATTGATGCGGCTAACCGGCTGCGGATGAGTACCGATCGAGCCACGGTCCGAGATCTTGCCGGAGAAATCGAATGGGCCAAGATCTCGATGCTCACCCCGGAGACTTACCAACATCAGGCAGGTCACCGCCCGTTGCCTAGCGGGTGGGACCCGTTGTTGTTCTCTCGGCTCTTTCAAGCCTATGAAGATCTCAAAGCCGACCAGCGATTGATGGACTTCCACGATGTGTTGCTGTTGATGGTTGGGATCCTCGAATCTGAGCCAGCTATTGCAGCCGAAGTACGTCGTCAGTACCGGGTCTTTATCGTCGATGAGTATCAGGACGTCTCCCCGCTCCAACAGCGGTTGCTAGAGGCCTGGCTGGGCGACAGCCATGAATTATGCGTGGTGGGTGATGCCTCGCAGACCATCTACTCTTTTACCGGGGCCACGTCACGGTTCTTGTTGGAGTTCACAACGACCTATCCGCAGGCTCAACGTATCGAGCTGATCCGGGATTATCGGTCCACCCCGCACATTGTGGCCTTGGCCAATCGACTCTTGGAACAACGGACCCAACAGGGCCAACAAGCCGGAGGAAGAATGCCTCCCTGGCCTCGTCCGCTCGAGTTGGTCTCTCAGCGAGATAATGGTCCGGCGCCGGTGTTTTGGGAATGTGAGGATGAACAGACCGAAGCAGACCAGATCGCCAGCCATATCCATCAGCAAATCACCGACGGAAAACTCCCGGAAAATATTGCGGTACTGTTCCGTACCAACGCCCAATCGGTGCATTTCGAACAGGCTCTGACCCGACACAGCGTTCCCTACCAGCTCCGAGGCGCCGAAGGGTTCTTCCAACGCACTGAAGTTCGGGAAGCTGTCTTGCAACTACGCTCCGCCGCTCAGGCCTCACCTGCGGTGCGGGGCGAACAGGTGGTGGAGCTGATGGAAGCGATCCTGACCTCATTGGGATACAGCACTGATCCGCCCCAAGCCACCGGTGCAGTGCGACAGAAGTGGGAGTCCCTTGACGCACTAATTACCTTGGGTCGCCGAATGCTGGATGATCACGGTGCACAGCTCAGTCTCGACCAGGTGGTCCAGGAACTACAGCACCGAGACACCGATGAGCATCCGCCCACCGTTTCGGGGGTGACCTTGGCGTCGTTGCACTCAGCTAAAGGATTGGAATGGGACGCGGTTTACTTGGCCGGACTCACCGAGGGAATGGTCCCGATTGGTTTTGCTCAAACCCAGAGCGAGATTGATGAAGAACGACGACTGTTCTATGTGGGTATTACGCGTGCACGGAATGAAATTTTTTTCAGCTGGCCGCGTCACCGCAACGGAAGAACTGGCAACAAGTCCAAGCCCTCACGGTTCCTCTCGGCCCTGATCCCGCAAGCGTCATCGACGCAGACGATTCCTTCACCGCACACGGGTGTGTCGGCATCGAACCAGGCCCAGCGGTCCTCTCCGGGTGACTTCCACGGTAAGCGTCGCGGGCGCTCACAGGTGGCACAGTGTCGGGTCTGTGGCCAGCCACTGGAAACACCGGTGGCCCGGAAACTGGGCCGCTGTCAAAACTGTCCAGCCACCTATGACCAGCACCTTCTGGACACACTCAAAGAGTGGCGCTCCACCACCGCCAAGTCAGAAAAGTTGCCGGCGATGATGGTGTTTACAGACGCGACCTTGGTGGCCATCGCTGAAAAGGTGCCACAGACAGCGAGCGCATTGCGCCAGGTCCCCGGAATCGGGGATGCCAAATTGTCGAAATACGGGGATGCGGTGCTCCACCTCGTCAGTTCCGCCCCCAGGGAGGAAGACCAGAATGGCTAGCTGCGTGTCAGGAGTAGGCGACCGCGCCACAACAGCGGGGATGCTCACTGATCGTGAAGCTTGATACGGCACCGGTTCGGGCCGAGACGCTGAGTACTTGACCGGGTACAGCGCCGGGGACTTCGCCGGCATCGGTCAGCGTCAGGACATCTCGAAGCGGTGTGGCATCGATCCAATTCAGCACTTGAATGCCCACTAATCCAGCGACAGCGTAGGCCAAACCTAGAGGTTCACGACCTGCTGCTTGCGCTCGCAACGCATGCTGTCGATCCGCGTAAGAGGGATCGAGCTCCGCTTCGCGTGCCATCCAGCAGTGAGGGCACGGCGAGGTTTGGGGCAAAAGCCAGGGGCCGATGACGACGCGATCGTCGTGAAGGGTGACTGGTAGCACTGGTTGAGCTCGACGTTGGGCCTGGGCGAGAAACTCCGTGGCCAGTCCGCCTCGTGTGATGCAGACAGACAGGTCACCGCACGGTTGGGGCGCGACGGGGTGTGACTGGGGCAAAATCTCGATGTCAGGAAACTGGTGACGTAACTGTTCGGCGGTGGCGACACCCCGGCACCGTGAAAGATCTTCGGGCAGGAACCCGGTGCCGAGATCACTGACTGTGACAGGTTGGGGATCCCACACCCACATCCTTGCGACGCCGGCGTTGGCAAGCAGGAGTGCCAAGGCGCGCCCACTGCGACCAGTCCCCAGTATCTGCACGGAGGACTGAGCGCGTCGAGTGTGCAAAGTGGGTGCATCAACTGGACAAACCTGCACCGAAGTCTTCTCGTCAGCGTCATGCTGCGAGCTGGGCTCCACGGTTACCGCCTGCAGGGTGGCCGTGGCCGTGGCAACGTCACAGTCGGTGCTTGGTTCTGGGGACGGCTCGGCCGGGGAGTTCAACAAGACTGGGTCGAGGGTTGAGATCAGTCGCCAGGTTTCCTGAGTGCTGAGCCCGGCCTGTTTGCCGTGACGTGGTTCGCTACCATCCGGAATTCCGCGACGCAGTTTCTCCAGTAGCGCGGTGATTTGCGGTGTGGCGCCAGAGATCTGCAGAGATCGTTCACCTGAACCGATTTGGACCAGGCCAGCTGAAATTTTCACGAAAGACAGGCCGGGGTTGATTTGCATGAAGTAGCTCCTGGGACGACGATGATTCGGGCCAGTACCGGCTGACCGGAAGGGTCCGGACTGCCATCATCGCAAAGACCGTGAGCTCGTGCAGACGGTTGTCCACAACTGGTTTGCTCAGGTGTTGTTGTCCACAGTCCAACACGCCTTGTTGGGGTAGGGTTGCCGTGACCGAAGAATGGACACCATGACATCACTACCACAGCACAGCACCCAGCATTCGCCCTCAACATTACACGGCTTTCGGCACCTAGACGGTCCCTTCCGGTTGGGTCGTGGCCGCGTCGCCGAAGTCTATGAGTATCACGGTCGAACCGTACGAATTATTCGTTCGCTCCGGCGCACGAGAAGCTTCCAAGCCTCTTACGAAGACGGAATGTTGCACATCGCTGCACCGGGCCGGCTGAGTCAGGAAGCAATCTTTCATGCCAGCGCTGACCTGATCCAGCGTCTGGAGAAAAAACGCGACAACCGCATGAAAACCAGCGACCAGGACCTCTACGACCGGGCGGTGTTTTTAGCCAAAACATGGTTGAATTCCGAGGTTGTGCCGGCGAGTGTCAGGTGGTCGAGCCGGCAGACCAAAGTCTGGGGGTCGTGCACCTCGGCTACCGGAGAGATTCGGTTGTCCACCCAGCTGAAAGGTATGCCTCAGTGGGTCATTGACGGTGTGCTGGTCCACGAATTGGTTCATTTAGCCCACGGCGGGCATGACGCAGATTTTCACCGGATGGCTGCTCGCTATTCTCGGATGGATGAAGCGATGGCCTATCTGGAGGGTTTCAGCCATGCACGACGTTTCGCAAGTGCGTGCTCACCGCAACTGGGTTGGACGACTGGGGACGACGGTGACGAGGATTAACGATCCTTTCCCGGTGTTTGGCCGTCGTCGTTGAAGCCACCATCGAGTAGCTTGCGGAGCTCCTCATCCATCTGTTCGGTCTGCTCGGCCTGAGCCTGGCGACGTGCTTCGTATCCGTCGGGATCGTCAAGATCTTCAGCGGTCGGAATCCACAGCTGTTCTTCCCAGATCGAATCGCGGTATTCCGTGCCCTTCTCGTCGGTAATCTTCTGCCAGAATGCAGCAGCCTCCCGCAATCGACGAGGACGAAGGTCCAGGCCGACCAACGAGCCAAAAGCATGTTCTGCTGGCCCACCGGTGGCACGGCGACGATTAATCATCTCGCGCAGTGCAGCTTCTGATTCCAGTGCCTGAGCTGCCTGAGTGGTGACGACATCGACCCAACCCTCGATGACGGCCAAGGTGGTTTCCAGCTGTTCCAGGGCAGCCTTCTGGGTCCCGGTGGGTTCAGGGACCAACATTCGGCCGGAGAAGACCTCTTGCATAGACTCGGGGTTCATGGGGTCAACCGACTGGGCAGCATCTTCAATGGAGCTCAAATCAATGGTTAAACCGGCCGCGTACTGTTGCACGGCGGCCATCAAATCACGCTCCAGCCACGGTGAATGGACAAACAGACGCATTCGGGCCGCTTCCCGCAAGGCGAGATAAATTCGGATTTGATCTTCTGGAACCTGCAGGCCATCACCGAATTCTTCGACGTTGACCGGAAGCATGACCAGCCGGTGGCCGGCCACCGGGAAACCGGAATCGGTTCCCGAAAGAACTTCGCGGGAGAGCTCGCCCAAGGCTTGGCCGAGTTGCAGACCGAAGATGGTGCCACCCATGTTCTTCATCATCGGACCGATGTCGCCCATGGCAGCTCGCATCTCTTCGGGAAGCTGGCCGGGAAGCTGTTCGGACAAAGCCCGAGACAGGGCCTGTGAGACCGAGGTGGCAACCGGCTCAGTCATCTCTTTCCACTGGTCAAGAGTCTTCTCGACCCATTCGGCTCGGGACCACGCCACGCCGGAATATCCGGTGGATTCCATAGTGGTGGCCTGATCCAACCATAGCTCCGCCAGGCGCAAGGCATCTTCGATTTCCCGTCGTGCGAAGGTGCCCACCGATGGGTCGTCGCCGGCGGCAGCCTGCCGGGCGGTTTGGCGTACCAGTGCCCAGTTCACCGGTTCATCAGAATTACCCGAGGACATCATGGCCTGGAATTGTGACATCATCTGTTGCATCATGGCGGGGTTAAACATGGCCGGATCCAACGGCATCGCGGACTGGCCGGACATCTGTTGCATGGCTCGACGAATTTCTTCGGGGTTAGGAGCCTGCTCGCCAAACATGCGACGCAACATCTCGGAAAACGGATCGTTATTGTCCGAACCGTCGTCGCCGTGGTCATTCCGTGGTCCATCCGGGGGAGTAGTCATGAGTTATAGACTACCGATTCCGGTCGCACCATGACAGCTTCGCGCGGTAGTTGCCGTTGAGGTTCGCTGAAGGCACACCGGCGTCTCGTGCCGATGTCACGAGGCTCAACGCTGTCGTACAGATGTTATTTCTTCTTCTAGAATAGAAGGGATTGGGAGACCTCTCTTCTCCGCCAGCGCGCACTGTCAGGAAGGCTCGGACAACATGTCTTTATCACCGGATGATCTCACCCCCTTGCGGGTGAATGACTCAGCCGACGTGCGCCCTGAATCGCCACGCGAGGTGAAGCGACGCCGCATGGTGTGGATTTCAGGTCTTCTGCTGGCTGCAGCACTGTTGGCTGGGGTCGTATTTCCGGTGTCCTACGTTGCCGAGCACCCCGGCCCGACCGTCAACACCATCGGGGACGTTGATCTTGGTGAGGGGGAAGAACCGGTTTTGTCGATTGAGGGTACCGAGACTTATCCCGTCGACGGTGCGCTGGATATGACAACCGTGTCGGTTCAAGGTCCGCCCACCGGAGCGACTTTTGCTATCGACGTGTTGTTTGGCTGGATGTTCCCCCACGTTTCTCTGACTCCTTCGGCCACAGTTTATCCCTCGAACGTGTCATCCTCTGAGGTTCAAGAGACCAACACGGTGGCGATGAATACTTCTCAGTCGTGGGCGATGGCTGCGGCGTTGGAGTATCTGGAGATCGATTACACCCAGCATCTGTTCGTCCACGACTTTGCAGAAGGCGCTGAGGCCACTGACCTGTTGCGTCGAGGAGATCAGGTGATTGCTGCCAACGGTCACCCCATTACCGGTCTGCAAGGACTCAAGGATGCTGTTGACGACTCCGCGCCGGAGCCGGTGACGCTCACCATTGAGCGGGACGGCGAGCAACACAAGATCGACGTACCCGTCACTGAGGCTGAGGACGGTAGCTACCAGATCGGGATCTACTTAGATTCCGAGTTCGACTTCCCCTACGACTTTGAAGTGTCCCTCGGTGATGTTGGCGGTGCCAGCGCGGGGATGATGTTTGCGCTGGGCATTATTGAAAAACTCACCGAGGAGAACCTGGTCGACGGTGACCATATTGCCGGCACCGGTACCATCGACCCCGATGGTACTGTCGGCCCCATTGGCGGAATTCTCCAAAAAGTCTATGGTGCTCAACGCTCTGGAGCCACCGTGTTTCTGGCCCCAGAGGCTAACTGTCCAGAACTTGACGATAAGGTCCCCGACGGGATCACCGTGTATTCGGTGTCGAGCCTGGAACAGGCTGTGGAGATCGTGAAATCTCACGACACACCAGAGGCAGAAAACGTCACCACCTGCGGATAGCAGGACTACTCAACACATCACCCAACATTCGACACAAGTCGGGCGTCCAACGCCTGCAGATAAGGAACAAACGTGAGTTTCGGGCAAAGTTTTGGCGACCTGTTCTCAGGCCGTTCCTCGGGCTCGGGTTCATCCGGTGGCTCGTCGGGGAATAACAATTCCTCCTCGGGTTCTTCGGGTGGACCGGGTGGCTCGTCGAACCGACAGCAACAGAACAATTCACGTCGTCCCGGTGCGCTGATCATTACGATCATTATTCTCGCTGCCCTGGTGGCGCTGTTCGTACTGTTTGCGATGATCTACACCGAAGTGCTGTGGTTCAGCCAGCTCGATTTCACCTCGGTGTTTTGGATCGAACACCTGACGCGCGGTGTACTATTTGTCATCGCCGGGGGTGTGATGGCATTCGTCACCTGGCTGGCAATGTGGCTTGCCTGGCGGAAGCGCCCCGATGCGGACGCAACCTCGATGCGCGATGGCGTCTACCAGTTTCGAAAGCAGATTGAATCGGTCCGCCGGCTCGTGCTCATCGGTGTTCCGCTCTTGATTGGTTTCTTCGCCGGAGCGGCGGCGATGAACTCCTGGCAACAAGTCCTATTGTTCCTCAACCAAGAGCCGTATGGTGAAACTGATCCAGAGTTCGGCCTGGATCTGACCTTCTATATGGCCACTCTGCCGATGCTCGGCACGATTGTCAGCTTTGCGACGTCGGTGGTCTTGGTGGCTGGCATTGTCGGACTGGTGGTGCACTACCTCTTCGGTGCGATCACCATCCAAGAACGCGGTGGTATTCAGATCTCGCGCACCGCACGCTGGCACATCGTGATCTTCGCGTCGCTGTTTATGCTCTTGCAGGGTGTCAACTACTGGCTGGATCGGTACCGCACTTTGCAGAACCAAGAAGGCAACTGGGCCGGTGCGATGTACACCGATGTCAACGCGGTGATTCCGACCTCTACCATTTTGGCTGTGGCTGCCGTTTTGGTGATCGCGCTGTTCATTCTTACCGGGCTACGCGGTCGGTGGCGGTTCGGCATCATTGGTGCAGCCGCGTTCATTGTGGCGGCTCTGGTGGCCGGGGTGGCCTACCCCTACCTGATCCAGCAGTATCGGGTGCAACCGACCGAGCGGGCCTTGGAAAGCGAGTTCATTGAGCGCAACATCAACTACACCCGTGAGGCCTATGGGCTCTCCGATATGGAATACACCAACTATGCCGGTGAGACCGAAGCGAGCGCGGGAGCGCTGGCTGGCGAATCGGCCACCACGGCCAATATTCGTTTGATGGACCCAAACCTGCTGTCCCGGACCTTCGGACAGTTGCAACAGTTCCGTCCGTACTATTCGTTCCCCAATACGTTGCACGTGGACCGTTATGAGGTTGACGGCGAAGTGCGCGACACCATCATTGCACCCCGTGAGGTCAACGTGAACCCGGACTCCTCCTGGGTGAACCAGCACATTACCTATACCCACGGGTATGGCCTCACCGCCGCGGACAGTTCGGAGGTAGGAGGCGGTGGACGCCCGGCTTTCTTGCTCTCGGGTATTCCCACCGACGGTGAGCTGGCATCTGACCAGGATTACGAGCCACGCATTTACTTCGGGATGAACTCACCGCAGTACTCCATCGTGGGTAAGGAAGATGGCGATCCGGACCAGGAACTGGACCGTCCCCAGGATGCCGAATCGGAAGAAGACACTACCTACACCTTCTCCGGTGATGGTGGCCCCTCGGTGGGTAATATCTTCAATCGGTTATCGTATGCGATCCGCTTCGGTTCCACCGAAATCATGTTCTCGCAGAACGTGACCTCGAATTCCCAGATCCTCTACGACCGCCACCCAGTCGATCGTGTGGAGAAGGTTGCCCCGTACCTGGAGGTTGACTCCAACGCGTTCCCGGCCATTGTGAACGGGAGGGTCAAGTGGATTGTCGATGCCTACACCACCTCGGATGCCTTCCCGTACTCAGATTCTCAGGACTTCGACTCGGTGACCGTCGACTCGCTGAACACCAACCCGAATACCAACCCATCGGGACAGGTGAACTACATTCGCAACTCAGTCAAGGCCACCGTGGACGCCTATGACGGTTCGGTCGACCTCTATGCATGGGAGCCCGAGGACCCGTTGCTTCAGGCCTGGCAGAAGGTCTACGGCGGTCACATCAAGCCATACTCTGACATGAGTGCGGAATTGATGGATCACGTGCGTTACCCCTCGGATATGTTCAAGGTTCAGCGTGAGCTGTTGGGTCGCTACCATGTGACCGACCCGGATGACTTCTACGAAAACAACGACGCCTGGTCGGTGCCGGTCGACCCCACGATCTCGACTAACGCTGAGAATAACGATCAGCAGACGGGTGCTCAGGATGTTTCCATCCCGCCGTATTACATGTCGATGCAGCTGCCGGGCAAGGAAGAACCCGCCTTCCAACTGACCACACCGTTCATCCCGCAGGTCACCGAAGGTGCCGCACAGCGCAACGTGCTGTATGGCTTCTTGGCAGCCAACGGTGATGCCGGTACTGGCGAGGATGGCCAGAAGGCCGAGGACTACGGTCACCTCCAGTTGCTGGAGTTGCCGCGTCAAACCACGACACCGGGTCCCGGTCAAGCCCAGGCTAACTTCGACTCCAATGACACCGTGTCGCAGGAGCTGAACCTGCTCCGTCAGGGTGCTTCGGATGTGATCAACGGCAATATGATCACCCTGCCTGCTGCGGACGGTATCCTCTACGTCCAGCCGGTCTATGTGCAGTCCACCGGTGAAACCTCCTACCCGGTCTTGCGGAAGGTCCTGGTGGCCTTCGGTGACGAGGTTGGCTTCGCCGATACCTTGGCTGAAGCGCTCGACCAGATCTTCGGTGGAGATTCCGGCGCTGAAACCTCTGCGGAAGGTCAGGCCGGTGCCGGAGATACTCCGCCACCTGAAGCCGGTGATGAAGAAGGAACCGAACCTTCCGACCAGCCACAGCCACCTGAAGCAACCAGCCCGCAACAGCAGTTAGAAAAGGCCCTGCAAGACGCACGGGATGCGATGCAGGCTTCAGAAGAGGCTATGGCGGATGGTGACTGGGCTGCCTACGGCGAAGCACAGGACCAGCTCAACGACGCATTGAGCCGGGCTCTAGAGGCTGAAGGCGTGGATTCGGATTCCAACGCCGACGATGCTGAGGACTCGGATGAGAACACCGCAGAGGAGGACAACTCCGAGGCAGAGTAAGCATCACACCACCGTGTGGTGAACGGTACACCACGCTAATTTGAACTGCTCCACCCTCCGGCGTATAGTAGATACCTGTCGCCGCGGGGTGGAGCAGTTCGGTAGCTCGCCGGGCTCATAACCCGGAGGTCACAGGTTCAAATCCTGTCCCCGCAACGAGAAAACGGCACCTGACTAGGCACGATCCTAGGCAGGTGCCGTTTGTGTATCCACGCAAAGACGGCCATGCGGTGAGTGGCCGGCCGGTACGGTGAGCTCTTGCGAGCCTCCCGTCGCAATGGGCGATACTCTTCGTGTTGTTTTTTCGGTAAAAGGCGAACACCGCCTGTGTCTGTTGGTCTGGTGGTATTGGTCAGAATGGGGTGACGCTGGTCAACTGATCTCTACCAGGCAGTTTCTTGGCTACAGGGAGCCCAATCCTCAGGACAGGTAGTACGGTCCGATTCAAACGGGGATGAAATCCACGACATACCTGCGCACAACGTACCTGCATGTGGCGCCCTGTGAGCCCTTCCACTGTATTCAGCTCGTGCTCCAAGTGACGTGATTTGTGCGGCTGGGGACCACGCCTTGGGGTGTCAGGATGTCATGTATCAGTCATAATTAATGGTAATGATTCGTATTAGCTATACTGACGGAGTACTCATGATCACCGAGGCGTTTAACGCTAGAAAAGAATGAGACTATGCAAAATCACTCATTACAGGCTCGGCCTCAGGCCGGGCGCTCGCACCGAGCACTCACGACAACCGCCGTTGTGAGCGTGCTAGGTCTGTTGATGGCGCTGCTGGGACTCACCAGTCTCCCGGTTTCGGCAGCGACCGCTACCCCCTCACAGCCTGAGGAAACATCTCGTCCAGTCGTGCTCGATAAAGGGCACGTGGACGCGTTCTACCTCCACGCCAAAGATGGCAAACCCACACTCTCGTTGAAAGAAGACGTGACCGGTCATGGCGTGATGCATGACCCGGAGACAGTCCAGTTGGACGTTGTGGAACAGGCGAAGATGACTCTCCCCGCCGTTCCAGCTGTGCCGGAGGCCCTCCATGAAGCCGAGGTGTACTACCTGCCGTTGAACCAGAACCCCCAGATTGTATGGCCGGGCTGGGACAACCAAGGGCTGCGCGGAACGGGCTACGACCAGTCTGATATCGAAATTCTCGACGTGTCGGGACCGGGCGAGGTTTACCTGTGGACCCAAAAAGGCCTGGGCGAACTGGATTCGTTACTGACCGACGATGGGTATAAACTTCCCGGTACCATTCACCAGGACTATCACGCCCACGTGCATGCGAACTGGGCGTTCACCAAGGCTGGCTACTATGACTTGACGGTCCGCGGTGTGGCGATCAACTCCGAGACTGGAGAGCGGGCCCCCACCGAGGAAAAAACCTACCGTTTCCGCGTCGGGGACTTCCAGGAGTCTACCCCTGAACCAATCCCTGACCCGGAAAACACTCCCACGGTGGAACCGACGACCCAGGCGCCTACTCAGCCGGAAACACCGTCGCAACCTACAGACTCGCAGACTCCGGGTGATGACGGTACCCCCGGCCAGGACACCTCTCCATCGCAACAGCCGAGCGAGTCACAGCAGCCCTCACCGTCTGCATCGGACAAACCCAAGCCCTCACCGAGTCAGGGTAAGCCCGCTGACGACGAGATCTGCTGGGATGGACTCAAACTGGACCACGGCCACGTCGATATGTTCAATTTGGAAATGATCGACAAGAAGCCGACCTTGACGCTGAAAGAAGATGTCACTGGGTCGGGTGTGATCCATGACCCAGCAGATGTCGAACTCAACGTCAAGGACAAGGCTCAGACCACCTTGCCCAAGTCTGATGGCATCCCCGCTGAACTTGCCGGCAAATCCGGATACTATCTGCCTCTTCTTCAGGACGATTCGTTGATCTGGCCTGGCTGGGATAGCCAAGGACTCAATGGTACCGACTACAGCTCAGTGGACTTCAAGATTGAACAGGTCACCGGTCCTGGCGAGGTTTACTTGTGGAGCTCGGGGGGCCTGGGAGGAGTCCAGTCGCTTCTGACCGGGGATTCCTACAAGCTGCCGGGTACGATCCACCAGGATTACCTTGCGCACGTTCACGCCAATTGGTTCTTTACCAAGCCCGGGGCCTACTTCCTCCGCGTCTCAGCTGAGGCCCACAACGAAAAAACTGGTCAGTCCGAAAAGACCAATGCCGCTACCTATCTGGTGACCGTTGGCGCGGACCTTCCGGAGGGTTATAACAAGTGCCCGAAGCACCGTGACGACAAGGTGGGCACCACTCCTGACAACAAGCCGGCAGACCAGGGCAACGACAGCTCGAAGAAGCCCGGAAACGGTTCCGGCGGCGGCTCCGGAGAGGATTCCGGCCCAGCCGGAGGTAGCGACGGTGACCATGGTGGCTCCAACGGGGCTGGCTCTGACGATGCCGGCGACCAGGACTCTTCCGGAACCGGTGCTGACGGCGCTGGAACCGGTACTGGCGGTGAAGCTAGTGCCGGTAACGGTGGAGGATCGGGCGGTGCTGGGGCAGGTTCGGCCCAGCAACAGGCTCCTCAGTGCTTGCCGGTTGAAGAATGGAACCGCCAATACGGTCAGGGCCGCGAGGTCGTGCCTCCGGGCGATGCCAGTGGCAGTCAGGATGGCACTGCGAAGGACGGTGCTACCAGGGCCGAACAGGGTGAGCAGGCTACTGGTCTGAGCGCCGGCGAAGGACACTTCGATCTGGGCCCGGTTGTCGAAGATGGCAAGTTTGTTGCCAAGATGAAGGACGATCGGACGGCTCCGCCGGTATGGCGCAATGCTGAGGACCTCACGTTTGTTCTCGGTGATGCTGCGTTGCGTTCAGCTGATAGTCTTCCGGGCGATCTGGAATATGTGGCAGAGTCTGGCAAGGACGTCTACATGATTCAGCAGGTTCAAGAACCCGGCGTGCCGTGGGTGGGATGGAATACTCAGCACGAATCTGTGGTCAATGGTCCTGGCTCTCAGGGTGTGACCATGAGTTTGGAGAATGTGGAGGGCCCTGGTGAGCTGGCGGTGTTCCTTAACGGGAACTTCGGGCAGCTGGTTGGTGAGAAGGTGTTCGACACTGTTGGTGGCCCCAAGAGCTACCAGATTCCGGCCAACACCCACCAACATGGCAACTGGGTGTTCACCGAACCGGGTACCTATAAGGTCTCGCTGAAATTCGAGGCCAATGGCCAGTCTGCTACCGGCACCTACACCTTCCAGGTGGGAGCTGAGACCGCTCGCAGTGCGTCGGTAGCTACCCCGAAGGACGAGAATACCGACCAGGATCTCGCCCAGGGTGACCAACAGGACGCCGAGCAGAAGAGCGACGAGAGCTCCGCGCCGGCTACCTCTGTGGCTCCTAACGGTCAGGAATTGACCGCCGGTCAGGGGCTGACTCCGGAGGGAACTCCGTGCACCTTGGCGAAGACTGGTGCTGACGAACAGGTATTGAGCATGGTCGGGATCGGTGCGGGTGTTGTGGCACTCGGAACCGCCGCGTTGCTCTACGCGCGTCGACGCGCAACACTGAACGCTGTCGGTACCGTGGACGAGCATGCCCAGAGCTAAAGCCTGGGTTGCCACGGCGATCACCGCCGCACTCGCACTGACCGGGTGCGGCGGTGTATCGACCGGCAGTTTGTCCACGCCCGAAAAGCCTTCGGTTGTGACCACGACCGGTATCCTGGCTGATCTGACCCGCAATGTGGTCGGTGACCGGATGGATGTGGAACAAATCGTGCCTGAAGGCGCCGACCCGCATAGCTACGAGCCCACGCTACGAGACGTGCGTCAGATTGCCTACGCTGATGCGGCGTTTTCGAACTACATGTTGCTTGAGGACCAATCGGTGATCCGCACCTTGGACGCCTCGATCCGAGAGGATGTCCCGAACGTGGCCCTGGCAGAATCGGCGATCAAATATTCCGCAGAGGTTATTCCGCTGGTGGAAAATGTCTCCTTGGACACCATCTGGCTGGGCATGCGCGCTCAAGGCGACGGCTTACAGAACCCCGAGCTGTCCGGGGTGACGCGCAGTTCCACTGTCGAACTAACGGCCACCGATTTCTCAGGACCAGGAGATCTCGTTGCCTATCTGACAGAGTCTTTCGGCAACCCGCGGTTTTACATCGACACCTCCGATGGAATTGACCACCAGGATCACGCCCAGCTTCCTCTCGATGCCCACACGCATATGTCGTGGGCGTTCAACGAGCCTGGCGTGTACCAGCTCACCGTCAACGCTACGGTGAACATCGACGACTCATCTGAGGCACAGCCCCTGGCGGAGGACAAGACCGTCACTTTTGCTGTCGGCGTCAATCCGCACGAGGTCGATGACAGCGCGCAGGTGTTGGACGAGGGACACGCTGATATATCCGCCAATGTCGACACCGGCGAGATTGAGGTGCTCTACGACCCCAGTGGGGGAGGCGAGCACGTACAACAAGCCTATGACCCCGAAGACGTGGTCATCAGTGTTCCCACTCAAGCGCTGGAAGAAATTCCACCGGACCCCTCCTTCCGATTCCTGGGGCGGACCGGAGAACAGATCTACCAGTTGCCCCAAGCCGTCCTGGGTGCTCACGTCCACGGTGAGATTGATCCGCACCTGTGGCATGACGTGTCCAACGCCATCGCCTACGTCAAGGTCATTCGCGATACCGTGGTCGAGATCGATCCGGACAACGCTGAGTACTATCGCGCTCACGCCGCAGAGTACATTGCCGAGCTCGAAGAGCTTGACGAACAGGTAGCAACCACGATCGAGGAGATCCCGGAAGCTCAACGTCATCTGGTGACCACACACGACGCGTTCGGATACCTCGGACATGCCTATGACGTAGACATCGCGGGATTTGTCACCCCTCAGCCCTCGACCGAGCCTTCTATTCAGCAACGTCGCCGGCTGGTGGAAACCATCCAGAACCTTCAAATTCCGGCGGTATTCCTCGAGCCCGGCCTCATTTCACGGTCCAACGTGCTGGTCCAAACAGCGCATGACTTGGATGTGGAGATCTGCACGATCTACGGTGACGCCTTCGACGAGGAAGTGAACACCTACGTGGACATGATGCGCTTCAACGCCGACTCACTGAAAGACTGCCTGGGCTAAACCGGGCTCCACCGCACGAGACGAAAGAACACGACCAGTGATAACCCTTCCGACCCCTGCTAGCCCGCACGACGGGAACCTCACTTTTTCTCATGCCCTCCACGCGGTCCGTGGCATCAGCCGATCCCTGGCGACAGTGGTGCTGGGATTGTGCACCCTGGTGTCTTTCGGTGCAGTACCGGCTGTCCCGGCGCATGGGGCCACCGAAGATGCGGCGTTGGAACAGCATGTGGACGCCGATGAAAATATTGGCGAGGACCAAACCGTCATCACCTCCGGCCACGTGGACGTCGGCCCCCGGGTGATTGATGGGCAGTGGCAGTTGATGGCCCGTGACGATACCGCCCAACCGGCCACCTGGCGGTACTTCGACGATATCGTCTATCACCTCCCAGACGACGCAAGGCAACCGGCGCCCGAGGACGAGAACTATAGCTTCGTCCCCGCAGAGCCCGGCCAAGATGTATACCTGATTCCTCAAACCGAGAACCACCAGGTGCCCTGGCTGGGCTGGAACACCCAAGATCCGGCGGCCGTGGCACAGATGGCCCGTGGCATGACCTTGCGACTGACCGGTGTGGAGGGTCCCGGGGATTTCGTCTTGTTCCTGCAGAACGGTAATTTCGATCCACCGCAGAAGCTATGGGACTCCACCACGATTGGCGAGGAAGAACAAGAGATCTGGGCCGATACCAATACCCACGTGCATGCCAACTGGGTCTTCACTGAGCCCGGCGTCTACCTGTTGCACGCTGAGATTGACGTCCCCTTAACCGACGGAGAGACCGTGACCACCGCAGGAACGTTGCGCTTCGCTGTCGGCAGTCAGACCAATCCCCAAGAGGCCTTTGATGCCCAGCCAGCGACCACATCTGACGGTGAGGGTCAGCAGGCAGCAGAACAGTCCGAAGCCGATGGGGAGACTGCCGCCGGCGCTCATGCCTCCGAGGAGGGTAAGGGTGATCAGACCACACTTATTGCCATCGTGGTTGGCGTGGTGGTGTTGGTGCTGATCGTAACCATCATCCTCACCGTCGTTCGCACCTCCCGGGCACGGCGCCAGGCTGAGCGACAGGACGCTGAGGCATGACCGAGGCAAAACAGAAGGCTGACGCAACGCGACTCACCGTCGAGAATCTTTGGGTGGATCTCGGTTCACGTTCGGTGTTGAACAACATCTCGATGCGTGTCGAGGGCGGGGAGCAGGTCGGTCTCATTGGCCCCAACGGGGCCGGTAAGACCACCCTGATGCGCTCGATCCTCGGCCTGGTTCCCACACGCCAAGGGCAGGTGAACTACACCGACTCACACGGCAACACGACACTGCGCAACCGGGTGGGGTATGTGCCACAACGTCATGAATTTTCCTGGGACTTCCCGCTGAGCATTCAGGACGTGGTGCTGTCCGGACGAGTCGGGACCATCGGGTGGTTCAAACGCCCCACAGTCAACGATTTTCGGGCGGTCAACCGGGCTATCGCCCGGGTTGATCTTAGCGATCTGGCCCACCGCCCCGTCGGAGCGCTCTCGGGCGGTCAACGACAGCGCGTGCTAGTGGCCAGAGCTCTCGCGCTGGAACCCGAGCTGTTGTTATTGGATGAGCCCTTCACCGGCCTGGACATCCCCACTCAGGAACTCCTCCTGGACTTGTTTAGCGAGCTCGCCCAAGAAGGCAGAGCGTTGTTGATGACCACCCACGACCTCGCGAGCGCATTGCATACGTTTGATCGTCTCTACCTGATTAACCGCACGGTGACCGCCTCGGGTACTCCGGCACAGCTCAGGGATGAGAACATTTGGCGCTGCACGTTCGGGTTCAGCGAGAATTCGCAATTGCTGCAAGCCCTCGGCCTCAACTCCGAGGCCTCTGCCCGTTCTGCCGTGTAGCACACCGTCTTGAAGGACCCTTCATCATATGGACTTTCTCAGCTTTCCGGAGTTTCTACAGGACCTCACCAACCCCTTGTTGTCATTTCTTCCCAAAGCCCTACTCGTCGCGGTTCTCTCCGCGCTGGTCTGTGGGATTGTCGGGAACTACGTGGTGTTACGTGGCATGGTCTTTATCGGGCACGCCGTGGCTCACTCGGTGTTCCCCGGACTGGCCATCGCCTTTATCCTGCAGGGATCACTGGTCTTGGGAGGCATGATCGCTGCGGTGATCACCGCGATCCTGGTGGCCGTGTTCTCACAGAACCGGCGGTTGAAAGAAGATTCGGTGATCGGTATTTTTTTCGTGGCCGCTTTCGCCCTGGGGATTGTGATCATCTCGTTCTCACCGGCGTACTCGGGCTCCCTGGAATCATTCCTCTTTGGCTCGATTACCGGCATCCCGACTTCTGATATCTACGTGGTCGCCGGAGCCGCCGTGCTGATTCTGGGTACCCTATTCCTCTTGCATAAAGAATTGGTCGCGGTATCCCTAGACCGGGAAATGGCTGCGGCAGCAGGCTTGCCTGTGCTGGTACTCGACGTGATTCTCTATGTGCTGGTCTCGGTTGCTGTGGTGGTCTCAGTCCAGGTGATCGGCAATATTCTCGTGGTCGCTCTGCTCGTGATCCCGGCCGCCAGCTCACGACTGGTGACCGACCGTCTCGTGGTGATGATGGTGCTTTCCCCGGTGATCGGGGCAGTCTGTGCCTTTCTGGGACTCTATCTGTCCTGGGCCGCCGATTTGCCTACCGGGGGAACGATCGTCTTGGTGGCCACCGCCGTCTTCCTCTTGCTGTGGCTCGTGGCTCCACACCATGGACTACTGGGCCGATTGCTGGCCTCTCGTAAGCCCACAGCACGCAGTGTCGAATCCAGCACTGCTGCCACGGTTTAAGAGCACGACCCAGGCGTGCTTCGGAGTCGGGCTCAGTTCCTGAGCTCGCCACGCCACGGCCCCGAGAACAGTACCAGCGCTGTTCTCGGGGCCGAAGCGTGAGAAAAGGATGAGATCAGATAAGAGAACCTTAGGCGTTCTTCGTCTCTGAGTCCGGGGTGTATTCCAACTGAGCGAAGAGTTCCTCTTCGGATTCCCCACCCTGCAACGCCTGAGAACCATTGGAGGACTGACCGGCCTTCAACGCTGCCAGCCGGGCTTCCACCTCGCTCTTCTCACCTAAATCCTCCAAGGCTTCAAACTGGGCGTCCAGACTGGAGGAATTCAGTTCCTCCATGCCTCGTACGCGGGCTTCTTCGCGCCGGATCTTCTCTTCGAAGCGATCCACCTCACTGGTGGCATCATAGGAGCTCAGCGAACCAATGGCTTCCTGGACCTTGGACTGGGCCTGCGCCGACTTCGCACGAGCCACCAGCTCATCACGCTTGGAGGTGATCTCGCTGAGCTTCTTATTCATCTGCTGCAAACCGGACTTGAGCCGATCAACGACTTCACGCTGAGACTCAATAGCCGGCTCCGAGCGTTTGGCCGCTTTCTCAGCGTGCATCTGACGTTCCAGAGCGATCTTGGCGAGGTCATCGAATTTATCCGCTGAGGAGCCATCGCTGTCTTGACGGAACTGATCAGCTCGTTGCGAGGCAGCCAGTGCCTTCTGTCCCCAGGATTTTGCCTGGTCAATCTCTTCCCGGTGGTCATCTTCCAGCATCCGCAGGTTGCCGATGGTCTGGGCCACGGCGGCTTCAGCTTCTTTAATGGAGGCGGTGTAGTCACGCACCATCTGGTCCAACATCTTTTGCGGGTCCTCTGCTCGGTCGAGTAACGCATTGATGTTAGCCTTCGCTAGGGTCGCGATACGACCGAAAATTGATTGCTGTGCCACAGGAAACCTCTCTAGGGTATCGGGGTCAGGGATACGATATTGATGATTGCTTTAACTCTACGAAGCCAGACGACAAAGGACCAGAACCAATCTCGTGGTTTAGCTGAGGGCCTCAGCCTAGCGACGACGTCGCGACGCTCGACGACTCCGTGAACCCGCCCGATGTTTCATGGGGAAGGGGATGCCACTGCTGATAGACCCGGTGGAGCTTCGGTCCCATCTCGTGCGCCCCATCCCGATCGGGTACGTAGGACCGAAGCCATCATCGGGCTCGTTGTGAGCGATCTCGGCGGCCTGATCAGCTAATTGAGAAGCGCGGCGGGCGTTGTTCAAGGCATCGATGGGATCTGTCTCGGCCCGTTGCTCGGCGGTTTGGAGTGCGGACTGGGCTTCATTGAATTTGGCACGAGCGCTATAGCCGATATATCGACCACGCCTGCCAATGTAGTCAGAGCTACCGCGCACTTTGGCTCGAGCTTGTTGCAACTCTTTACCCAGCGCGGTCCGGGCGCGGGCCAGTTTATCGTGGTAGTTCTGGATAAGCTCGAGTCGCTCAGCGAGCCGCTGGTGAGCCTGGGACAACCGGTCCAAGAGCTTCTCCGGATCGATCTTGTCCTGCTGGAGCCCAGCTTTCACTTCATCGATCGCCTGACGTAGGCCTGTCGTCGGGGGGCGCAAATTGCTGTAGTCGCCCTGCTCCATCAGCGCCTCAGCAGCCAAGATATCTTGTTCTGAGTCGACGAGTCCGGCGTTGAGATTCTCCACCGCTGTGGAAAGTTGGACCTCTTTGTGCAGGATCCCTTCGGCAAGCGAACGGAGATTCACGGCACGGTCCCAGCCCTGCCGAATAGCCAGTGTTGCTTGAGACCGATCCCCGGCGTTCAACAATTCGGCGGCCTGATCGATCGTGCCACGCAGTTCAGCGATCCCGCTGATGAGATGACGATGATTATTGGAGACCTCTTCTAAACTCGGCCCCTGATACTGCTCGGTCAGTCGCTCTAATACCAGGCGCCCTGGTTCAATCTTCAGGTCAATATCGTCGGCCTCGTAGCGGAGCTTGCGTAGCCCCTCTTCGGCAGAATCCTCTAGGCCCCGCAACTTGTCGAAGAACGCCTCTTGCTGTTCCAAGACCTCATCAACTCGGTTGGCGGTGGCCAGAACTTCTTCGAGTTGCTGACGGGCTTGGTGCTCTGGGATCTCCGTGAGCTGACGTTCCACCTGTTGACTGGTCCGAAACGCTTGCAAGAGTGATTCTTTGGCCTGTTGGACCTTCAGATGGAATTCCTCGACCGCCTCTTCACCATAGGAAGCCATCGCGAAACCGACCTCTTCTTCAGCGCGATGGATACTGTGATCGGCCTCGAGTAGCTCGAGATTGGCCTGCTGAAAAAGGTCGTCTAGTGGGATCCGAGCTTTACTCTCTGGGCGAGTGCGCCGCGACCGCTGGCCGGATCTACCCTGGCCGAAACGTTGATCCGACCACAATTTCGGGCGGCGAAGGATTCGCACCAAGCCTCCCACCACGACGATCAGAAATACCGCCACAACGATCAGGCTAAACATCGACACGGTGAAGGAAGCCAGGGGCATTACTGGAGTCACATTATTCACTCCTTCGGACCGGACAGGTTACCTGACGTCACCTGGCCTACTGTGACATCAGGGTGGACTGGTGACCCTTTAGAGTGTACGGGGTAGCGCTGCTAAAGTGCACGCTCCACAGTATCGAGACAGCATCCAGCTAACGTCCAGTTGCTACTCTCAGAACCTCCAGAAACGTAGGGGAGAATGATCTCCAGCTCACCTGAGTCAAGGCCCTGAAATGGAAGGACATCAACAACCCATGAGCGAGTCTGGCAATCTGAATAACTCTCAGAACCCGGAAAACAGTTCCTCCCAGCCTGGTGGCAACATGCCACCGTTTCCGTCGCAACGACCTGCGGGTGCCCCGGCCACGCCATCCGAGGCCGATGAATCCACCGGCCCGGTCTTTCCACCGGCTGGTGCTGAGCAGAACGCTCAGTCCCCGGGACAGCCACCGTATGCGACTGCACCCCTCGACGGGGCTTCGGCGCTTGGCCCATCCGACCAGACTGGCTCAGCTCAACACGGTCACGACGCGCCCGAGCAACAGCACAAAAAAAGTTTCGGTTTACCGGCAGTGCTGACCATTGCGTTACTGGCCGGCTTACTCGGCGGCGGGATCGGCGCAGGCGCACTGTACGGGTTTTCTGCGCTCAACGATGATTCCTCAGGCGTGTTTAGCGCTGAGGACCGCAGCGGGGATCGCTCCGGGAACACCGGCGGGGTCAACCGTGAGGAAAACACCACTCTGGTCACCGACGCGGCAGCGACGGCATCGCCTTCGGTGGTGACGATTTCGGCGGCGTCTTCCTCCGGGGCGGGGAGTGGCTCCGGGGTGATATTGGATGATCAAGGCCATATTCTGACCAATACCCACGTGGTCACCCTCGGGGGTGCCACCGGTGATGCCGAGCTCAGTGTGCAAACCGCAGACTCCCGTGTTTACACCGCAGAAGTCGTGGGCACCGACCCGCTCAGCGACCTGGCTGTCATCAAGATCGATGCTGAGGGACTCACGCCGATTGAGATGGGATCCTCCTCCGATCTCAACGTCGGAGATCAAACCATCGCGATCGGTGCTCCGCTGGGTCTTTCGGGGACCGTCACTGACGGTATCGTCTCCCAAATGGATCGCACCATCGCGGTCCAGTCTTCGGCGGCTCCGGAACCAGACAGTGGGCCGGGATCCGGAGGTGACGACGATGGGCTGTTCGAGTTCCATTTTCCTGGACAGCAAGAACAGTCGCAGTCCTCGGGCGTCATCCACATCAACGTGATTCAGTCCGATGCTGCCATTAACCCGGGTAACTCCGGTGGCGCGCTGGTGGATTCTCAAGGACGGTTGATCGGTATTAACGTCGCCATCGCCTCGGCCGGTGGCTCATCCGGTGGTGAACAAGGCAATATCGGTTTGGGCTTTGCTATTCCGGTCGATTACGCCCAGCGTGTGGCCGGTGAACTGATCGAAAACGGTGAAGCCACTCACGGTGCCCTCGGTGTGTCGGTCACCCCTGAGGCTGCACGCACCGACGGGTCAGAATCCGCCGGTCCGTTGGCCCCCGGATCTGGCGGTGGGGGAGCCTTCGCCGCTGGCGCTCGCGTGGTGGATGTCGCCGACGGATCGCCGGCCGATGAAGCCGGTATTCAAGAAGGTGATGTCATTACCTCCGCCGACGGTAAACCCACCGCGGATTCTCAGGCGCTGACTGCCACGGTTCGTGAGCACGCCGCCGGGTCGGAAATTACCTTGGGTGTTACCCGTGACGGCGAACAGCAAGAAGTTCAGGTGACCCTCGGTGATGAATCCCAGCTGGGCAACTAAGCTAGTCTGAGATCTGCGCTGAGACGGCGCACCGGAACACACGAGTAGAAGACAGGCCACTGTGAGCGCAGATTTGTTGACACTTGATCCCGCCACGTTCGTGCAACAGCACACGATTAGATCGGTGTTGGCCATTGGAGCTCATCCCGACGACCTGGATTTCGGGGCAGCCGGAACCCTAGCGGGTTTGGTAGCCTGCGGGGTCCAGGTTCGTTATGGGATTGTCACCGACGGCGACGCCGGGGGCTTCCACGACCAGGAACGCAGTGCCCTGGCAACTCAACGCCAACACGAACAACGAGTGGCTGCCGAGACGATCGGGGTCAGCACGGTGGACTATTTAGGGTATCGGGACGGGGCAGTGGTCCCGGGCCCGGACCTGGAAGAAGATCTGGTGCATCTGATGCGTGAGATGAGACCGGATCTGGTGCTGGCCCCGCACCCGGAGCGCGACTGGTCGTCCCTGCAGAAGTCTCATCCGGATCATCTGGCCACCGGAGAAGCGGTCACTCGTGCCATCTATCCGGCGGTCGAAAACCCCTTCGCATTTCCGCGTTTGGCTCAGCACGGGTGGGACGCGGTCAAGATCCGTTATCTCATGCTCTACGGTGCACCCGCTACACGACATACCGTGCGCATGGATGTCACCGATTTTGTGGGGCAAAAATTGGCGGCCTTGGACTGCCACGCATCACAGCATCCGGATCCGGAGTGGATGCATCAGCGGGTCGCCGAGCAACTCGAGGCAAATCACCCAAATCCGTCGCGAGCCGCTGAACTCTTTCACCTGGTGACCGTCAACGGGGAGCTGACCTTCGCTGGCTTTTAGCGACTACTAATGCAAATCGATCTGGACCAGTGGCTCGGTGGTGGGGTAGTCTGAGCCGTTCTCAGGCTCAATGGTGACCCAGAGCTGCTCGTAGCCGTTGACCCCACGGAATTGGACATGGCGGTCTTCCATTTGGGTGGCATCGTACTGGCCGAGCGAAGAGGGAGAGTCGCCGGCAGATGCAAAGAGCCAGACCTGATAGGTTTGGTCAGCTCCCAGATCTGGCACCGAGGAGAAGGACAGGTATGCCACGTCTTCATCCCGGGAGAGGTGGGCTTGCACGGTACCGCCGGCGTTGAGATCTTGAGGCGAGGTCAGCTGGGTATCGTGGGCGTCATCGACGGTGGAAACGATATCGTCGCTGGAGGCCAGAAGCGTCGAGATGGCAATGACGGCAGCCAGCAAGAGGGCAATGACCACCGCCCAGATGATTTTACGCTTAGTACCGCTGGCCGGCTCAGGTTCGGGTTCGTGCGTATCAAACTGCTCGACGAAGCCGACCCCAAGATTCTGCTCTGGCAAGGATTCCAGTAGCTGATCGAGCATCCAAGACTCCGGTTCGGTAGTCAGTCGGCGGAACCCCCACGCTAGGCTGCGTTGCAAAAGGCTGATGCGTAGTTGCCACTGTTCTTTTTTTTCCCGGCCCAGCCGGTGAACGTGGCTATCAATGGCGATGCGCTCGTCTTCATCGATTGAGTTGGTGGCCACCAGAGCAGCCAATTCGTCGACCAGGCCAGACTCCAAATCGGTGGTAATCGATTGTGAAAAGGTGGGACTCTGGCCGGTGCGTGCGGTGACCTCCGGGGTAACCGGTTTTGCCAGAATCGGATCTTGAGTGGTGTCAGAGACCCCGGTGACCGCTGCAATATAGCGTTGTGACAACCGCGAACAGGTATCACGTAACCGTGATTTTAGGGTGGGAACTCCCACTCCTAGCTCCCGAGCTGCTTCCGGGTAGGAGCGGGCTCCTAGCCAGATGATGGTCAACGCGCGCAACTGGGCCTCAGACAGTCCGTGCAACTCCGGCAGTTCGGCGGCCAGGGGGAGCAACCCGGCTTCGTCGTTGATCTCGGTGAAATGCCCGGCATGAATGAGCTCAGCGAAGGTGCGCTGGGCGAGTGAAATAATCCAGGTGGCAGCAGTACGGTTCCGGGCGGTTTCATCGCTAGCGTCCAGAGTGAAATCGAGATTAAAGTGGGGCGCTTGCTCCCATAAGGTGGTGAACACCGAGACGGTAGCTTCGCCGGCCTGTTCTTGGGTGGTCAGCAGAGCGCGAGCAAAACCATAAACCGAGGGTGCGGAGGTATCAAAAAGTGCTGCGAAGGCCGCACGGTCGCCTTCACCGGAAAGCTGGAGGAGTCGGGCAATACCCGGTGTTTCAGTCTGCATCGTCATTCCAGCATAGAAAGATTTCGCCACCTGCGTCGCTAGGCCACGCCCTGAAACCTTAATTCATTCGTGATGTTTAGGCTCCACCGGCGAAGCCGAACTGGCGCCAGGCCTCATAGGTGACAATGGAGGCCGAATTGGCCAAATTCAGGGAGCGTCGTCCCGACTGCATCGGGATCCGGACCCGATCGGTGATGCCAGGATATTGCAGTGTTGTTTCGGTCAGCCCGGTGGATTCTTTGCCAAAGAGTAAGACATCCCCGCGACGGTATTGAATCTCGGTGTACAGACAGGTGGCGTGGGAGGTGAAGGCAAAGACCCGCTCGGGGGCCAGTGCGTGGAAGGCGGTGTCCACATCCGGATGGATCGTGACGACCGCCAAGTCGTGGTAATCCAGGCCTGCCCGGCGGAGATGGGCATCGGCGAAGTTGAATCCCAGTGGTTCGATCAGGTGCAACTCGGCACCGGTAATGGCCGCTAACCGGATGGCATTACCGGTATTACCGGGAATTTCGGGGGCTTCGAATACGATCCGGAATCCCGGGTTGGCGGTGTCGGGATGCAGACTGGCCTGGGTGTGCGGGTTGGTGTCGTGCCGGTCGGGAGCGGACATGGCGGGTGTTTCTTCTTCCTATGGAGTCATGACTACTGTGTCATCTCTACGGAGTCTGGTGTCGCTGTCTAGCGCGCGGGATGGGAGCGGTCTTTCGGGAACGGCGACATGGCCACCAGCGATCCCAACAGGTTCCGATCGAGCACATGGTGTTGGTGGTCGACGCCGAGGAACATTTTCAGATGTCGGATGGTGTTATTCAGGTTTGCCGGCACATCTTCGAGCCCGCAGGAAGTCTGGTGCGGCCCGGTACTGGTGACGTCCGGGGCAAACGGGTGCTGATCCGATGGGATGAGTGCGACAAAATGGCCCACGGTCAATTCCGGGAACAAGGTGGCTAGCTCAGCCAGGGCAGAAGGGGACCGGGTGGCATCAGCTGGCAGAGAGACCGGTCGATTCTCGGCGAATAATCGTCCCCCGTCCCACTGGTAGACTCCCGGCGATGCTTTCATCAGCCACACACAGGCCAGCCGATAACCGCACAACACTACCATGGGGATCTGCGTCGACGGGGGAAGGTTTGTTCCGAGCAAGGACCTAGCATTATCGCGACGGTGGTTTTTCAAATGACGGGTGAGTTCCTTGGTTTTCAGGCCCAGCACGATGCGGGCCGCCGGTAGTGCTTGACGTAGCGAGGGGGCCACGGTGCTGGCGACCTGCACGTAGGCACCGCTGCGACCAGAGGAAAATAAACCGGTAGGAACACGGCCGATCACCGAGGATTCGACCAGGGTGGCATCGACGATCACGCTGGTCTTTCCCAGCTGAACCGTCACCGGCCCCTGAGCCAAAGACGGTACGACGGTGACCGGTTTCGGGGTCTGGCGGGAGGACTGTTGCCTCGTGGTGGACGATGTCGCCGAGGTGCCTGTGGCCCGTGAGGAACCCGCTGACCGTGGCGAGCGCGTCCGGGCATCGCGGTGAAACTCTGCCCGGGCTTCGGCGGTTCCGATCAGTTCCCAGGCACGGGTGACGAGGTCGAACTGTGCCGGATCACCGCCCAGATCCGGGTGGGCCTGACGTTGCGCCTTGCGGTACCCGGCCTTAATTTCGTCCTGACTTGCGTCAGCACACACCCCGAGTACCTCATAAGGGTTGGGGGAATTCGGGAAATCAGAGGTTGACACGGTGAGAATCATACCGAAACCCGGTGCGCTATCCCGCTAGGTTGCTCTGTTGCACACCACGGCAATCGAGGGTGATGGTCCAGGAGTTTTAGACTGGAGACTGTGAATACTTCCGCAGATCGTGTCTACCTTGACCATGCCGCCACCTCGCCCACCCGGCCCGAGGCGATCGAGGCGTTTGTGGATCAATCCCAACGGATCGGCAATGCCTCGTCACTGCATACCGCTGGGCGTGGCACCAAGCTTCGGGTTGAAGACGCCCGAGACCGCCTGGCCGCCGTGTTGGGAGCTCACCCCACCGAGGTCATCTACACTTCCGGGGGCACCGAATCGGACAACCTGGGCCTGCAGGGCCTTTATCATGCTCGCCACCGCCGAGATCCCCGACGCCATCAGATTCTGTTTACCGGGATTGAGCACGCCGCCGTGATCGACACACTCGAAGCCCTGGAGGCCCACCACGGCGCCGAGCTGATTCAAGTCCCCGTCGATGCCACCGGCCGGGTAGAGGTCGAGGCATGGAAGGACGCCATTGATCAGCATGCCGATCAGCTGGCGCTGGCAACCATGATGTATGCCAATAACGAGATCGGTACCGTCCAACCGATTGCCGAATTGGCCGAGGCCACCGCAGCCGCGGAGCTACCCTTCCATGTGGATGCGGTGCAGGCGTTTGGTGCCCTGGAGTTACATTTCGACCACCCGGGGGTGACCACCATGGCTATTTCCGGACACAAAATTGGGGCGCCCATCGGTATCGGCGCGCTTCTGGTGCGTCGCGACGCCCAGGTAGCGCCAGTACTTTTTGGCGGGGGCCAAGAGCGCGATATCCGCTCCGGAACCATGGCCTCGGCACTGATCGTTTCCTTCACCGCAGCCGCCGAAGTTGCCACCGCCAACCAACAGGTCGAGCGCGAACGACTCAGCGGACTTCGGGATCGGTTGATCGCCGGAATCCAGCAGGCCATTCCAGAGGCACAGTTGCAAGGTGACCAGGACCGGGACCCGGAGACCGGGCAGCACGTGCCGGTGGGGACTCGTCGTCTGCCCGGCAACGTGCATTTTTGTTTCCCCGGTTGTGAGGGAGACTCGTTGCTGTTTGGACTGGATATGGCCGGCATTGAGTCCTCGACTGGTTCGGCCTGTACCGCTGGTGTGTCCCGTCCCTCTCATGTTGTGTCCGCCACAGGAGCCGATGAGCAGATGGCACGCTCAACCCAGCGGTTTTCGCTCGGCTACACCACCACCGAGGCTGATATTCAGGCCGTGCTCTCCGTCCTACCGGGCGTCTACGCCTCCGCTCAGCGGGCCGGAATGGCCGGGCAGGATTCTCATATTGTGACCGCCAACTCCCATCGGGGCTGACCGGGAATAGGTAGGGTGCTGGTGGTGTTACATCGAGCTGTTATGGTAGAGGCCCGGTGCCACACCATACGCAAGATCCGCACCATTCCACCACGGGAGAGAAAGGGCAAGAATCGTGAAAGTGCTTGCAGCCATGAGTGGCGGTGTCGACTCCTCAGTCGCTGCTGCCCGGGCGGTCGATGCCGGTCACGAGGTGGTCGGCGTACACCTGGCACTGTCAAGAATGCCAGGCACCCTCAGAACGGGGTCTCGCGGTTGTTGCACGATTGAAGACTCCCGTGACGCCTGGCGTGCCTGTGAGAAGCTGGGTATTCCGTACTACACGTGGGATTTTTCCGAGCGGTTCAAAGAGGATGTGGTCGATGATTTCATCGCCGAATATGCCGCCGGACGAACCCCAAACCCGTGCATGCGGTGCAATGAACGCATCAAATTCGCTGCCCTGTTAGAAAAGGCCCTCGCCCTGGGATTTGATGCGGTGTGTACCGGACACTACGCCAAGGTGATCGAAAACGACCAAGGCCACCTGGAGCTACACCGTGCCGCTGACGATGCCAAGGACCAGTCATATGTGCTCGGTGTGCTCACCGCAGAACAGCTCGAACACTGTCTGTTCCCCCTGGGGGATACCCCCTCGAAGTCGTTGGTGCGCGCTGAAGCCGCCGACCGCGGACTGTCGGTGGCGCAGAAACCAGACTCCTATGACATCTGCTTCATTCCCGAAGGTGATACCCGCGAGTGGCTCGAAGAGCACATTGAGATGCGTCCGGGGCAGATTGTCGACACCGCTGGGACCGCGCTAGGCCAGCATCGCGGTGCGCAGGCCTTTACGGTTGGACAGCGCAAAGGCCTGGGAATTGGCACGCCGGCCCCGGACGGCAAGCCACGGTTCGTCCTTGAAGTCCGGCCGAAAGAAAATGAGGTTGTGGTTGGTCCCCGCGCGATGCTCAACATCGACCGGATTACCGGAATCCGGCCATCCTGGGCGGGACAACCGCTCGACGAAGAGGCCACCGGTGAGTGGTTCGACTGCCAGGTGCAGGTCCGTGCTCACGCTGACCCGGTGCCTGGACGCGTCCGCGTCGCCAGCGATGAGGTCGATGGCGCTGAAGCCACGGTATGGCAGATGAAACTGGATGAGACCATCTCCGGGGTAGCCCCAGGTCAGACGGCGGTGGTGTATCAAGGCACCCGCGTGGTGGGACAAACCACCATCCACCGTGCGGTCAATGCAGAGCGTATGGGTGCTTGGGTATAACCTGTCGGCGACAGATCCGCGATACGTTGACTACAGTGAGTGATATGAGCACATCCGAGCATGCCTCACCTCACGAGCTGGCCGAACCCGCAGTTCTCGAGCAACTCCTGGCCATTCGTGGCAGTATCGATAACTTCGATGCTGCTCTGGTTTATTTACTGGCCGAGCGGTTCAAATGCACCCAGCGGGTCGGCAAACTCAAAGCTGAGAATAATCTGCCACCCTCTGATCCGGAGCGGGAAAAAGCCCAGATTGCCCGGTTGCGTCGGCTGGCTGAGGACGCGGATCTGGACCCGGCATTTGCCGAGAAGTTTTTGAACTTCATCGTCTCCGAAGTGATCCGGCACCATCAGGCCATCGCCGATGACCAAAAGAGCGACACTGCCCAGGGCGCGGAGGACCATGAGACGACCAGGTGAGGCGACCGTGTCCAGTGAGGCACAGAAACCCGATCTCCCTGCTCTGCGCGTTAGTCTCAGCACCCCGGACCCTGGCCCCGGGGGTCCAACCGCGTGGGGTGAGACTCTGGGCATCCTGCTTGATGAGTTGCCCGGTCCCCACCTGCCTCAGTTGCCGTACTGGCAACCACTGTCCGAACTTGCTGTCGGATTACCCGGGTTTCTGGTGGCCAATCGTCGCAGCTACGGCTGGCAAGTACAAGCCACCGAAGCGACCCCGGGCAAAGAACAACGCCGATATGCTACAGCCCTGCGTGAGCAGTTCCAGCGGGTGGCCGATTACCAGCAAGAGCGTCCCCTGCCAGAGTTGATGCTCGAGGTTCCCGGCCCGGTGACCCTGTTCTCCGTGCTGATGGGCCCCGGCGGTCAGAAGATCATCCGAGATCACGGCGCTCGTCGCGATGTTGCCCACGTGTTGGCAGAGGCACTGGCCGAGCTCGTCCAGATCAGTGCCCGTATTCTGCCGGAGACTACCTTGCGTTTGGTGGTTCGAGACACCGATGTTGTTGCCGGACTACGAGGAGCGATCGCCACGGCCTCGGGGTATTTGACCGAACGGAGCCTCGATATCGCCGAGCTCGAGACGTACTGGGCACTACTTGCCGACCAGCTTTGTCCCACCGGGTCCGAGCTGGTTTTCCAGGTCGATCTAGACACCCACCACCTCGGGAAAGACGACAGGCTACTCACCTCATTGCACACCCTGGCCACCAACGACCAAGACAGTCCACCACTTGGCGTCAGCATCAGCTTTCCGGCCCTGGAAACCGATCCGGTGGGACGTTGGGCCAGCTGGCGGTGGGAATGGATTGAACGGTTCCGCCACTCCCAAATCCCCTTACACCTGGAATGCGACCTCGAGCGACTCGACGGCATTGACCCGCCCCGGGCTGGAGTAGAGCTGGTGGAAACCACTGAACGCGTCGGGTTGGACCCCTGGGACCTGGCCTCGAGCGTACTGGTAGCCCGAGCGACCAGGCCGATGACGGGAGTAGGACTGGGACGTTGCATCGAAGCATTACGCGGTGTGGCCGATGAGTTCTCCCAGCGGGTGCCCGGCCCATCATGACGCGACTACAACCGTCCCGCAGCTTTGAGATGCAGATAGGTATCGGCTAACCGGGGCGGGAGATCCTGCGGATCGGCTTCGACCACTTCGGCGCCAAACCGTCGTAGCTGGGCAATCAGACCGGCTCGACGATGTTCGTCTTGTTCTGCCGAGGCGGCCTGAAAGACCGTCTCGAGGTCTTCGCGTTCGGCCGCCATGGCCTCGAGCTCCGGATCGGTGACCGAGGCCAGCACCACCTGATGTTTGCGCGCAATCGTCGGTAACACCGGGAGCAAACCTTGCTGAATGGCTGCGGTGTCCAGGGCCGTAATGAGTACCACCAGTGCTCGTTGTTTCACGGTCTGAGAGATGAGCGAGGACACCTGGGTGAAATCGGCAGCCACCAGCCGCGGGAATACATCGGTCAGCGCCGTGACAATCTGGTGCAAGAGTTTCCCACGACGGGTGGAAGAGGCCCGGGCCTGAACTTTCTGGTCCAGGGCGATAACTTCGACACGGTCACCGCCAGCATCAGCCAGTGCCGCTAATAGTAGCGCGGCCTCAATGCCGGTATCCAGTCGGGTGCCGTCTTCGCTCCGCACGGCCGAGGTGCGGGAGGTATCGATGAGGATCAACACCCGACGGTCCCGTTCCGGTCGCCAGGTGCGTACCACCAGTTCTTGGGCGCGGGCCGTAGCCCGCCAATCAATATCGCGGACGTCATCGCCACGGACATATTCGCGCAAAGAATCAAATTCGTGGCCGGCCCCGCGGGTCAAGACCGCCGACCTCCCGGCCATTTCCCGCAGCGAGACTAGCTTCGAGGGCAGGTGACGCCGGGAGTTGAACGGTGGAATCACCGTGATCGCACCCTCGGCGCGATGCGTGTATTGTTTGCCCGCCAGCCCCAACCAGCCCCAGCTACGGACCGTGACGATTCGGGAGCGCAGTGTGCCGCGCCTAGTGGGGGTCAGGTGCATGGAAAGCCGGCGGGGCTCCTGGCCCGGAATCGTGACCGGTTGTTCCGGGCTGTCGGCCTGAGCGGTGGGTTGCCACCCATCCCGGACCGAACCGCGCAATGTTCGGGAGCTCTGATTGGTCACCACCAGCTGAACGGTAGTCGTTTCACCCAGCCGAATACTGCCTTGCGCGGAACGGGAGAAGGACACCCGGCGAGGCGAAACGGCGGTCAGTGCGTCCGCACACAGCACCACGATCAGCCCGAGCACACACAACCCCAGCGTTGACCAGCGCGGAAACAGCAGGATGGGAAACAGGCCGATAATAGCCAGAATCATCGCGCGCCAGGAGATGACCATAACTCGTAGCTACCTGCCTTTGGTGTGTCGAGGATGGTGGGAGAGGACGGAAAGAGACGGTGTTTAGCGGGGGACCGGCACACTGGAGAGTAGTCCGGTCAAGACTTGGTCGGTATCGACACCGTCCAATTCGGCCTCCGGGCGCAGCAACACCCGGTGGCGTAGGGTCGGTAGCAACAGCGACTGCACGTCGTCGGGGGTGACGAAGTTGCGGCCCGATAGCCAAGCCCAAGCCTTGGCACAGTGCATCAGAGCGGTACCACCGCGCGGGGAAGCACCCAACTGGAAAGAGGGGGATTGCCGCGTGGCGCGGACAATGTCCGTGATGTAGCTGAGCATCTCTGGACCGGTGGCGACTTGTTGCACCGAGGCGCGGGCTTTGAGCAAGGTCGTTTCCTCGGCCACCGGCTGGATGCCCACGGCGTCGAGATCTGCGGCCGAGAAACCCGCCGCATGACGGCGCAGGATCTCTCGTTCCTGATCGCGCTCGGGAAGATCCATCACCACCTTGAGCAAAAACCGATCCAGTTGGGCTTCCGGAAGGGGATAGGTTCCCTCGTGCTCGACCGGATTTTGAGTGGCTGCCACCATAAACGGGTCCGGCAACCGCCGGGTTACCCCGTCGGTAGAGACTTGGTATTCGGCCATGGCTTCCAACAAGGCAGCTTGGGTTTTCGGTGGGGTGCGGTTGATTTCGTCGGCGAGCAGCACGTGGGTAAACACCGGGCCCTTGCGGAATTCAAACTCCCCGGTTTTGGAATCATAGACCAGCGAGCCGGTGACGTCGCCGGGCATCAAATCCGGGGTGAATTGCACTCGGTGGGAGTCTAGTTGCACCGATTTGGCCACTGACCGGACCAAAAGCGTCTTGGCTACACCGGGGACCCCTTCGAGCAACACATGCCCCCGACACAAAATACCGATGAGCAATGCAGTCACGGCCTGGTCCTGGCCCACGACGGCTTTAGCCACTTCGCCACGCACCTGGTTGAGTGCCTCCCGCAGGTCGTCTGCCGACTGTGCCCGCGCAGACTGGTCCTGTGGGGGGTGACCCTGGGGTGGCTGGGATGGCGGAAAAGCCGGTGGCTGGTGCATCATGACGTGCTCCTCCCGTGATCGGGGCGTAGTACCTGGTCGATGAGATGTTCAAAATCTGTGAGTTCTTGGGCAGTGGTCACCATCTCCTCGGGGGAAACGTTGTGGCTACCGTGGGCTGGGACGAGTCCGGAGCTGATCTTGAAGAGCTGCTGGATGTCCTGGACCGGCTGGTTGGTGTGGAGTGCAGCCTGGCGCATGATGGTTTGCGGGTCGGTGTTGCGCCCTAATCGCATGCTGTGGGCGATGCGACGCAACGTGGCCTGTTCCAAGGCCTCGAGAGCTTGAAGGTGGTGTCCGGCACGTCGGTGCATGCGGGCTCGGCCCACCGTGGTTTCGGCCGGCTTGACGACCGAGGGCAATGGCTCGCGCACGATCGGGCCGTGGCGACGTCCTAACCAGAACATGGCCAGCACGGCCAGCACGACCGCCCACCAGATTCCAAAGACCACGAAACGAGGCAGTTGCGCCTCAGACAGCGGAGCATCGGAGTCCAAGAGCTCGGTGAAGTCCGGGGTATACCAGATCAGGTCCTCGCGCGAGCCGGCCAGGCGTAAGGCCAAGGCGGCATTGCCTCGCTCGTCGATCCGTTCATTGGTGAAGATCTTCGGAGAGGTCAGTACCGTGATCCCGGTTGCTGTTTCGGCCAGGAGCGCCGTGGCTTGGTCGGAGGATGCGTTCTCGGGTACGGGAAAACACGTGGAGATCTGGCCGGACTCACGCTGCGTGCGGGGGACCGATACCGCCCAGGAAGAGCTATCAATCTCACCGGCGACCCGCCCGTGCTTCAGCTGGCAGTCCTCGGTCGTGCCCGCAGTGATCCCGCCGTCGTGACTGGACACGGTGGCGTAGTCCCGCGAGAACTCGTCGGTGAAGTGTTCGAGTAGCTCCGGGGATGAGGTTGAAATCACCAGCTGGGATGGTGGAATGGCCTCCGCGGCGCGTTGCCGTGAATCATGGGGCGCCGAAGCCAGGTTGTTGTTCTCATCGATCAATACCACCGTGGCGTCCGGATGCTGGTTGAGTTGACCTTCCAACTGATCAACCGTTGCAGCGGTGTGGACCGAGACACCGCGATCTTCCAGGATGCGTGTCATGGCCTGGGAACCATAACGGCCGGGATTGTCGGTGGAATAGGGGATCCCCTGAGTGGTGCTGGGGAGCAAGGCATAAAACACCACGCCGGCGAGCACCAGAATTCCGGCGATGACCGACACCACGATGATACCGGTTTTACGGGAACCGGTCTGTGAGGTACGTGCCGAAGACTGTAGAGAGGATGCTGCGGTCATCGGGGCACCAGATCCTTGGCGTGCTGAGCGGGGACGCTGTCATCGCGGGGTGTGGCAGGGGCCGGCTTGGCTTGGTGGAGCTTTTCCGCCAACTCGATCATCTGCGTGGCATCTGTGGCGCTGGGGGATTGGTGGGCGTAGAACGTGGTATTGAAGCGAACGGCGGCTTGTTCCAATTGTTCGGTGAATGGGGGGAAGGCCTCGGCGAGTTCCGTCGTGGCAAACGTCGCGGTGAGGGAAGGACGTTCTGAGACCAGATCCCGTTGTTGCCCGTCGCGGATCATCGACCGTAACGCATCGGCCAGTGCGTGGGCATAGTCCTGCTCGGCCACATGTCGGCGGGCCCGGTCGAGATACTCCGTGGCCGTAACGTCAGCGGCGACCTCAACCTCGTCGGTTGATGTTGTCTTGACCCGACCGGTACGGCCCGGCCGTAACCACAACACTAAGGCAATCAGCAGGGCGACTAACGCCAGGGCTAGCACGATCACACCCAGTTCGCCGCTACCGGAGAATTCGACGGCGGCCAGGTCTTGAAACCACTCAACCAGGTTATCGATCAGCTCAATGATCGGGCCGGGATCTGCCTCCGCGTATTCGGGTTTGGACAGCTCCTCTTCGGCCCACTGGCGGGCTTGCTCAGCGTCTGGGGTCAGTGGCGGGGACATCATGACCATGTCGGCGGCCCCATGGGTGGGTTAGATGGATTGGGCGGATGTGGCGGATAGTAGGGAGCATTCGGTCCCGCCGGTCCGGTGAATGGTGCACCTGCCGGTGGCGGTGTGGGCTGCCAATGCACGTCGCGACCCGGCACGAGATCGGCCGACTGAGAATCGCTACGGCGTTTGGTCGGATCAATACTGAACTCATCGATGGGACCCGAGATGGATTCAGCATCGTGGGCTAGCTGGGCACCAATGCCTTCACGTCGGATCCTCAAGTCAGTGTAGAGCAACGCAATGAAGATGGTGAACAGCGCATACAGTACCCCGGAGACCACACTGCTGACCCCGACGATGACCACCTGAGCCAGCAGGAAGCCGGTCAGCGCTTCCGCTTCGTTTCCGGCCGAAGCCAGAAAGAGTGGAGCCAGCATAGCCAAGGGAATAGAAATCACCCATCTGGCGATAACGATGCAGACAGTGACCAATAAGGTCATCCCCAAAGAACGCCAAAAATTATTATTGGTCAGCACCCAGGAACGACGAAGCGCGGTCAACGGGCCTACTTGTTCGACCGCGATCACCGTCGGGGCCAGCATCAGCTTGATCGTCAGCCAGACTATGGGAATCCCCCCGGTGAGGATGACAATAATCATGATCACGGCAAAGAGCTCCGCAGGGATCTCCAGGACGGCAACAGCGAAAACGATCAAGAGGAACGCGAGCACCGACAGCGCGATGACGGCAATATTGATCAGTACCGACAAAGCAATGAGCTTCCAGTAGCTACCGTGCAACAGGCGGAAGGATTGAAAGAATCCGGTCCAGGTACCGATCGTACCGCGCATGGTGACGATGGCTACCAGCCCCGGGAAAAATACCGACGCGAGGAACAGCAACACCAATGCCAGCATTGGAAGGACGATTATCGCCACACTTCCGGATGCGATCTGTTCCGAGGTGGGTAGGCCCCCATCAAGCACCGTGGTGAACGCGACGTACATGGTGACGAAAGCCGGGGCGACTGCCATCAGGTACAAAAGAAACGTGACGAGACCGTAGCCGAGCCCATGCAACAACACGGCCCCAGGTGCGGTGCGCAACGTTGCGAAAACCCCGCTAAACAAATCGCCGATGCTCAACGGAGTCAGCGGGATCGTGCCGGGACGGGACACCGTGAGCATCAATTGTGGTTGCGGTGTGGCGTATGGTCCCCACCCCGAGGGTTGCTGGTGTTGTGGGTACCCTCCATAGGGTGTGCCGGGGCCTTGGCCCGGGGGTGGATAGAAGCTCACGATCTCTCCATTTCTGGGGACTCGGCCCGCTCAGACTCGGACTAGTTCATATGTTATAGGACAACTTTGCGGTGCAAACAGGGTGAGTTGCGGGGCGCGCGCATGCAACACGCCGCGGCGAAATTGGCCGGCTCGGTTATGCTGGTGGTCTGGGATCATATAGTCCGAGCCGGGAGGGAAGCGGTGGCTACACCCAAGATTTTGGTCGTCGATGATGACGAAGCCCTAGCCGAAATGATTGGTATTGTTTTGCGCAACGACGGGTTTGAACCGTATTTCTGCGCTGATGGCAACCAAGCTAACGAGATGTTTCGTCAGATCCGCCCGGAGCTGGTGCTGTTGGACCTGATGCTTCCCGGCAAGGACGGCATTGACATTCTGCGCGAGATCCGCATGGAATCAGACGTGCCGGTGGTGATGTTGACCGCTAAATCTGAGACCGCCGACGTGGTTCGTGGGCTAGAAGCTGGAGCCGACGACTATGTGCCCAAGCCCTTTAAGCCCGCCGAGTTGGTGGCCCGTGTCCGTGCCCGGTTGCGCGAAACCGACCACCGTGCTCAGGAGAGCCTCACTATTGGCGATCTGACAATTGATATTTCTGGTCATGAGGTTTCCCGCAACGGTGAACGCATTTCGCTGACACCGCTGGAATTCGATCTTTTGGCCGCGTTAGCCCGTCGTCCCGGGCAAGTGCTGACCCGCGAAACGTTGTTGGAGGAAATCTGGGGATACCGGCATCAAGGCGATGCCCGGTTGGTCAACGTCCACGTGCAACGCTTGCGCTCCAAGGTCGAAAAGGATCCAGATAATCCCGAAGTTGTTCTCACTGTTCGTGGCGTGGGCTATAAAGCCGGCCAGATTTGAGCGCAGCCTTGTCCGTCGAGTCAGAAGAAACGACCTCCGAAGCAAACACCGCCCGACCGGCAGCGCCTGAGGCCCAGCGGGCAGAAAAACCGCGCAAGAATCGCTTCCTTTCTCGGCCGTTCAAAACTTTTTGGCGACGTTGGCAGTCCTCGTTGCAGCTACGCACGGTGATGATTACCGCTTTGCTCTCGGTGATTGCCGTGCTGATCCTGGCGCTGTTCTTGACTCATCAGGTGACCACGGGTCTGTTCCAGTCCCGGTTTAATCAAGTGCAGGCCGAGGCTAATCACGGGCTGAGCCAAGCACGAGAAGTCTTTGACTCCGCGGCAACCGCTGACGAAGAATCCACGGCCTCTTTGGTCAACGACACCCTGGCAGCGTTAAGTGGCAATACCTCGGGGGCCATTGCCCGCGATTTCGTGTTGGTTCCCCTCGATGATGACGAGAACCAATTCGTTGGCTCGATGTCCTCAGCCGGCGTGAGTGAAGACATCATCACCGATGACTTGGCGAGCCAAGTCGAACAAGGCGATGGGATCTACTGGCAGTCGGTGGCCATTCCCTCTGACACCGGCGGGGCAACAGATCCGGGGCTGGCCTTCGGTACTCAGGTCGTGTTGCCGCCGGGTAACTACTATGCGTTGTATTTCATTTACGACATCTCTGAAGTACAAGGCACGCTGGATTACGTGATGAGCGTGCTCCTCATTGCCGGTGCGATTTTGATCTTGCTCAATGTCGTGATTGCCGTGGTGACGACCCGCTCGGTGGTACGCCCCATCCAGCAGGCGGCCGAAACCGCCCAGTGGTTGTCGTCGGGTGACCTCTCGGTGCGCATGAATGTCAACCGGGAAGATGAAGTCGCGACGTTGTCTCGGTCGTTCAACTCGATGGCCGACAGTATTCAGGACCAGATCACCCAGCTGGCGCATCTGTCTCAGATTCAACAGCGGTTCGTCTCCGATGTGTCTCACGAGTTACGGACACCGCTGACCACGGTGCGGATGGCAGCAGAAGTGCTCTATGACTCACGTGATGATTTCGATGCTGTTAATCGTCGCTCCACCGAGTTGCTCTATCACCAAGTGGAGCGCTTCCAAGCGTTGCTCGCTGATCTTTTGGAGATCTCGCGGTTCGATGCCGGGGCAGCCCAGGTGGCCAGTGAGTCCACCGACCTGTTGCATTTGGTCGCCGACGTACTACTGACTGCCCAGCCACTGGCCGATAATAACCAGACCGAACTATCCATTGTGCCCCAAGGGGACCAATTCACCGCAGAAGTCGATTCCCGTCGCATCGAACGCATTCTGCGCAATCTCATCAATAACGCCATTGAACACGGCGAATCGAAACCGGTCGATGTCATCGTGGCCGGAAATAAGACAGAGATTGCGATCGTGGTGCGTGACCACGGGCTGGGCTTGAGCGAAGATGAACTCGAGCGTGTTTTCGACCGGTTCTGGCGTGCTGACCCGGCCCGGACACGCACCACCGGAGGCTCCGGTCTGGGCCTGGCCATTGCCGTGGAAGATACGCGCTTGCACCACGGCGAACTCGATGTTTGGGGCGAACCCCACCGCGGCGCTGCCTTCCGTCTTGTCTTACCCCGCCAGGTTGGTGGAGAACTCGTCAAGCCCTACCCGCTGCAACTGCCTCCCGAATATGAGTGCTCGGAGCGTCGTAGCGCTTCCGAAATCGGCCCCGGCCCAGACGAACCTGCGAACGGCCACGAAATGCCAGACCGGGTGAATGAGCAAGCCTTGGTGCCACGATCTCGGAGGGGGCTTGATGACTAGAACACTCAGAGCACTGGTCGTGCTGGTGGCGTGTGCGCTGGTGCTGGCTGGGTGTTCCCGATTGCCGCAGTCTGGTCCGGTCGGAGAATCTGAAGACTTGGGTACGACAGGGGAATCGGTCACCCACACCTTTAACCCTGCCGGACCGGCCGAGGATGCCTCACCCGAGTCCATCATTAATGGGTTCATTGTGGCAGCGACCGGGGTTCAAGATGACTTCGCTGTGGCGCGGAGCTACCTGACAGACTCGGCGGCTGAGCAATGGGACCCGCTGGCCCGTACCTTGGTGTATCAAGGATCTCCGGCGGTGGTCTCGACTGAAGACACCGATACCTACACGGTGCAGCTTGAGGTTGATTCGGCGGTGGATGCACAGGGGGTGATGTCCCCGCTCCCATCGGAGACGACTGAAGCCCTGGAAATCAAGCTGACTGAGGTCGACGGCCAGTGGCGGATTTCTGAGCTACCCGACGGCATTGCCTTAGACAGCGCACAGTTCTCGGCACTGTTTGTCTCCCAAACTCTGTACTTCTACGACTTCGACTACCACAATGCCGTGCCGGATACCCGGTGGTTCCTTGACCGTCCCGGTCAAGCCACGGCCATCGTCGAGGCCTTGATTACCGGTCCAGCCAGCTATCTGGAGGGTGCTGTGGCCAACCCAATGGAGCAGGTCGAACTTGCTCGCCCATCGGTACCGATCAGTTCCGGCACAGCCTCGATCGATGTGAAGGCCGATTCGCTGGCGGGCACCAGCGCCCTACAGCGTCAACGCATTGAGCATCAATTGCAGATGACCTTGGGCACCCGGCCACGGATTTCGGATGTGAAACTTACCGTGGGGCTGGAAGATGTGGATACAGGAGAGCCTGATCCGCAGTTCCGGGAGACCCCCACGACGTATTCCGTTGGAGCTCGTCAAATTGCCATCAACCATGACACCAACCAACTGGTCTATTACCAGGGCTCCAACATCACCGAGATCCCTGGCGTTGCAGACGTCAGTAGTCTGGGGCCCCACGAGCCGACGATGAACGTGGAAGGCAACCGCTTTGTGTTCTTGAATGAGGACTCCACCCAGATGGTTGGGGCCACCAACGGGTCGGCGGTTCAGGAACTGGCGTCTGGAACCGATCTGTTGGCTCCTTCACTTGACAACAGGGGATGGGCCTGGACTGTCTCCAGCGTTGAAGATGAGCATTCCGAGGATGCTGGGGAGTCAGAGAACGCCGAAGCCGCTGTCTCAGGTGGCGAACAGACATTGCTCGCCAGCGAATTCGACGGCGAACAGGTTCAGGAAATCAGTGTCCCGTGGTTGATGGATGGGGAGATTAAAGCCGTACGGGTTTCTCCTGAAGGATCTCGGATCGCGATGATTTTAGAGCGGGACAACTCCCAGCAACTCTTTATTTCCGGTATCGTCCGCGATGATTCGGGTAAGCCGTTGGGTTTGGTGGAACCACTCGTGGTTGAAACCGCAGCCCCGGCCAACCGGGTGCAGTGGTACTCCATGAACGAGGTCCTGATCGGCGAGGTCTCCAGTAGCGAACGCGTCGAGCTGGAAATGATTGGATTGGCTGGCACCAGCGTGACCTTTAAACCCATGCTCGGTATGCGTGGCTTTTCGACCGGGGCCGGCAACGCCACGGTGTACGCCGAAACCGACGACGAGGTGTATATCCGCGTCGGGACCAATTGGCGTGCCCAAGAGGATAACGCCGACGACTTGTCCTACCCCGGCTAACATTCTCCACAGTCTCTGAGTGTAGCTGGGGTTGCAACCAGCAAAGCGCGAGACTGGGAAGATGAGATCTTTCAGGCACGAACCACCCAGGCCACCGGCGCCGAGGCCTCGTCTGACGCGATGGGCAGGCCGTCTTGATCGACTTCGCGAACACCCTGGCGCGCGCTGGGTGAGCACTGCAGGCCGTGAATTGGCCGGAATCCTCATGCCTCGCATCTGCGTCGTCTGTCAGCGCCGCGACGCCACCGCCGAGCACCTCTGTCACCACTGTCGGCAGACCGTGATGCCACAACTCCTTCATCCGGAACGTGCTGAGTCCTGGGCACCATCCCTTCCCTTTATACCCGGCACCGACCGCCCCTTGCCGGTGGTGGCAACAGGACAATACACCCGTGAGTTAGCCCGCATGATCCTGGCGTTCAAAGACCACTCCCGGACCGGGTTGCATCGGCTTCTTGCACCCGCACTGGCTAGGTCGATGCTGGTAGCCCGGGACCTGGTGTGGGACGCTGTGGCACAACAATATGGCACCAGCGCAACGCAGCTGCCGGTCGTGGCGGTGCCGATCCCGAGCTCTGCGGCTAGTTGGCGCCGTCGGGGTTTCGACCCGCTTGACACACTGGTGACCAGAGCGCCCGTGCCCGGCATCATACGCCAGCGACAGTTTTTACGACATCGTTGGAGATTAAACGCCCGCACATCGCACGCTGGTCGCACCGCGGCCCAACGAGTCACCGCGGCAGAACGAAAATTCTGGGTCAGACGCGGAATTGCGCAACAACTCACCGGGTATCCGGTGATGATCGTTGATGATGTGCTCACCACCGGGGCGACGCTGGCCGGGGCCACACGAGTTCTGGAAGCCGCGGGATGGGAGGTGCTCGCAGCAGCGGTGATCGCTACGGTTGAGAAACATTCGCACGACGATTTGAGCTAAACCGGAGATGGCAACGTGAACAGCTGGCAATCAATGGGTAGACTCGGCATTACCAACAGAGCACGGTGGTGAAGGGAGGTTAAACTTCTCTTACCACCGTGCTTGTTTTAGCTAAGGAGGACATTATGGCCATCGACATCTCCTATGTAGCCCGCGGCGCTTCCATTAAGGAATCGTTCCGCGATTATGTTGAAGAACGCCTCGAGAAAATCGAGTCCCTACTTCAAGAAGCCCAACGGGTCGAAATCAAGCTCGGTGCTCAGCCATCTCACACCGGCGCCTCCGGGTCGATGACCGTGGAACTAACCGTACATAGCCCCAAAAACGTAGTGCGTGCTGAAGCTTCCGACGACGACCAAATGGTGGCCTTCGATAAGGTATTCCATAAGATTCAGGAACGACTGCGCCGGCTACGGGAACGGCGCAAGTCTCACCGCAAACGTGTTTCGGTCCGCGAAATCACCGCCGATTCGGTGCCCGTGGACAACTCTGTGTCGTTGGTGGAACAGGTGCTAGAAGCCCAGCGCGAGGAAGCTGAGCGTGAAGAACAGGAACGGCACCTGGCAGAAAACGGTGAGGCACCGGTGACCATCCGTCAGAAGGTTTTTCCGCCAGAAAGCATGTCGCTCGACGATGCCGTGGACAACATGGAGCTACTGGGCCACGACTTCTACTTGTTCATTGATGCAGAGTCGGGACGTCCCTCTGTGGCCTACCGGCGACGTGGCTGGTCCTACGGCGTGATCAGCCTGGGTGAAGACACTGAACCTGAAGGTTCCGACGAACAAATCCGGGCTTACCGAGATCAGCAAGCTAGCGCTTAAACGTCTTGGCCCACTGAGGGTCTGTGATAGACCTCGAAGTGGCCTTGTTGCACACGCAACAAGGCCACTTTTTCATCCCTGAACTGTAGATCTTGGTCACTCATGGACAAAGCCCATACTAAGGATTCTTCCAGGTTAAACCACGTAGACTAGTCTGGTTGAATGCTTTGTTCCTGGACCTGTGACGACTTCGTCGTTGAGGGTCTGAGACGATTTGTGAATTTGGAGTCAACACTGTGGTCTCTTTCATCGAGAAGATCCTCAAGACCGGTGAGAAGAAAGTTCTCAAACGGTTGAGGGCCTATACCGATGCTGTCAACCAGCTCGAAGATGACTATCGGGACATGTCTGATGCCGAACTTCGGGCAGAAACCGATCGCTTCCGTGCTGAAATCGAAGACGGTACATCGCTGGATGCACTTTTACCCGAAGCATTTGCCACGGTGCGTGAAGCATCGTCCCGTACCTTGGGACTTCGCCACTTTGACGTGCAACTCATGGGTGCTGCTGCCTTGCACCTGGGAAACATCGCTGAGATGAAAACCGGTGAAGGTAAAACTCTAGTCGCCACAGCTCCCAGCTACCTGAACGCGTTGAGTGGTCAAGGCGTCCACGTGGTGACGGTTAACGACTACCTGGCCGAGTACCAATCAGACTTGATGGGACGGGTTTTCCGGTTCCTTGGGATGGAAACCGGCGTCATTCTGTCCAACCAGCGTCCTGCGCAACGGGCAAAACAGTATGCAGCTGACATCACCTACGGGACTAACAACGAATTTGGGTTCGACTATCTGCGCGACAATATGGCCTGGTCGCTCGACGATTTGGTGCAACGCGGACACAACTTCGCCATCGTCGACGAAGTCGACTCAATCCTCATCGACGAGGCACGTACTCCGTTGATTATCTCCGGACCGGCTCAGGGCGACGCCTCGAAGTGGTATTTACAATTCGCCAAATTGGCTCCGCGGCTGAAGCGCAATACTGACTACGAAGTGGACGAGAAAAAGAGGACCGTTTCGATCTCCGAAGAAGGTATCGATAAGGTCGAAGACTGGCTCGGAATCGACAACCTGTACGAATCGGCCAACACCCCGCTGATTCAGTACCTGAATAACGCGCTGAAAGCCAAGGAACTCTTTACCCGCGATAAGGACTATGTGGTTCTCAAAGGCGAGGTTCAAATCGTCGATGAGCATACCGGACGCGTGTTGGCAGGACGCCGTTACTCCGAGGGAGTTCACCAGGCGATTGAGGCCAAAGAAGGTGTGAAGATCAAGGCTGAGAACCAGACTTTGGCCACGGTGACGTTGCAGAACTATTTCCGCCTCTACGACAAGCTGTCGGGGATGACCGGTACGGCTGAGACTGAAGCTGCAGAGTTTATGAGCACCTATAAACTCGGCGTTGTCCCGATTCCGACAAATAAAGATGTTCAGCGCATCGATAAAAAAGACATTGTCTACGCCAGCGAGAAGGCGAAGTTTAATGCTGTCGTGGATGATATCGAGGCCCGTCATAAATCTGGTCAGCCGGTTTTGGTCGGGACCACCTCGGTTGAAAAATCTGAATATTTGTCGAAGCTGTTGGCCAAAAAAGGCGTACGTCACGAAGTGCTTAACGCGAAAAACAATGCGCGAGAAGCTGCCATTGTTGCTCAAGCCGGTCGTAAAGGTGCGGTGACGGTGGCAACGAACATGGCCGGACGTGGTACCGACATCATGCTCGGTGGTAACGCCGAATTTAATGCGGTCGCGGAGATGCAGGCACGCGGGCTCGACCCCGAAGAAAATGCTGAAGAATACGAGCAAATCTGGGACGAAGTCTTTGCTGAGCAAAAGGTGAAGACCCAGGCGGAGCGCGAAGAAGTTGTGGAGGCCGGTGGCTTATATGTGCTGGGAACTGAACGCCACGAATCCCGACGGATTGATAACCAGCTACGAGGTCGTTCCGGACGTCAAGGGGACCCCGGCGAGTCTCGGTTCTACTTGTCCCTGACCGATGATCTGATGCGACTGTTCAACCCGGGTATGGCGCGGAAGATTCTGCAACGCACCGGTGATGACGACCAGTTTGCCCTGGAATCCGGTCTGGTGACGAAGGCGATTCAGAATGCGCAGTCCAACGTGGAATCGCGCAACACCGAACAGCGCAAGAATGTCCTTAAATACGACGACGTGATGAACCGTCAGCGTGAGGCCATCTACGCTGACCGTCGTCAGATTTTGGAAGGCCAAGATCTGGCCGAAAAGGTCGAGCACTTCATCGAGGACTCCATTAGCGATGCCGTTGATGAAGCCACGGCCGGGGAACGAAGTTCCGAATGGTCCCCAGAGACGTTGTGGGAAGATCTGCGCTTGATCTATCCGGTCGAGTTGACCCCCGAAGAACTCGAGGAACAGCTCGGTGAATTGCACCGGGCGAAGCCTGCGGATTTGAAGCGTGAGTTTGTCTCCGATGCAAAAGTGCTGTATCAGGACCGCGAAGAAGAGATCGGCTCCGATAATATGCGTGAACTAGAGCGCAAGGTGGTGCTCAATTCCATCGGGCGAAAATGGCAAGAGCACCTCTACGAGATGGACTACCTTAAAGAAGGTATTGGGTTGCGCGCCATGGCCCAACGTGATCCTCTGGTCGAATACCAGCGTGAGGGCTACACGATGTTTGAAGCCATGATGCAGGCAATTCGCCAGGAATCGGTCCACAATCTGTTCACTCTCGACGTCAAAACCCAGCCACAGAAGGCTAGCCTTCCAGGCGTCACCGATTCTCGTGAGGTGACCATGGCGCCACAGCTGAAAATTAAAGGTCTGGACACTGACACACAGCCCGGCAAGTTGCAGTACACGGCCCCGTCCTCAGAAGGAACCGGGACTGCGAAAACCGAGGTTCGTCGCACAGACGACGGTAGTGAGAGGACGCAATCTCGAGCGGAGCGCAAAGCTGCCGAACGAGAGAAAAAGAAGGCCGCGAAGAAAGCCCGCGCCCAGAAAAAATAACATGTGTCGCCTCTGACGGCTTGGCTGAGGCCCGCGATCCGGTAGGGTTGCGGGCCTCAGCATGTGAGAAGTTTCGGCACTGGCGCATTTGGGATGAGTAGCTAGGTTTGGGCAACGGTGTCTGTTACCCAGGTGAGGGTTACCCCAACTCGAAATCACACACTTTCCACCTGTCGCGGTGCTTCTCAAAACGAAGTGCCATCGCCCGCAATCGGTTGCCAACAATAATGGTGGCACTGGATTCGTAGCACTGCGAAGGGGTTCGCTGTAGTCGCATTCGGTGTACCCGAACATTCATCGGTTTTTGACCGTCCGATTCCTGGGGTCGACCCTGCTGGGCGAGTTGGGCCCGAAACCTCATCTTCTCGATCATCTCCAGCGACATCCACCCTTGAAGTTGGTGGTAGCTTCGCAACCCATATTCAATCTCCACACAAGCTTGGCCGAGCACTCGGGTCATGGTTTGCAGGTGGCGTTCGGTGGCTCGACGCTGTTCTGCCAGGGCCCGTTGGGCTATCTGCCGTTGGCGGTTGGCGACCGGATCGTCCTGGGGAGTGGCGTCGGGCAACTGAGCGGGAGTCCGGTGCGAAACAGGCTCCGTGTCTGCAGGAGTTTGGTCTGGTGTGCTAATGGCCGGGGTGGACACCGTACCGGGTTTGAAGTGAATGAGCGGAGAGCGGGTGTTGGTCCACGCCGCTAGTTTCTCGTCGTGAAATCCCGTCAGCGCTGACGGGACGGGACTGACGGAGACTGAAGCTGGTTTACTGACCGGAGAATTGGACTGTCGGGGGAGTGCGCGCTGTTGGACGGACTGAGGGCCAGCAGTCGCAGAGACGGAGGGGAGCGTCATGATGGGGTTATCTCCTCATAAGGATAGGCGGTGGGAAGAACAGATCGTGGGCGGACAAAACGGGTTTAGGAGTGAAAAGGTGGGGAGGACAAAACCGTTCCTGGACTAACAGTGTGGGGGTCGGATCCGAGCACATCTTGGTTGTGGGACCACCACTGGCGCCAACGGAGATCAATTTCATGTATGGTCGCATCTGCCCCGAGCTCTTCATGGGCGATATCCCACAAACACTCACCGGTACCGACGATGACGGTTTTGCCGGGGACATCAGGGACTGCATCGGAGCTAGCGTCGTCTCCCGACGTGTCGTAGTTGAGATTGGGAATCCAGCCAGGAACAACGTCAGTCGGAGTGTGCAGTCCGGTGTGTTCACGGTCGGGAGAGACACGGGCGCTCACGTCCCAGCCGGCAATGTGCTCTCGTTGAGAAGATTCAATTGCTCTTGTATCAGACAAGGCTAAACCGTCGTGGGTAGTCTCGCCGGCGATGGCCGGCGAGGCGATGAGGAGATTGATCCCACATAACGTCGCGATGAGTCGCCGACCAGCCACGGGCACGACCTGCAAGGTCGCGACACCTTGAATGCGGTGACCGCAACGGTAGAGGGTGACTCCAAGAAGACTCACCACAGCATAGATGACGCAGAGCGCACAGATGCCGATCCCAATCACCGAGCATGCTGTGGCGATGAGGTATTCCAGGGTGGACAATGCGGTCTGCGCCGAGGTGGGGCTGATCGCAGTACTGAACCACCACAACAGCGGGCCGGAGATCACGCTCATCAGCACCAAGCAAACATCGGAGGCGCGAAGACCCGATTGACCGGAGGACGATGAGCTTTTCACCACTGCCATGGGCTCTCCTTAGGGCTTGAAAACTGTCTAAGTACCCAAAAAATTATCAAACATCATCAAACGCGGTCAATGGTGCTGAAAGGAAAATGGTGATGATTGCCACGAAAGAGGTAAGCAGGAATAATGAGGCACCATGCGCTGGGACGAATTTTTTGCTGATCTCGAACACCAAATGAGCGTGGAACTGCGGCAGGTTCGTGATGCTGAGGCCGCTGATTTTACGCGCGGTCACTGGGCGGAAACCTCTTTTGCGGACCGGTTGAGAGGACACCGGGGAGAGACAGTGCAGATGACATTTGCCGATGGAGAACATCAGCGGCTGTTGGTCTCTTCAGTTGGTCCAGACTGGATTGGTGGTCGGACGCAGTCCGGTGCAGTCGTTATACCGCAACGCGCCATAGCGGGCCTGGAAGCAGAAACGCGAACAGCTCGACCGCCGGAATCGACCTTACGAAGCGGACCGCGACTCACGAGCGTGTTGCGTCAACTAGCGCGTCGACGAGAGCCGGTGTCTATCACGGCCGGGTGGGGAAGAATTTATGTGGAAGGAACGGTCGATCGGGTGGGACAGGACTACTGCGAGGTAGCCATACATGCCCGAGACGAATTCCGCAGGCGACCTGCAGTGCGGGGACTACGGCTGATTCCCGTGGACCAGATACAAATGATCGCCACGTCTGCTGTGGCTCTCGACGACCGATAGTGGCCGAGGACAATTACGTACTGCCTCAGACAGTTAGTTCTGGTGAGCTGACTTTTGTTCTTCGATCTTGGCGTGCTGTTCGTCGTGTAACCGCTGGATGAACGCTTCAAAACGTTCTGAATCCACCCGCCATTGTCCGCGGCCCCCAATTTGAAATGCCTCGAGTTCCCCACTCTGGACGAGGTTGCGAGCGGCACCGACAGAAATCTGCAACTCTTCAGCGACATCTGGGAGGGTCAGAAAGCGTGGCATGTCACGTCCTTTCCAGCGAAGTCGTTTTAGAGGTTTAAGACCCTAAACAGGATCGCTCTCTGTTGCTCCTATTGTGACACGTTGCGTCATAGACGAGGCGAATTGTCCACATTTTTCCCTCATTGAGTGCATTCGGTCACATAAATCCCTACGGTGGACAGGGGGCCGGCACCGGCATGATCGTTTTTCGTACTCGTAGATGCCAATGGTTCTTTGCTCCCACCAACTCATGACTCAGCATCGAAAGAGACGAGACACAGAAAGACCCCCATGGCCACAGACCCTCGCCCCATCGCAGCGCGGATCCGACGTCCCGGATTCAAAGACCCCAAACTGGTGATTGGCATCCTCTTGGTGGTGTTATCAGTGGTCGCCATGGTGTTTGTGGTGCAGGCGACAGACTCTCGGCAGGGGTACTGGGCCGCCTCGGCTGACGCAGCACCCGGTGAACCGATCACCGCTGAGAATTTTACCGTGGTGCAGGCGCATTTGTCGGAAGCAGATGGACACTACTGGTCGGCCGATGAGCCGTTACCGGAGACTTTTGCAGTAACCTCCACGATTCGTCAGGGCGAGTTCTTACCCCGTGCTACGGTCTCGGAACACGACCCGGAAGATCGCCAGCAGTTCGCTATTCGGACTGCGGAAGATGTCCCCGATGCCGTGCAACCTGGCTCCCGAGTCGACTTATGGGTGTCCCAGCCAGACGACCAACGCCAAGGGTATACCAACGCCGAGCTCACCGCTGAGTCCGCCGAGGTTGTCGCTGTCGAGGACCAACGCAGTGGGTTAGGTGCCTCTTCCACGCTGACGGTCTATGTCTTGCTCACTCCTGAGCAATTACCAGCCATCATTGATGCCCAGGCAGCTTCAGCCAAGATCAACATCGTCCCGGCTAGCCCAGGTAACGAACGGTAGGAACACGATGACTGCTGTGCGTGTTGCCACGACTTTTTCAGCCCGTTTCGATCACATCGCCGCGATTGAGTCAATGCAATCTGAGGTGATGGTCTCTCACCGGTGCCGATCGGTGGCCGAACTGATTGCCCTGGCCCGTAGTGGGATGATCGATGTGGCACTGATCGCCGAGGATTATCACGAGGTGGGTCTGGAAACCACCGACGCTTTCGCCGAGTCGGGGATGGAACATCTGCGCTGGGGAGTGGTTTGCGATATGCCCGCCGAGCGTCACCGGCTCCAAGCCTTAGACATTCAGGTCATCAGGGCCGAAACCACCGGTGAAGAACTGATCGAATGGATTCAGAACCTCCAGCCCACCTTGCCACGGGCACGCGATACCGAACCCTTGAGACCTCATGAATCCCGCGATGCCACCGACCACGCATTGCGAGCCTTATTGCAAACGGATCCCACCAGTGGTGTAACGCACCAGACGGATCCAGGCCAGCAGGAGCACCCAGAGGACCTGGGTTACGGGGCGAGGTGTCAGGCCGGGAACGTCATCGCCGTGTGGGGGCCACACGGTGGCGTGGGACGTAGCACGGTTGCGGTCAACCTGGCCGTAGAACTGACGACATGGGGCAAACACGTGCTGCTGATCGATGCCGACACCCACGGCGCCAGTGTGGCCACCATGCTGGGGTTATTAGACGACTCGGCCGGAATTGCTCAGGCCTCGCGAGCGGCTGAGCATCACCGGCTGAGCGTCGAGGAACTCAGATCGCATTGCCACAGGGTCGGTGTGGGCGGTCAGTATCTCGACGTGTTAACCGGCCTGACACGACCGGACCGGTGGGCAGAGTTGCGCCCCAGCTCCTTGCAGACAATCTTTGCCCAGGCCCGAAGCGGCTGGGACCTGGTAGTGATCGATGCCGGATTCGGGCTGGAAGAAGATGAGGAGCTCAGCTTCGACATTCCGGCCCCACAACGTCATGCAGCCACGCTGAGTGCCATCCACGCCGCCGACACCGTCGTCGCGGTCGGGACCGCCGACCCAATTGGGCTACCGCGCTTGATCGGCGGGATTGAGCAGATCGGCGAAAAGCAGATTTCCGGGGAGGTGATTCCAGTGCTCAACCAGGTCAGTTCGGCCAGTTCTGGATTCAACCCGAAACGAGGCATCACCGAGGTGTGGCAACGTTTTGGGCCGCAGCTGAAGCTGGAGGTTTTCTTGCCGGATCAACCCCAGCAGTGTCGTACCGCCTTATTGCGGGGGCAGGCACTGATCGAAGTCGCTCCGAAGTCGCCGTTGCGACGCGCGGTAAACGAACTCGCGCGTCGGCTGTCGCCACAACCGCCTGACTCGCGCTCGCGACAACACACTCACCATCAAGCTCAGCATCGGCAACAGCAGTTCTCGCCGGAAGCGGGGAGACACCATGTACTGTTTGCCTCGGACTCCCACGCTCCCGAAGCGGGGCAGTGCAGACAGCAGGAGAACCAGGACCATGTAGACCAACCCCGGACCCGTCGGCAACTCCGGAGGGCCCGTCATCGCCGTTAGCTGAGAAATCTTCGTCATCCGGGATATGCCTTCCATGGAGTCTTTCATCGGCTGAGAGAACTCTCTAGGGTGGAAGATGGTTGCAAAGGCGTGACCATCTTTCTCGACCGGTCAGAGCCGGTGAAAGACCAGACCCGTTCTATTGATAGAGGACTGAATGACTCGGACACAACCGCTGTGGACAAAGGAGTCCACCGGAACGGAAGAACTCGCACAAGCCTATTTTCATGATCTCTCAGCAGAGGACCGAGAGAAACTGGGCGATGCTGATGCCCGCTCGATTCTGGACCACCACCTCGAGCTCGCTATGGCTCGTCCCGCGCACGAGGCCAGCGTTGACATTCACAATGCGGGACACGTCACCACAGTGTACGTGGTCCAACAGGATATGCAGTTCCTGGTGGATTCGGTGACCGCGGTGCTCAGTGGCTCCGGCCACGGGATTGAGCTGATCAACCACCCAATGTTCATCGTGCACCGTGACGCTGAGACAGCTGAGTTGCAGTCCGTGTTCCCGGTTCCTAGCACCGGTCCCCGCCTCAGCGGTGAAACAGCCGAAAACATCGCATCCGACGCATTGCTGGGTCCGAAAGGAACCACGGTCAGTATCGAGTCCTGGATGAGCATCCGGCTTTACGAAAAGGTTGACGAACAGGAAGTTGCAGAGCTGGAGCAACAGTTGTCGGACAGTCTGGAAGACGTCTCGCTGGTCGCTCGGGACCAGGAAAAAATGCGGACCCGGGCGCTACAGGTTGCTGACCAACTCCGTCAGCAGGCACCGACTTCAACAAGTGGTGTCGATGAGACGGCAGCACTGCTGGAATGGATGGTCAAGGGCGGATTCATTTTCCAGGGATACCGTCGCTACGATCTGGAACACACCGCCGATGGCGACGTGGTGCTGGCCGGGGAGAGTGCCAACAGCCTCGGTATCCTGTCGCGACGTCAAGGAACGGGAAGGCGGCCGCTGACCCAGTCCGGTCAGCAACAGATCCAGGTACCCAATCCGCTGATCGTGACGAAAACGAACGCCGTCTCGCGGGTGCAGAACCAGGTTCCGATGGACTACGTGGCCATCAAGACCTACGACGAGAACGGTAAGGTGACCGGAGAGAACCGGTTTATTGGTTTGTTCACCGCGAAAATTCGTACCACCCCGGTTCAGGAGCTACCTGTCGCTCGTGAAACAGCGCGGGCAGTGGTGCGGCTTTCAGGATTCGGTCCCCACTCCCACTCGGAACAGCAATTACTGGACCATCTGGAGACCTACCCTCGCGAAGAGCTCTTGCAGTCCGGCTCAGAACAGGTTTGGGCAACCTTGGAATCTGTTCTGCATATCGGCCAGCGACGTCGTAGTGCCGTTTATGTCCATCAGGATCCCTTCGGACGCTACGCCCGGGCTATGGTGTATTTGCCCAAAGACCGCTACAACACCTCAGTGCGCAAGCGCATCCAGAACATCTTGATGGATGTCCTCCACGGTGAATCCCTTGAATACCAGGTGCTCCTCGGCGAGGCAGTATTGGCTCGGGTCACCTTCCGAATCAAAATTGCCAGCCAGTACCAGGACACTGGCGTCGTGGAATCGCTGGACATGAGCCAATTGCGCCACGACTTGGCTCAGGCCATCCGGTCGTGGAAAGAAGGCATTGATATAGAAGCCGTGGCCGTCTTCGGCGAAGAGAGCGGCGTTGATGCAGCTCAGATCTGGGACGAGGCCTTCCCTCCCGGATACCGAGTCCGCTACGAGGTCGAAGACGCACTGGAGGACATCTCCCGGTTCACCGCCCTGAACGATAACGAACCCACGGTCTATGCCATCCCGGATGCTTCCGATAGCTCGCAGGCGCGGGTGAAGATCTACTCCAAAGAGTCTAAAGACCTCTCGGATGTGCTCCCGGTCTTCCGCGATATGGGGCTACGCGTCATTGACGAATACCCGTTCATGATCAGCCCGAGTGATCAACGCGAGTTCTTCCTCTACGACTTGGGGGTCCAGGCCGAACACGAACTCGACCTGACCGTGGTGTCCAGCCTGCTGGAAGAAACCGCAGCGGCCACGCTGATCGGCACCAACTCTTCCGATGGGTTCAACCGACTGGGTATTGAACTCGGACTGCCACTGGGCCAAGTCGCCATCCTGCGCGCCTACGCCCACTACCTGCGTCAGCTGTCATTCCCCTCCTCGCTCGAGTTGGTGGCCACCACCCTGCTGAACAACCCGGTGGCAACCAGCGGTCTGGTGGAACTATTCGCTACCAAGTTCGATCCGCAAGCAACCGAAGCTGAAGGCGAAGAAAGCGACGGGGAGGCCAGCCAGGCCCGGGTGGAGGCCACCGAGCAGGCCCGGGACAAGGTCTTAGCATCCCTGGACGATGTCGCCAGTCTGGACGCCGACCGTATTTTGCGGGCCTTCATCACCGTGATCGACGCTACCGTTCGGACCAATGCCTACTTGGATCCCCACAACTCCTCGGCGGCTCGTGGTGGCCCTCGCTTGAGCTTTAAGATCCTGCCGCAACGGATCAACTTCGCTCCACAACCGCGCCCGGCCTTCGAGATCTGGGTCCACAGCCCCCAGGTTTCTGGTACCCACCTGCGCTACGACAAGATTGCCCGCGGTGGTCTGCGCTGGTCGGACCGCGCTGAAGATTTCCGTACCGAAGTCCTCGGCCTGGTGCAAACTCAGCAGGTCAAAAACGGCGTGATCGTCCCGGCTGGCGCCAAGGGCGGGTTCTTTGCCCACGGTCTGCCGGATCCGTCCCAAAACCGTAACGCCTGGTTCGAAGCCGGTCGTGATGCCTATCAGACCTTCATCCGCGGTCTGCTGGATCTTACCGATAACCAGCAGTTAGGCGCCGAAGAGACCACGGTGATCACCCCAGAGCGGGTGATCCGCCACGACGGCACCGACCCATATCTGGTGGTGGCTGCCGATAAGGGCACCGCATCCTTCTCCGATACCGCGAACGCCATTTCGGCGGAATACGGATTCTGGCTGGCCGATGCCTTTGCCTCCGGCGGGTCGGTCGGCTACGACCACAAGCAAATGGGTATTACCGCCCGTGGTGCCTGGGAGTCCGTACGCTCCCATGCTGCTGCTCTGGAGCTAGATGCCGATCACGACCCGATCACCGTGGTCGGAATCGGTGATATGTCCGGTGACGTGTTCGGTAACGGACTGCTACGATCGCAGCATCTGAAGCTCATCGCAGCGTTCAACCACCTGCACATCTTTATTGACCCCAACCCGGACCCCGAGGCGTCCTACACTGAGCGTCGCCGGCTGTATGACACCCCTCGTTCGACGTGGGCTGATTACGATCGCGACCTGATTTCCGCCGGTGGTGGCGTCTTCGACCGCGGGTCGAAGTCCATTGAGATTACCGAGCAGATGCGTGAAGCCCTGGGCCTGGAGGAATCGGTGACCTCGGCGTCCGGAGAGGAGTTGATTCACTATATCCTCCAGGCACCGGTTGACCTGCTCTACAACGGCGGTATCGGAACCTACATCAAGGCCGAGTCCGAAACCAGTGAGGACGTCGGGGACCGTGCCAATGACGTGATCCGTATCAACGGTTCCCAGGTTCGGGCACGCATCATCGGTGAAGGCGGAAACCTGGGTGCAACCCAGGCCGGCCGCGTGGAAGCTGCCGCCCACGGCGTGCGCGTCAACACTGACGCGGTAGACAACTCCGCGGGTGTGGATGCCTCCGATCACGAGGTGAACATCAAGATCCTGCTGGAGAACATGATCGCCTCCGGGGATTTGACAGCTGAGGATCGCGAGGAGTTGCTGGCCTCGATGACTGATGAGGTCGGGCACCTGGTGCTAGACACCAACGCCAGCCAGAACCGGTTGCTTCGCGTGGAAGAATCGCTCAGCCTGAACTGGATGCCAGCACTGATCCGGTATGTGAGCTGGTTGGAAGAGCACGGTGGGCTCAACCGCGAGCTGGAATCAATCCCCTCCCATGCCACACTGAACCAGCGGTTGAAGGACGGCAAACCGGTCTACACTCCAGAACTGTCCATCCTGCTGGCGTACGCCAAGAACACCCTGGCACGGCAGCTACAGGAAACCGATATCGTCACCGATCCCTGGTTCAGCCGGTGGCTGGTGCGCTATTTCCCCGAACGGCTACAAGAAACCGGTGAGAATGCGATCCTGCAACACCCGCTGGGTGCCCAGATCATCGCCACCCGCCTAGCCAACCACGTCATCGATTCCGGCGGCATCACCGTCATCTTCCGGGCCGAGGAAGAAACCGCCGCGGACCTGTCGACCCTGGTACGCGCCTTCATCGTCGCCGAAGAAATCTACCAGCTACCGGCCCTGCAACAACAGATCAATGATCTTCCCGCCACGCTGGACCACCGGGTGCGGATGCAGATGTTGCAAGATGTCCGCCGGCTCACCGACCGGCTGATGCGTTGGCTGATCCACCACCAGCTCACCACCGAGCCGATGCACTCCCGTATTGAACGGTTCCAGGACACCGTGGCAGCCGTCCAACCAAAGATCGGGCAGTTGCTCACCGGCGATATGCATCAGGCGGCCACCAGCCGTGCTACGAAACTCCGCGAGGCTGGCGTCGGCGACGAATTGGCAGAGACCGTGGCAACCCTGTTCGAATCCTACAGTTTGTTGGATATCGCCGGCATTGCCGACCGGTTCGATCAGGATCCTGCCGGTATCGCACGGGTCTACTTCCACGGTCAGGATTACTTCGACGCTGAGAAGCTACTGGAGTTGATCACCGATCTGTCCCGCCGGACCCGCTGGGATGCCCTAGCCCGCGTCTCCATCCGTGAAGACCTCTACGGGTGGCTGTCAGATTTGGCCTCGGTCATCGTGGAACAGACCGCCGAGGCGTTCACCTACGACACCCACGAAGAGGTCTCAGCTGCCGTGGAAGACTGGCGGGCCCACAACAAGCGGCGTGTGCACCGTGTCAAGGGCTTCTTCGACGAAATCAGAGCGCAGTTGCAACCCGAAGAAGGCGAGCACACCGACCTGGCGATGCTCACGGTGGTTCTGCACCGTTTGCGGACCCTGATCGTCTAGGAGTACTCCCCGAGTCCGCCCCGGTTCGGTGTGACACGCCACCACTGGTCAGCCCCGCCCGTCGGTGGGGCTGACCAGTGTGCGTTTCGGTCTTGGTTCCCGGGGCGTCGTCGCGTCCCGCTAGGCTGGCATCATGCACCACGAACGGTACCCCGACCGATCTGATCGTGCCCAGCCACCGGCCTCGGCTGGCCCGGATACGGCGGCTCTGCGACTGCCACCCGCGGTCAGCCGGCTACCTCGGGACTGGCAGATCCTCTCCGATCTCGCCTTCTCTGACCTGGTCCTCTGGCTCCCGAGTATTAACACCCGGGATGCGACGGGAAAACCCGACCAAGCAGACTTTGTGGCAGCAGCCCAAGCCCGCCCCTTCACCGCCCAAACCACGCTGATCCGCGATCTGATCGGCTCCGCCCCACGCACCGGACTTCAGCCGTTGCTGATGCAGGTGCTGCGCACCGGCATCCCCGTCAACGGATCCGAACAACTGCAAGGCTCGGCAGCTCTTGGCGTCACGGTCTGGCCGGTGGTCGACGGCGACGAGGTACTGGCCGTGCTGTCGGTGCACAAGAACCTCGCGCGACAACGTCATTCTTCCCGGCTGGAACAGGCCTACCACCGGTCGGCCCAAGATTTATTAATGATGATCTCCAGGGGACTGTGGCCAGAACCCGATCAACGCCATGGGCCATCGTTGTCAGATCTCAGGGTCGGTGACGGGATGATTCGATTAGACGCCCAAGGCCTCGTTAACTTCATCTCGCCGAACGCAGTGTCCGGGCTCCGGAAACTCGGAATCCGGCAACCGCTGGAAGGCCGACAACTTTCCCGCGTCGTGACCGACTACCTGCCCCCGCGAGGCCACACCGACCACCTGCTACCTAGCGTTCTTTATGGTGTCAGCACGGAGACCACAGAGATCGAAACTCGAAAAGTGTCTCTGTCGATACGGTCGATCCCGCTACGAGATCGACACCGAGAGCGTTATGCCGCCGTATTACTCATTCGAGACGTCACCGAACTGCGCCATCGTGATCGACAGCTGATCGGTAAGGACGCGACCATTAAGGAAATCCACCACCGGGTGAAGAATAATCTGCAGACCGTCGGGTCGCTGTTACGCATGCAATCACGTCGCATGACCTCCCCGGAAGCCAAACATGAGTTGCTACTAGCCATGGGGCGGGTTGATACCATTGCCCGGGTTCACGAAACCCTGTCACAATCGGTGGATCGTCGCATCGACATGGACGAGTTGCTCTCCCAACAATTCACGATGGCGGTAGACATCGCTAACACCGGGCGGGACATCCACACCGAAATCTCCACGGCCTTCGGGCAACTCTCGAGTGAACTGGCCACCCCGCTGGCATTGATCGTCAACGAGCTTGCCACCAATGCGGTGGAACACGGCCTCGACTCCGAACTGGGGGGAACGGTATGGTTCCGGGCCTACTACAGCACCCAAATCCCGGAAAATTTGCCCGGAACCGAGCTCACATCACGACCCGTTGAGCACCTGATCGTCGAGATTGAAGACTCGGGTCGTCCTGGCCGGCCCGGCTACCAGGGCACGCGCGGTCCAGATCGTCCGGAGCATACCTCAGCGACGAGTGCCGGAGGGCTGGGCACACAAATTATCCGCACGTTGGTGGCCTCGGACCTGCACGGAACAATCTCATGGCAACTGGCAACCCCCGGCGGTCGTGGCACCTTGGCTCGGGTTAGTATCCCGGTTGAGTAGGAGTGAGAAAGACCGAAGTGGGCCAACAGGGCTCCGGAGCCCTGTCCTACGTGGCCTTCGTGTACTGCAGACAAACACCGGTCGTTTCAGGCTCTGGCAGATTGCTCAGGGCGGTGAAACGACCGGTCAAAGATCAGTCTCGGTGGCACTGATTCAAAAGTGTGGTCTGGGCCTTTTCTCAAGGGTGCTGGCTCTTCGGCTTAGGAAGCCCGGCGGGCACGAGCCTTACGGCGCTTCAGTGCGCGACGCTCGTCCTCGCTCATACCGCCCCAGACACCGTAATCCTGACCGGTGCTGATGGCCCACTGCAAACACTGTTCCATGACAGGGCACTGGTTGCAGATTGCCTTAGCTTCTTCGATCTGCAACAACGCGGGACCGGTGTTGCCCACCGGGAAGAAGAGCTCTGGATCCTTATCCAGGCACGCTGCCTTACTACGCCAATCCATAATGAATTGCTCCTTTTCGCTGCTGGTATGGCTCGCGACCGCTGTCCGTAAGAAACAGTTCAGCTTGTCAGAGGAGACAATGAGAAGAACTCGCGAGAAAACGGAGAGGGTGCGACGCTGTGAGCCCGGCCTGTACCGGCTCGTCGACTGTTGTTAATAATGTTTTCATGTGGTTTTGCTCCGTGCAAGAGACTAAAGTCACCGAAATGTCAAATTTGAAGAGATATTTGTCACAACAGCACTCTCAATTTGCGTCCACTGTGGCATGGGGCATAACATTCCGTCTTTTTAGTGAGCGCTCTTGACAGTGCGCCTTTTAGCCTGTTAGTTCACCTGAAGTTTGCCTACGTGGGGTGGAGAGTAGGCCGGTGGGCCCGTGATGGTATGAGACAATGATCCGGAAAGGGGCACAATCAGGGGTGGTCATCATCGAAGACAATCGCGTGGATAGTCGTGCACCACTGGTGTGGTTGCTCAGCCTCATTGTGGGTTGCCAAGGGCTTGTCCTTACGGTCTCGGCTGTGCTGGCCGTACTGAACATCGGAGATGGCACCTTAGGCCTGGGGGCAGAGCTATTCCTCGCCTTTCTCTTAGCCATCGGAGCGATCTGGTTGATCGTAGCAGCCTATGGCGTCGTAAAAGGTAAAGCCTGGACCAGGGCAGCGGTCATGGTGATTGAGCTGTTCGCCATTGTCCTGTCTTTTAACTACTTCTCCACGGCTGACTGGTGGTATGGCATCGCGTTCCTTGTCCCTGCGGCCGTAGCGTTAGTCATATTGTTTAGCCCGGCAGTGAATGCCCACATCACCCGACGAGAACCTGAACGGTAGCCAAGTTGACGCTAGCTCAAGCCCACTACCGGCCTGGTATATACCGGGTAGGTAGCGGGGATGAGAATAGATTCGTAGCGTGAGTCAACCGTAGACGGGGCCGGTAAACTTCTCGCCAGGGCCTTTGCCGTGTTCATCTGGGACGGTTGAGGCCTCGCGGAAAGCGAGTTGCAGGGTGCGCAGTCCATCACGTAGGGGAGCCGCGTGTGCCCCACCGATTTCCGGGGCAGCTGCCGTGACCAGACCGGCCAAGGCCGTGATGAGCTTGCGGGCCTCATCGAGGTCAGTTTGTTCTGCGGCATCGGGCAGGTCCGCCAGTCCGCATTTCACCGCTGCTGCGGTCATCAGGTGGATTGCGGTGGTATTAATGAGTTCCACGGCAGGAACGTCCTGAATTTCGCGAACCTGATCCTCGACCCCGTGCTGGAGGTCGTCGAGTTGCTCGTCGGACAGGTGGTCGTGGGAGTGTGGTTCTGTCATAGGTCTAAGCTTGGCATAGCTCTATGGATATTGCTCAAGGTTTACCCCGCGGGTCGCCGGGACTGCGTTGGATATCGAGGCGAGACCTGCTACCATAGGTCGGTAGACAAGTGGAGGTTTGCTCCCACCCGCGCTAGCAGGAAGTATCGCGACGATACCGAGTTTCCGGGTTATGCCAAGGGTATTGCTGAGCAGTCCCTTGAAGAGACGTCACGCTTTCAACATCTCAGAGTGACGTTTTAGCCTCCACTGTCTGACAGGGAGGCATTTTTTGTGTCACGATTCCGCGAGGTAACGCGGTGGCCCTGTGCCGTTGCGACAGACTATTTGAGGAGAACAGCATTAACGAGCCTAGAATCAATGAACGCATTCGCGTGCCAGAGGTCCGCCTTGTCGGCCCGCAGGGTGAACAAGTCGGAATCGTGCGTGTTGAAGACGCCTTGCGTCTGGCGGTCGAAGCGGATCTGGATCTTGTTGAGGTTGCTCCTAAAGCCAAACCCCCTGTGGCTAAACTCATGGACTTTGGCAAATGGAAATACGAAGCTGCGGTCAAGGCCCGTCAATCGAAGAAGAAGCAAGCCTCAACAACACTCAAAGAGGTGCGGTTCCGTCTGAAGATTGATACTCACGACTATGAGACCAAGACTGGCCGGGCCAAAAAGTTCCTGAAATCTGGGGACAAGGTCAAGGCGATGATTCAGTTCCGTGGCCGTGAACAACAGCGCCCAGAGTTGGGGATCCAGCTCTTGGAGAAGTTTGCTGAAGACGTAGCTGAGTATGGCGAAGTTGAATCTGCTCCGCGACAGGACGGTCGCAACATGGTGATGGTTGTGGGTCCGTTGCGTAACCGCAGAGATAAGAAAGACGCGAAGAAGCCGTCGTCACCGCAACGCTCTGGCGGTGGCTCTCGTCGCGACCGGGCTGCTGCTGCAGCGAAGGCCGCCAGAGAGCAACAGGCCAAGGACCGCGAGGTCAAGAATTTGGTGGGAGACGCCATGCCCGAGGAACTGAAGAAGATGGGTTCCTCAGCAACGTCTTCCTCCCAGGCTCCGAAGCCGGGGCCCAAGCCGCGGGCACCTCGGAAGAGCTAGCTCAGCGGTCACGATGAACCCGTACCCGCATCGATCACGCGATGAAGGGCAACAGAGTTTGGTGGAGGGCACCGAGCTCAGTCTGACTTCCTGGGGGAGTCAGCACAACCACGAAGGAGAACGGCAACTATGCCGAAGATGAAAACTCACAAGGGTGCCGCAAAGCGCTTCCGCGTGTCCGGTACCGGAAAGCTGATGCGTCAGCGTGCCAACCGTCGCCACTACCTGGAACACAAGTCGTCGCGACTGACTCGTCGTTTGAAGGGCGATGTCGCGGTGACCAAGGGTGACACTCGTCGTATCCGGAAAATGCTGGGTATCTAAGCATTCTTTTTACACACAACTTTGTGGTGGGGCCGTGTAGCTAAGACCCCGCCGATCATCGACTACTGAAGGAGATACGCGTGGCACGTGTGAAGCGGGCGGTTAACGCCCAGAAGAAACGCCGGACCGTCTTGGAGCGGGCTTCCGGCTACCGCGGACAGCGCTCTCGCCTGTACCGCAAGGCCAAAGAACAGCTGTTGCACTCGTATGTATACAACTACCAACACCGGCACAAGCGTAAGGGTGACTTCCGCCGTCTATGGATTACCCGTATTAATGCTGCTGCTCGAGCGAACGGAATGACCTACAACCGTTTCATCCAGGGCGTACGCTTGGCGGGCCTTGAGCTGGACCGTCGTATGCTGGCTGAGATTGCTGTTTCTGATGCAGCTACTTTCGCCAAAATCGTCGAGCAGGCTAAGAACGCTCTGCCTGAGGACGTCAACGCCCCGGCTGCCAGCTAGTCCGTTGGTATTCTGCGTCTACCGTAACGACCTGCATACCGATGAGCACTGAATGCCCCGTCCCGTTCCTGGACAACGCTCGATCCGATCGAGTTAAACACGTCGCAGGTTTGGGGGGGCGTTCTGCTGTGCGTCGTCGCCAAGGGCTGTTTCTGGCTGAAGGACCGCAAACCGTCCGGGAAGCGCTCAAAGCAGAAACCGGGCAACTTCAGGCAAAGACACCGTCGGCATCACAGCGTCGTGCGAGCTGGAGACCGGGATGTGTGATTGATCAACTTTACTGGACCTCGGAGCTCGAATCCTCTGATCCGGCATTATTTGGTCTTGTCCAGGACGTCGTCCGGCGACGTAATGTCTATGCTGCAGAGATTTCTCAGGACGTCTTAGAAGCCATGTCCGATACTCAGTCACCGCAATCGATCTTGGCTGTTTGCGCAATACCTGAACAGCCAGAGCAGCTTGACTTAGCCGGGTTGCATTTGGTCGCGGTGCTGTGCCGAGTACAGGATCCTGGAAATGTCGGCACGATTATCCGTGTGGCCGATGCGGTGGGTGCTGATGGGGTGTTTCTGACTAGCGGTAGCGTGGACCCCTTCAGTCCGAAGGTCGTCCGCTCCACGGCTGGTTCTTTATTTCATCTCCCCGTCTTGTCTCGCCTTGATATCGGAGAACTGGCACCCGAACTGTCCGCGACCGGAATGAAATTATTGGCGGCTGACGGGTACGGACAGACCACACTAGACATGCTGAGCGAGGCACAATTGGCCGACCCGACGGCCTGGATGTTTGGTAATGAGGCACAAGGGCTTAGCGATGATGAGCGACACCTGGCCGTCCAGTCGATCGCGGTGCCGATGTATGGCCAGGCTGAGTCTCTAAATGTTGCTACCGCCGCCACCGTGTGCATGTATGCCTCGGCCATGCAATATCATTCAGCAAGCTGAATTTCCAGGCCTTGTACAGGCCATCCTCGTCCCACGAGGACACCACGATATGGAATATGTGGGGCTTGACGTATCCGTGGCCAGACCATACGGTGTTCCTCGGTTGAGCCGAACCCCAGATATATCCGGTCGGTAATCAGCCCCACGGTGCGCCCCGCGGCCAATTCTCGGCCACCATGTATCAGGATTTTCAGTGTGTTGGGGAAGTTGCGGATCAGCGTCATTAAACGGTCTTCAAAACTCTCGAAGCCTCGACCAGGGATTCTTGAGGCCCACGCCGAAAAATGTCGAATAATGATGGTGAGCTGTTGGCCAGCTTGAAGGATTTCTCTCAAGGTCGCTAGAGCCTCTTCGAGTTCTTCACCGGTGCACTCAGCATGGAACGACCATCTGTTCTGAGAACTCTCCGTTATGTGGATTGCTCGTTCCACTGAGGATTCTTCTCGATGGGGGCGACCATCAAAGAGGGCCACCTTGTTGGCAATCCTTGGCGAAGGGTCCCCTTGGTGGTGCTGGGTGAAGAACGCCGGGACTGCCCGATCTAGCAGTTTTTCGGCACCAGATCCGCTGGCGCCGATGACGGCTAAAGAACCGGTTAGGATCCAGGGTTTTCGTCCGCTCTGAGGCGTTGCCTCGGAAGAAGTTGTCTTGGGGTTCCACCATATCGGAGCTTGCATCCGTTCGGTTGGGTGGTCGACGAGCCCTAGGATCATGCCTGATGTCGGTGTTAACGGGTCTGTGCTCTGAGTGCTAGGATTCCAGTGCTCGGGTAGCGAAGGCAAGACAATGGGGTCAGGACATAACAGACCGGCCTGTTCATGGGCTTGGGTAATCATGGATACCACCCGTGGCCACTTCGTGGTGGCGACAGTCTTTGTCGACACCGGGCGATCGGCGGAGACTGGGGTGAGCGTGACCGGTTCAGAAGGTAGTCGCATAATAGGAGTCTGAAAGATCTCGGAATCGGCCGGTCCGCGACGCAGAATCCCACGTCCTGGCTGAGAAGCGCTGATGCGATAGGCCGAGGCATCACCGATCAGGTCCCAGGAATCTTGTTCTGTTGCTGTGCGAAGACAGAGTACCGAGCCCAGATTCGCCCGCACGTCAGAGGTCACGGTCCCCTGAGCCCGCTGTGTTGCCAACACCAAATGGAATCCCAGTGAGCGTCCCGTGGAGGCGAGGCGGATCAGAACATCTTGGGCTTGACGGTGGTCTTCGATTAGCATTTTCAGTTCATCGATGGCCACCACAAGCCGTGGCAAGACGACATGGGGCACGTTCTGTCGGAACGATGAGTAATCGGGGACCCGATACTCAGCAAAGAGCTTCTCTCTGCGGTGTAATTCGGCTTCGATAGCTCCCAAAGATCGCAAAGATAGTCCGGCGCTGAGGTTGGTTTCCACCGCCATCACATGTGGCAGGTCCTCGAGGACCGCGAAGGAGGAACCACCTTTAAAATCGAGGAGTACCATCGATAGCTGGTCCGCAGGGTAGTTCATCGCTAGTTGGGCTAGAACAGTCAGTAAGAGCTCAGATTTTCCCGATCCGGTCGTGCCGGTAATCAACACATGTGGTCCGTCTGCGACCAGATCTAAAGCGTCGGCGCTATCTCTGGCATCGATCTCCACCCGCAGATCTCCCGCGCTATGAGCGGTAAAAAATGTAGACGGAAGGCTCAACAGCGGGCTATGACTCCTGGTTGCCGGTAATTGGCTGAGTAGGCGTGAAGTAACCAAATCTAAAGTGGTGACACTTATCCCAAAGAAGTTGATCTGCGAGATATCTTGGCCCAGACCTGATACTGAGCCATCGCTAACATCAAACACCACCTCTTGGCTGGCCGGAGGTCTGGGACAGTTCTCGTCTACCTGTTCAATCCGTACCAGGGGAGTACGGGCGAATTTTTGGTCCAGGTCGTCCCGAGTGAGCGTACCGGTCGTATCAATGATTGTTGATGGTAGGACGGAATCGATCAGTTCCTTGTCCCGTTCGGAATTCGTATGGACCCAGACACGTTGTTGGGTGGCCGCTGCGTGATGGTGGCACTGTGCCAGCAGCCAGTGTGTGACCGAGGCAAGCTGTTCGGGTAGCCCGCGGACCACGGTGGTTGAGCCTGGAGCCAGATGTTGGGCGATAGCGGTATGAACTTGGGTATGCTGCGCCCATTTCTCGTCGGCGTCACTCCGCACAAGCTTGACCGCGAGGATCCCGTCTCCCCAGCGGATGGTTGGAGTTGCTAAATGCGGTCGGAGCAGCCCGAGCGGATCTGGGGCGATAGATCGCAGAGCGAAACGCAGTTGGTCTGGAGTGTATGTTTCATTCAGTCGGTGTTGTCCCTGTTCGGTAGATAGTCGGGTGATCGTTGCGATAAACTTCCGGCGTTTCGCGCGATATTGACTGATCATGACCACGGCGACGATCACCGAAATCGCGCTGAAGAGCAGGAAATACCACATTCCTGTGACAACCATCATCACCAGTCCGATGATCATCGGACTGGCTGCCATTACCAGTTGAAGCACAACATTCGGCGGCTGAGGCTCCGGGCCCGGATCAATCTCCAGTACGGCTGGGGCCCTTAACTCTGGCAGCCGGGGATAGTGCGGGGAGACGAGACGAAAACTTGTCTGCCCTCTGGACAGAGTCTCTTGTGCCGGCCACTGCGATGAAACCGATCTCTCGTGCGACGTTTCGGCAGGTTGTGTTAGCGGGCTGTAGGTTGTCAACTGGGTGGTGTGCTGCGTCAGATGCACGCTGAAATCACGATCGAGCAGATACGGATCGTTGATTTGATAGTGCGCGTGCTGTCGGCCCACGGACAATGGTTCTCGTGTGACCGGCACAAGACGCCCGGCGTCAGGTCCGGTAGTAGTCACGAGATTCAACCCAGGATGATCTATCCGTTCCTTTGGTATTGCGTGGTCAGGCCGGGCAATCAGCCGCAGGACATGACCGGCCGAGGGCACATGCTCGCAACATTGGGTGAGCTGAGTGTGATCGAGGTCCGCCAAGCGACGTTGCTCGAACCACAACTGGTAGTCCCGTAGCTGGGCTTCTGCGTGCTGTCTGATCAGCTGTTCCAATTCAGCACCGCCACCCGCGGGAAGGTTTTCAAGCACCCATCGGGGCGGTTGCGGAGTTGCTAGTCCGAAGAGCTCAAGAAGCATCGTCAATCCGGTGTGTCATGGGTTTCTGGTCGGTTCTATCTTCGTCGCCGGGTACGAATGCGTCGAGAGTATTTGTAAGACCTGTGGATAATATAAATTATCCAGAAATTTCAGGAACCACTGTTTTCTCAGCTCAATTTATTGTTTACAGTGAGTGGGGTCACAGTTTTGTGATGTCAGACGACAGTTTTGGTTGCTGAAGGGGAGCAATGATTCGATGGACGCTTTGCGCATACTGGAAACAGAAGTTCGCGAAGAGATACGCCGATCCAATATTGACCCTTCTAAAGATCTCACTGCAGTTCGAGACCTCGTCTACCACGTCACACAGAACTATGATGCGCGTTCACTGACAGGCAGCGTGCCGGTTTTGGCCGATCGTGAGGTTGCTCAAAAAGCCGTGCTAGACGCTGTCGCTGGTTTCGGACCGCTGCAACGGCTGCTGGACGATGATTCTGTCGAAGAAATCTGGATCAACTCTCCCGACCAAGTTTTCTGCGCTCGCGGTGGCACCACAGAGTTGACCAATGTCTCGTTGAGTGCGCAACAGGTTCGAGACTTGGTCGAGAAGATGCTGAAAAGTTCGGGGCGTCGACTCGACCTGTCCTCACCGTTCGTTGACGCTGCCTTACCCGACGGATCACGGCTCCACGTGGTTATTCCGGAGATTACGGCACAACACTGGGCCGTTAACATTCGAAAATTCGTTGTTCGAGCGCACAACCTTCAGGATTTGGTCCGTACCCGCTCGCTAACCGCTCAAGCCGCCATGTTTTTAGAGGCTGCCGTGACTGCCGGGCTGAACATTCTGGTGTCCGGTGCCACTCAAGCCGGGAAAACCACTCTGTTGAATTGTCTATCCGCTGCCATCGGGGCCAGAGAGCGAGTGATTACCGTTGAGGAGATCTTTGAACTGCAGATACCGGTTCGTGACGTGGTGAGCATGCAGTGTCGGCAGGCCAATCTGGAAGGTTATGGTGAGATTTCGTTGCGTCGCCTGGTAAAAGAAGCCCTGCGGATGCGTCCGGACCGGATTATTGTCGGAGAGGTCCGCGAGGCCGAAAGCTTGGACATGCTCATTGCGATGAACGCCGGACTGTCGGGAATGTGCTCGGTGCACGCCAACAGTGCCCAGGATGCACTCACCAAAATCTGCACGCTACCTTTATTGGCAGGGGACAATATCACCTCACAATTCGTGGTCCCGACGGTGACCAGTTGTTTTGACCTGGTGGTGCACTGTGAAAAAGACCGCCGAGGACAGCGACGGATAGCTGAGATCCGTGCGGTCGGGCAACGTGTCGAAGCCGGTGTGATCGAATCGGCTCCAGTCTTTCATCGACCAGAGCACGAACTAGTTTTTAACCCCAGCGGCTTGGTGGATAGCAAAAAGTTTCGTGACCACGGTATGGACGTCCGCGCTTTGATGGGCGCGAACGCATGAGCGTGTTGCTCGGGCTCATCCTAGGGGTCGGGCTACTCCTGATTTGGCTGTCATGGTGGGCCCAGCCTGCCCAGGAGAGTCGCAAGCCCTCTCGCGTGTCAGGACTTCAGCACCTGGTTATTCGTTCTGGGATCGAACGCATTACCGTCCCCACTGTCGTGGCTAGTTCGGCCATTTTGGCTTTGGTGGTGGGGCTGGTCATGATTGCCCTGACGAGAGCGGTTCCGTTGGGGATCTGCTTTGGACTCTTCGCAGCTCTGCTTCCATTTGGCATCTTGAAATCGTCAGCCAGAAAACGGCAAGCGACGATGCGCGAGGTATGGCCCGAGGCGGTAGACCATTTACGGTCCGCGATTCGTGCCGGATTGACGTTGCCCGAGGCGTTGTCACAATTGGCGATTCACGGTCCCGAAGAACTCAGACCCGCGTTGGAAGATTTCACCGCAGATTATCGGGCCGGAATGCGATTCTCTGGTGCCCTAACACGCCTTAAGGAGCGTCTGGCCGATCCAGTAGCCGATCGGCTGGCGGCATCGTTGATGATGACCCGGGATGTCGGTAGCGCAGATATTGGTGCAGTACTGGAGACCTTGGCGGACTTTTTGCGTGAAGAGGCACAAACTCGAGCTGAACTGGAAGCGCGACAGTCTTGGACTATCAACGGGGCGCGTCTGGCTGTGGTCGCGCCGTGGGTCGTGCTACTACTTTTGGCAACACAACCGCAGGCGTTGGCTGCTTATCAAACGATGGCAGGCATGCTCGTGTTGCTGTTCGGCGTGGTGGTTAGTGCCTTGTGCTATTGGCTAATGCGCAGGATTGGGGCTCTTCCGGCTGAGAGGAGAGTTTTATGAGCGTGCCAAGTTGGTTGGCCTTAGGGTGCGGGGCACTTTTAGGTACCGGTCTTGTATTGATCATGTTGGTCGTGTGGACAGGTGGGTCGCCCTCGCTAGTCCAGCGCGTCCAACCTCAGCTCCGGGGATTTGCTCCTGCGACGGCACCGGTGACGGCTCGGCCCAGTGGGGTCCTCGGTACGATCTACAAATTGGCCGCCCCGTTGCTGGGTCGAGTGGCCAGACTGCTGGATATGATGAACCTCGGTTCTGACCAATTACAGAGAAAACTGTGGAGCGCTGGCCTCGAGATGACCGTGGCACAGTATCGCACAGAGCAACTCATGTATGCCCTACTTGGAGCATCCGCCGGAATGGTGGTCAGTATCGGGCTTGCCGTGAACTACTCACTCACGCCCCTGCTAGGCGTCATCGTGGTTCTTGGTCTTGGCGTCCTGGGTTTCTTCTTGCGGGATAATGTTCTCAGCTCCCAGGTATCTCGTCGCAAAGCCCGTATCTTGGCGGAGTTTCCCACCGTGACCGAACTAGTTGCTTTGTCAGTATCGGCCGGAGACACTGCACAGGGTGCCATCGAACGGGTGGCCAACTCCGCTGAGGGAGAGCTGGCTACCGAATTTGATCGCGTGATGCGAGATCTCCATGCCGGTTCCAGCTTCGCTACTGCCCTGCGGTCCTGTGACCACCGGGTCCAGATACCGGCCGTCGAACGATTCATCTCTGGGCTCTTGGTGGCCTTGGAACGCGGTACTCCGCTGTCGCAGGTCTTAAGGGCACAAGCCCATGATGTCCGTGAGATGTCGAAACGAAACTTGATGGAAGTCGCGGGCAAGAAAGAGATCGGCATGATGGCCCCATTGATCTTCGGCATCCTGCCCCTGACAGTCCTCTTTGCCGTCTACCCGGGCCTCTCGCTATTGAACCTCGGTGTTTGAGAGTCTCGAGCAATACAGACTAGATCACCCCCCAAAAAACAAATGACCAGAAATCCACGACGAGTAAGTCACGACAAGAAGGAGACACACTATGAAGAGCCTGATCACGTTGATGATCTGGATGTCCAATTCACTCCAGCGCCTGGGACGAGATGAACGAGGAGATGTTCCAGGCTGGGTGATGATTACCCTGATGTCGGCTGTGCTGGTGGCTGGCCTGCTGGCACTTGCCGGCCCGGCTCTGGCAGACCTCTTCAACCAGGCGATCGATCAAGTTTCAACAAACTAAGATGTGGGAATCCATCGGCTCGTTGCGACGTGAGCGTGGCTCCGCCGTGGCGGAATCAACCATGATCATCGCCGTCATTGCGGTGCTGATGGTTTCGATCATGCAACTAGCGGTCATTATTCACACGCGCAATACGATGATTGACGCGGCCTCAGCAGGCGCCCGTTATGCGGGGCTAGCTGATAAGTCCGTCAGCGACGGCGTGGAGCGGGCCGAGACGCTACTGACCGAGTCGATACCGGGGGCTTCGCAGGCTCAGGTGAGTGCTCAGGTTTCCGCAGTACCCGGTGGTGATGGAGCGGAGTTGATTACCATCACCGTCGAGCACGGCATTCCCATGGTTGGGTTCGTCGCCGCTCCTGTCACGTGGGAGGTGAGTGGCCATGCGTATAGCTTCACCCAATAGATGCGACCATCGCGCCGATGAGGGGTCTTCGACCGTGGAATTCACGGTACTTGCTGCCGTACTACTGGTGCCGGTGATCTATTTCTTAGTACTCATCGCCCAGATCCAATCCGCCGGCTACGCCACCGTTGCAGCGGCTGATCAGGGCGTGAGAATGCTTGCGCAGGCTTCGGACGATGAACAGGGCGAGCAACGAGCCAGAGCCAGCATTGAGCGAACCGTGGAGGATTACGGCGTTGATCCAGACCAAATTACCGTCGCCATTCACTGCTCACCAGACAGTTGCACCGCTCCGGGCTCACTAGCGCAGATCGAAATATCCACTAGTGTGGGTCTTCCGCTGGTTCCCAGTATCTTAGGTAACCCGACCAGCGTGGCCACGTTGAACTCAGTCGCTGACTATCAAGTGGGTGAATTTGAGTAAGGTACTAGCTCGATGGCGTGTCCGAATGTGCGAAGATTCAGGACAGACCAGCATTTTGCTGGTGGGGATATGCGCCGTCTTGTTGTCCTGTGCGGTCACGATCTTGGCAATCACACAGGTCAATCTCCAGTCGCGCAAGCTCCTATCGACCGCCGACACTGTGGCATCCGTGGCGGCCGCCGACTTTCGTCTTGATGCACCTGCCATCTCAGAACCCAATAGCAACAGCGTGGTAACCCAAACGCCAAGACTCAATGCCCGGTCGGCCCGGGGGCGGGTTGAAGACTATCTCAATTCTTCGGGGGCCTACCAGCGGTTCGGCGACCTTGACGTCGTCGATGTCCGAGTCCTTGGCGGGGATACAGTGGTGGTGGAGTTGACTGCACAGGCGGAGGTCCCGGTGGTGAGTTGGTTTCTTCCCGATGGGGTAGAGGTTCACGCAGAGTCCAGCGCTCGCACCAGTCTGCAACGCTGAGTCGTTTTCTGCCCTCCGGCTCAGATGACGTAGGCTTGGAGGGTCATGGCTGAAATTGATTTCCCCGCTGAGATCGCGGGTCTACGTTCTACCTATGCCTCGATTGCGGAAGTCTCCGACTTGCCGCAGATTCGCGCTGACGTCGAGGAGCTATCCGGTCAGGCTGCGGCACCTGATCTATGGGACAACCCTGATGAGGCTCAAAAAATCACCTCCAAGCTCTCGAGGCGTCAGCACGAACTGGAACGGTTGACCACCATGGAATCACGCATTGACGATCTCGAAGTCATGGTGGAATTGGCCAGGGAAGAGTCAGAACCGGCCATTTTGGATGACGCGGCCAGTGAGCTCTCCAGCATCCGCGATGCACTTAGCCAGCTAGAAACTGTCACGCTACTCAACGGTGAATATGATGAGCGCGAGGCGGTGGTGACTATTCGCTCTGGTGCCGGTGGTGTGGATGCTGCCGACTTCGCCGAAATGCTGATGCGAATGTATTTGCGCTGGGCCGAACGCCACGGGTACCCGACCAAGGTGATGGACACCTCCTATGCAGAAGAAGCCGGGATGAAGTCGGCAACTTTTGAGGTCAATGCTGAATACGCATATGGAACGTTATCGGTTGAAGCCGGAACGCACCGTTTGGTCCGTATTTCTCCTTTCGACAACCAGGGACGTCGACAGACCTCCTTCGCCGCGGTTGAAGTCGTGCCGGTGATTGAATCCGATGACTCGCTGGAGATTCCCGAGACAGAGCTGAAGATCGATGTGTTCCGTTCCTCAGGCCCTGGTGGTCAGTCGGTCAACACCACCGACTCTGCGGTGCGTATGACCCATATTCCCACCGGGATCGTGGTGTCGATGCAGAACGAGAAGTCTCAGATTCAAAACCGCGCTGCTGCCCTGCGGGTCTTGCAGTCGCGGTTGCTGTTGCTACGCCAGCAGGAAGAAGATGCCAAGAAGAAAGAACTCGCCGGTGACGTAAAAGCCAGCTGGGGTGATCAAATGCGCTCTTATGTGCTCAATCCCTATCAGATGGTGAAAGATCTGCGGACCGGGCACGAGGAAGGTAACCCCGACAAGGTCTTCAACGGCGAAATTGATGACTTTATCGATGCTGGCATCCGGTGGCGTGCCGGTGACCGGCATGACGGCGAGGACGAGAACTAATCGACTTCGGCGACACAGCATCTCTCATGGCTCAGCCTCCCACAACGGTTACCAATTCGTGACTATTCTTGAAGGGCCGGCGCTGGAAGACTTCCCCGATTAGGCCACACCGCCGGCGGGTATTCTGCCCGGTCGGAGTAGAACATGATTCGATTCGAAGATGTCACGAAGGTTTATCACCGTACCTCGCGACCAGCACTCGAAGACGTGACCGTTGAAATAGAACGCGGTGAGTTCGTCTTCTTAGTTGGTGCCTCCGGATCCGGTAAATCAACTTTTATCCGACTGGTCCAGCGAGAAGAACGTGCAAGCTCCGGTTCCGTCTACGTCTCAGGAAAAAACGTCGCCAAACTGCCGAGCTGGCGGGTTCCTCACCTGCGACGCGGTTTGGGCGTGGTCTTTCAGGACTTTCGGTTGTTGCCGAACAAAACCGTGTTTGCCAACGTGGCCTTTGCAATGCAAGTGTTAGGCAAACGTAATGCCTTGATCAGCCAAAACGTGCCCGATGTGCTCGAGACCGTGGGGTTGGCGGGGAAAGAGAAGCGGATGCCACACGAGCTATCCGGTGGTGAGCAACAGCGCGTGGCGATTGCTCGTGCGGTTGTGAACCGCCCGGCGATTCTGTTGGCCGATGAGCCCACCGGTAACCTCGACCCCGAAACGTCCTGGGGAATTATGGAAGTTCTGGACAAGATCAACCAGAACGGCACTACCGTGGTGATGGCGACCCACGATCACGACATCGTTAACTCGATGAAAAAGCGTGTGGTGGAACTTGTGGATGGTCGTATTGTGCGTGATGAAGCCGAAGGCGGTTACTCTCCCTCCATTAGTCCTGAACACGAGCGCCAGCTGCAGGCCTATGGAGATGACCAGCCGATGCCACGTCGTGCCACACGGCGCGGTGAGGCAGTTCAGGAACAGATCGTCCAGGAGGGTCAGCAGTGAGAGTTAGGTTTATTTTCGGCGAGACTTTCTCTGGTATTCGCCGAAACCTCTCGATGGTCATCTCGGTCATTCTGGTGACTTTTGTGTCCCTGACCTTCGTCGGAGCCGCCGGTCTCCTTCAGCAACAAATTAACCAGATGAAGGGCTATTGGTACGACCGGGTTGAAGTGGCGATCTTCTTGTGTACCGAAAATTCCCTGTCGGCGGCCTGTTCGGCGGGCGCGGTGACCGATGAACAACGCCAGGCCATTGAAGACCAGCTCGAATCGCCGCAAGCAGCAGAGTATGTCGACAGCTACGAGTACGAGTCTCAAGAGATGGCGTTGGAGATTTTCCAAGAGCAGTTTGCCAACTCCGAAATGGCTGAGGTAGTCACGGCTGACCAGCTCCCGGAATCATTCCGGGTGAAATTGGTAGACCCCGAACAATACGAAGTGATCAACGAGATGTTCGCCAATATGCCGGGCGTTGAGGAGGTCTCAGATCAGCGAGAATTGCTGGAGTCGTTATTTGCAATCATGAACATCGCCTCAGTCGTTGCGGTCGGACTGGCCGTGGTGATGTTGGTGACAGCAACGCTTTTGATCGCGACCACCATCCGGCTCTCCGCCTTCTCCCGCCGACGCGAGACCGGGATTATGCGCTTGGTCGGCGCCTCCAAATCCATGATCCAACTCCCGTTTCTGGCAGAAGGTGTGTTGGCGGCGGTCCTTGGCGCGGTGCTGGCATCGGTGACGACGTGGGCACTGGCAGAGTTCTTTGTTGGTAACTGGTTGGCCACCCAATATCCAGACACTGGCTTTATATCCGGGCAAGATGCCCTCGTTCTCATACCATTGTTGATAGTGATTGCCGTGGTTCTGGCTGCGGTCTCGTCCTGGTTGACATTGCGGCGATACCTCAAGGTCTAGCTCGGCAGTGGCCTGCTTGAGTCCTTCGTCTTCCCCCGTTCCGTGAAGGAGTACTTTTCATGAGCCGTAACCGGCTACCTCTGTGTGTTATTGCGACTGGCTTGATGGCGGTGCTGACAGTCAGCAGTATCGCGCCAGCCCATGCGCAGGACAAGGTCGATGAGTTGCAACAGCAGCTGGACGAATCGCGTCAGCAGGAATCAGACTTGTCTGATTCCTTGTCGGATTTGGAAAGCCAAAAGCAAAAACTGGAGTCTGACCGGGGCGACTTGAATGCCAACCTGGAAGGGCTCGATGAGGACATCCGGAAAAAGGTCACGGAGCTCAACGAGTTGCAAGAGCAGTTGCCCGGTGCGCAACAGGCTGTTGAAGACGCAGAGTCTCGAGTGCAAGCTGCCGTGGATGAAGTGCAGTCGCTCAAGAGTCGATTGACCTCAGCCCAGCAACGTCGTCAGGAAATTCAGGCCGAGATCGATGACTCGGAACAACAGGTTGCACAAGCGCGCGAGGAAGTTGGCCAGATTGCCCACCAGGCCTACCGGCGTGGCGGGGTCTCGCAAGATCTGTCGTTTATGCTCGGTGTTTCTGATTCCTCCCTGCCCGAGACTATGGGACTGACTCAGCAGGCGCTACGCATCCAATCCTCACGGTCTTCCCAGGCCTCCCAGCAGGCAGCCACCGACCGTAATACGGACGCACGTCTCGCCGGTGTGGAACAAGAAATCGAAGAGCTACAGGCACAGGCCGAGGAAGCTCTCGAAGCTGAAGAAAAAGCCCGTGACGAGGCTCGAGCCGCAAAGAAGGAGTTGGACACGATGGTGTCCGACACCGAGCGGCTCACGGAAGAACTGAAGGCCGAACGTCCGAAGATTCAGAAGCAGATCGACGAGAACCGCGCCGAGCAATCTTCGGTGAACGAAGACATCGCTCAGCGTCAGCGGGAGTTGCTCGATCAAGAATCAGCAACCTCGGACTTAGAAGGCCAATACCAAGAGGCAGTCGAAGAGGCTGAACGCAAACGCAAGGAAGCAGAAGAAGCGGAACGTAAGGCTCGTGAAGCAGAGGAACGAGCAGCGGCCGCTAAGGCGTCGGAACGTCAGCGCAAGGAGGCTGAAGAAGCACGGAAAAAGGCCGAAGAAGCCTCTAAGGCCTCGCGTGACGCAGACCAAAAAGTCACAGAAGAGGCTGCGGCCAACGAGTCGTCCAAATCATCGGGCTCCTCGGGATCCTCGAAACCTTCCAGCAGTTCCTCGGCGTGGGGTCTGGTTCCTCCCCTCAATACCTACCAGACTTCTGGATTTGGGTGGCGTCCCACCCCAGCCGGAACTTTTGACTATGGAGGAGCTGGCGGATACGTTCACACCGGAATCGACTATGGCGGTGGCTGTGGTCTACCGATCAAGGCCGCCGCGTCCGGCACGGTCATGAACGCTGACTGGGCCGTGTGGACCTCGGGTCGTCGCGTCGTCATTTCGCACGGGCAGGTTAACGGTCGGCTATTGGCCACAAAGTACCATCACATGACCCGTTACGTCGTCAGTCCAGGTCAGAAGGTCAACCAGGGTGACGTCATCGGTTATACCGGCACAACCGGTAACTCCACCGGGTGCCATTTGCACTTTGAAACGCTGTTAGACGGGACCGCGGTTGACCCCGAGGGCTTGCTCTAACTATTTCCACGTCGCGACCCTCTCTGACCCGTTAGATGACTTCGGAGAGGGCCGACGTGTATAATTTTTGGGTTGATCGACAAGATGTGCCCGGTATGTTCAACGAGATCTTGGGGAAGAGGTGAGGCTGACGATGGCGAAGAAATCGAACGGGAAAAAAACACCTGACCCCAATAGCCAGGTTGTTGCCTCGAACCGGAAAGCTCGTCACAACTACACGATCAAAGATACCTATGAAGCCGGGCTGTCTCTGATGGGAACTGAGGTTAAATCACTACGCGAGGGACAAGCCTCGATTGGTGATGGGTTCGCCCAGTTTACCAATGGTGAGCTCTACCTCGAACAGGTCTACATTCCTGAATACCTCAACGGTTCTTGGACGAACCATGCATCGCGACGCCGGAGAAAATTGCTACTACACCGTGCAGAATTGAATCGGCTTGAGCGCGCTGTCCAGGACAAAGGCGTTACCATTGTGCCACTTAAGCTCTATTTTAAGAATGGTATCGCCAAGGTAGAGATCGCCGTTGCCGAGGGTAAGCGTGACTTTGACAAGCGCCAAGCACTTCGTGAGCAGCAAGATGCGCGTGAGGCACAACGAGCGATGCGGCAAGCCAACCGGCGCGGGGTCTCCGCGTTGGAGTTTTAGCTCTTTGCAGAAGAACACAGCTCCCGGGCAATCAGGGAGCTCGCGTGACTTGCGGGCGGACTTTCGACGGGTTATTCTGGTGTATCCACGATTTCGTGGAACATAATCGAAGAGGGGACGATCGGTTTCGACGATGTGAGTTGAGGTAAGGGAAGCGTGCCGAGGACGCAAAGTCATCTCGTAAACGCCCTTTGCAATCAATTAAGTGCCGAATCTAAGCGCACTGACTTCGCTCTCGCTGCCTAATCAGTGATCGAGTCCGTCAGCCCGGGAATGCTATCGGCCCGGTGTCTGGCGTCGATTAGATAGCCACTGTTCGTTGACCCTGTCGGGGGAATCAACGAAGACCTGAAGCCGACTAGACCTGAACGATCGCCTGTCTGTGGGACGATCGAGGTCGATAAAACTTCAGAACAGACTGCGCACGGAGAAGCCTACTGAAGTTCACATCGGACCCGGGTTCGATTCCCGGCGTCTCCACCCTAGGCCCGCTAACTCGTTGAGTTGGCGGGCTTTTTCGTTGCACATAAAGGGAAGTAGCGGAATCACGCTCATCCTCAAACAAAGGGTCCACGTTCGACATGTCACGGATTGCAGGGAAGAACTCGGCAGGATGGGGGCTAACTGGGAATAAGACGACCGAGCCCCGCTCATGTCATCGATTTGTGAACAGGGTCTTTGCGTCAAAGGCGAGCCTCTAGGAGCGATTCAGTGCCTGGCTCGTGTCGGACGATGGCGTCTCATCTCTTTGGAGAGGGTCGCGGATTTCTCCTGAGACGAGGTCATCATCTCGGGTCAGGCCGCGCTGCATATCGAAGATGAAGGCAATGGTTGCTGCCACGACGGTGGGGACCATCCATCCCAGTCCCGCTGAGAACAACGGGATGATCGCCAGTGGCTCGGCCAGGACCTCAGCACCGAACAGATTGTTGGACACGATCAGATCAAGGGCCGAGAAGATCAGCGCGACATAGACACCGGTGCGGTAGGTCAGTGGTAACTGGCGACGCGGGACCAGCAGGTGGACCAAGCTGGTGACGATTAAGGCTATTGCGGGTGGGTAGATCAGTCCGATGATGGGTGTCGAGAACGTCAGGATGCGTTCCAGGCCGAGATTAGCAAGAGTGAATGCGATCACGGTGAAGATCATTGCCCAGCTACGGTAGGACAGCTGGGGGAGTAGTTCTTCAAAGAACGACGCTGAGGCAGCAATCAGACCAACCGCGGTGGTCAGGCATGCCAGCAGAACCACAGCGGAGAAGATGATGTCTCCGGTCAATCCCAAAGTCAGCTTCGACGCGCTGGACAGAATTTCTGCGCCATCGGAATAACTTTCTTTATTCGGCATGCGCGTGCCCATAAAGCCCAGACCGAGGTAAACCAGCATGAGGAAGAAGCCGGCGATACAGGCCGAGATTGCGCTGAGCTTTACCACTCTCTTGTGGTTGGTTATGCCAGCAGCGCCGAAGCTGGAGACCACCACGATGGCGAATGCCAGAGCGGCAATGGAATCCATGGTGAAGTAGCCCTGAAGAATTCCGGCGATCAGCGGGCTGGAAGCGTATTCCTCGGTGGGAGCTACCGGGGGATTATTCATGGACGCAATAACGGCGATGGTCATCACGGTCAACAGAATGAGCAGGGCGGGGGTGAGGACTTTACCCAAGGAGTCGGCCACCTTGCCTGGGAATAGCACAATGACGAACGCGACGGCAAAGAAGAGCCCGGTAAAGAACACGCGCCAGCCTGTACCGGATAGTCCAAAGGTGGATTCAATGCCGAGTTCGTAACCGATCGCTGCCACGCGTGGCATGGCGTAAAACGAACCGATGGAGAGATAGACAACCACTGAGAAGATGACACCGAAAATGACGCCAGCTCGAGAGGCCATATCCCTGACGCCGGAACCAGACACTGCGACAGCAATGATCGTGATGACCGGTAGGACCACGCCGGCCACCAGGAAGCCGGTGATTGCAGGCGCAAACCGATCGCCGGACTCGATACCGAGCATGGGCGGGAAAATCAGGTTCCCGGCCCCAAAAAACATCGAGAACAACATCAAACCAACGGCGAAGACTGTTGTGACGGTTTTCTTCGACGACAATGTGGTCGGTGAAGCCATAGATGGGGCCATCCTTGAGCGTCTGAGGTGCAGTGACTCACCTTAGGATAATGTCTGGTGGCTCACGCTACTGATATTGGTAGCTAGATTTCCCGACGTCTCGAATTGGTTAGAGGGTCAGTGGAGGAGTCGGTCTACGTGTCCATCGAATAACGTGTCCGGTCAGTACAGCCAACTAGCTTCACCTGTCTCGATCTGGGAGTTGGTCTTGTCAAGGGGTATTTGGCTCACCTAGAGTATGTGATGATGATCACATTCAAGCGCTCTTCTTTGAGGTGGGTCTCAGATGAGAGAAGGACTGGTCGCAAGCGGTGGTCCGAGTTACCGCGGGCTACCTCCGGAGTTGGAAGCCTCGTGGCGTCGCTCTCGCGCTCATTCTCTTGACGCCGAGTCGACTGACGCCCCGTTGTTCTACGACGGGCTGAAGTTGGATGACTATCGAAGAAACCACCCCCTTGCTGCTTTGTTACCAATGGTGCGGAGTGTGTTGACGGACTCCGTGGCTGAGTCAGGGTTAATTGTGGCCGTCGTCGATTACGCCGGCACCTTACTCTGGGTGGAGGGCGACCACCACACGCGGACTCTTGCGGAGGATCTATCCTTCGGTCCTGGCGCCAATTGGGCGGAGCAAAGCATGGGCACGTCCGCCCCTGCGGTTGCTTTAGTCACCGGACGTCCGGTTCAAGTGGCACGAACACAACATTTTGCCCTCCATATCCAATGCTTCTCGTGCACCGCAGTCCCTGTTCGCGACCCGATTACCGGAAAGATCTTAGGGGCCCTGGACATTACGGGCGGTGATCGTGCCGTTGCCGGGCATGCGCTGGCGTTGATGAAAGCCACCGGATTAGCTTGCGAAGGATACCTGCGAGAGCTCTACGCGGACCGCATGCCAACGTGTCTCTATCACGGTGGGGTGCAGGCGGGGCTTGGGCCCACGACACTGAGTGCGGTCGGCCGAGCCAAGCCCTTGCTGGTCGATGGTGCGGGAAATGCCGTAGAGCTGAGCCAACGTCATGCGGAAATTCTTTTCTTGTTGTGCTGGGAGGCACATCAGCGCGGTCGAGGCATGAGCGCGGAAGAGCTGAGTGAGCAACTTTTCGGCTCTGGTGAGCACGTGGTCACGGTGCGCGCTGAAATGACCCGCTTGCGAAAATTCCTAGCTGCGCGACCGGCGCTTGCTGTTGAAGTCGAGTCTCGACCCTATCGGCTTGTGGCGTCGCTGGAGCTTGATGTCGTGGAACTATGGAACGCCTTGCGCTCTGGTGATCTTGACCAGGCGTTGGGTTTCGGCAGTCAATCGTTCTTGCCAGAGAGTGGCGCGCCGGGGGTATTTGAGGTGCGCCATCGAGTGGCGACGTGGTTACGAGAGCTCGTTCTGGAGAGAGCCAATGCCGAGCAAGTGCTGAAGTATCTCGATACGTGTCACGACGAGGAAGACGAGCAAGTCATGATGCTTGCACTCAAAATTCTGCCCGAGCAGCATCCGCGCCGAACGGAAATTGTCTTGAACCTCGAGCGCACTGGTGAAATCGACGGGATGCGTTGCAACCCGCCTGCAACCGGCATGTGATTAGGATCATATTCAAGGAGTCTCTGAAGAGTAACCGTAACAACGGACTCCCGTTTTTAGGAGGTCAGGATGACACAATATGCACACCCCGGCCAGCCTGGCGCGCTGGTGGAATTTAAATCACGATACGACCATTACATCGGTGGCGAGTGGGTTGCACCAGTCAAAGGTCAGTACTTCGAGAATATTACTCCAGTGACCGGCAAAGTCTTCACCGAGGTCGCTCGCGGAACCGCGGAGGACATTGACGTCGCGATCGATGCGGCACAAGCTGCAGCATCAGCGTGGGGCAAAGCCTCGGCGGCCGAACGGGCCGGAGTTCTGTTGAAGATCGCGGACCGGATGGAGCAACATCTTGAAGAGCTTGCGGTGGCTGAGACCTGGGATAATGGTAAAGCCATCCGAGAACCCCTAAACGCAGATCTTCCCTTGGCGATTGACCACTTCCGCTATTACGCAGGGGCGATACGCGCTCAAGAGGGTCGGCTGTCCCAAATTGACGATGACACCACCGCGTATCATTTTCACGAACCGCTGGGCGTTGTCGGGCAAATCATTCCCTGGAACTTCCCGCTGTTGATGGCGGTGTGGAAACTGGCTCCAGCGCTGGCAGCAGGAAACGCTGTCGTGCTCAAGCCAGCTGAGCAAACTCCGGCTTCGATTCTGGTGCTGTTGGAGTTAATTGGGGACCTGCTGCCTGCGGGGGTCGTCAACGTGGTCAATGGATTTGGGCTGGAAGCCGGTAAGCCATTGGCTTCGAATCCGCGGATTCGAAAGATTGCTTTTACCGGCGAGACCACCACAGGTCGACTCATCATGCAGTATGCGTCAGAAAACATTATCCCCGTAACCCTGGAGCTAGGTGGTAAGTCCCCAAATATTTTCTTCGAGGACGTGATGGCTGCCGATGATGCGTTCTTCGACAAAGCACAAGAAGGGTTTGTGCTCTTTGCACTCAATCAGGGCGAAGTCTGCACCTGCCCGTCTCGAGCGCTCGTGCAGGAATCGATCGCCGATGACTTCTTGGAGCAGGCGGTAGCTCGCACTCAGCGCATTAGTCACGGTGACCCGCTCAATTCGGACACGGTCATTGGTGCACAGGCTTCCAATGATCAGCTCGAGAAGATCCTGTCTTACCTGGACATTGGAGTTAAGGAAGGCGCGGAAGTCCTGACAGGCGGTGGCCGTGCTGAACTGGAGGGAGACCTCGCGGAGGGGTTCTATGTCCAACCCACTATCTTTAAAGGGAAGAATGATATGCGTGTCTTCCAGGAAGAGATCTTCGGTCCTGTCGTCGCTGTCACGACCTTCGCGGATTACGACGAGGCAATCTCGATTGCAAATAACACGCTCTACGGTTTGGGCGCTGGCGTGTGGTCGCGGAATGGTACGAGAGCCTATCGGGCTGGTCGAGATATTCAAGCGGGCCGTGTGTGGGTGAATAATTATCACAGTTATCCGGCCCACTCGGCCTTTGGCGGGTATAAGTCCTCCGGTATTGGACGCGAAACGCACCTGATGATGTTGGAGCATTACCAACAAACGAAGAACCTATTGGTGTCCTATTCCGATTCCGCTTTAGGTTTCTTCTAAACGCGAGCGAAAGCAACTGAGTGAACAAGACCGGGCCTGCGGATGCTGTGGCGTTCTGGGCCCGGTCAACGCTTCTGTGAAGCATACCCTGAAAGGAGGGCACCATGTCGTCACATAGCGACACTGCCGAGAAGAACGCGGACCCAGAGATATTTTTGGTCGCCCGCCCAGAAATAAGCGGAGAAGATTTTTCCCGGGTATCGATGACTCGATCTGCCTTTGAGCTGTTGCAAAAGCTTTGGGCTTTTCATGGTCCCCTGCTGTTTCACCAGTCAGGCGGATGTTGTGATGGCTCCTCGCCGATGTGTTTCCCGATCGGAGATTTTAAGACGGGCGCCTCAGACGTTTTACTGGGCACGTTCGAGATGTCCGGCCCGCCAGGTGAAGGCCACCGACCTGACCGCGAAGGTCAGACGCTACCGTTCTGGATATCCGCTGAACAGTTTCAGGTCTGGAAACATACTCGGCTGTGTTTAGATGTTGTCGACGGCCGTGGCGCAGGCTTCTCGGTGGAAGCCCCGGAAGGCAAACGGTTCTTGATCCGTTCGAATTTATTGGATCAGTAGCGCTTGGCAACGTTGCGAATCTTTGGGGGTGCGAAATCAGCTAAACGACGTGATAGCCAGGGTGAATCCCAGAGTGGCCACGGCCAGACTGGCGACGATGTGAAGAGTCCAGGTGCCAACCGCTCGCCCAAGGTTTCCAGCCATGACGTGGTGGGCGGTGGACATGGAGACCGTGGAGAATGTGGTGAGCGAACCTGCTAACGCCGTAATCCAAATCAGCCTGGCCTGTTCGGCCAGATCCGCATAACCGAGCATCAAACCACCGACCACACCGGCGATGGCCGACCCAGCGATGTTAGCGAGCAAAATACCGTAGCGCGGAAGCAAAACATCCGCCACGTAGCGGGTAACGGCTCCGAAAAAAGCGGCTACCACGAACGCGATGGCGATCACGCCGACTCCTCTGTGCTGGGCGCCGGGTGACTTGGCCTTGAAGCACAGTGGCGGGAACCCAGCCGGTAGCCCCACAGCGCGACTGCGGTGCCGGCCACGAGCACACCGGCTAGCAGTAGCGCGCCACTGAGCATCGCGATGACAACAGTGGTGGCAGGTGAGGGCCCGACGACTGAGCCTAATACCCAGACTCCGGTGGTGTAGGAGACCATCATGGCGGAGACAGTGGTGAAGGACCCGAGAAAACCGGTGGTGAGTGCTGGTGGTAGCCAGCTGGGCAGGTGTTGGCGTTGCACTCGGGGTGAGGTCGCCAGCCTGCCGCTGACGATGCCGAGGAGAAAAGATCCGATGAGGTTAATGACGATCAGTTCCCAGATGGTCGAGGAAAACCCGAGTCCATGGGGGACTGTGGTCAGGCCACCGGGGGTGAGACTGGGGTTGGGGAAGACCACGGTGACCAGCCAGCGCACCACGGCTCCGGTCACACCGGCTAGCCCCACGGCCAAGAGGACGGCGGGGTGTAGTCGAGCTCGGACCCTGGTGCCGATAGTTTTCGTCATTGGGCTCGTTGTTGTCCGCGCAGGCTGGGGTTGAGACGCTCCAGGACCTCATCGTGCAGCAGGTCATTGGTGGCCAGTGCATGTCCGCCGTAGGGTCCGGGTTCTCCGTCCAGTGAGGTGAACCGACCACCGGCTTCGGTCACGATCGGCACGAGCGCGGCCATGTCGTAGAGTTCGAGTTCTGGCTCGCAGGCGATGTCGACTGCGCCTTCGGCCACGAGCATGTAGGACCAAAAATCCCCGTAGGCCCGCACCCGCCAGACTGTTGAGGTCAATTCCAAAAATTCGCGAATATTACCGCGGTGGCGCCAGCCCTCCAGCGAGGAGAAAGACAGCGACGCGTCATCAATCACGCTCACGTTGGAGGCATGAAGCTGGGTTGCTCGAGCCAGCGACCGACCGGTGAAGGCACCACTTCCTTGAGCGGCCCACCAGCGCCGGTGTAGTGCCGGGGCCGAAACGACGCCAACGACAGGGATCCCGTCTTCGACCAGGGCGATGAGCGTGGCCCACACGGGCACCCCTCGCACAAAGTTCTTGGTTCCGTCGATCGGATCGATGATCCAGCGTCGGGAGGAATTGCCCTCGGTACCGAATTCTTCACCCAAGATCGCATCGCGGGGGCGGGCACGGGCTAGCTGGTTGCGAATGTGCTGCTCGGCGGCTCGATCGGCATCGGTGACCGGGGTGAGGTCTGGCTTGGTGGAGACCTGAAGGTCTTGAGCGTGAAAGCGAGCGGTCGTGACGGCGTCTACGCTATCGGCAATGGTCAGCGCGAGATTCAGGTCATCACGGTAGCCTTGCCAGCTGTTGTCGAGTGCCATGCTCATTAGATTACCCTCTTGCTACCTCGTCGCCGGGGCTGGAAACACGGTTGGCGAGTAATCGGCGCAACGAGGCCAACCGGGCCGGCCCAGAACTTCCAGCGTGACCGGAGTCCACCCAGTCATCCAGGGCACACTCGCGGGCTTGCTCACGGTGGGTGCACCCGCGTGGGCAATCGGCAATAGCAGGCAGAAGTTCCTGGAATCCGGCCACCACGTCATCAGGATCGACCAGTCCGAGCCCAAAGGAACGGATTCCGGGGGTATCGATGAGCCAGGACGGTTCGGTGTCATCGGTGTGCTCGCCACGCAATGGGACCGCTACCGCCGAGGAGGAGGTGTGTCGGCCGCGTCCGGTGGTGGGATTGATGTGACCGGTGGCGCGGTCAGCGCCGGTCAGCGCGTTGAGCAAGGTGGACTTGCCGACGCCGGAGGGCCCCACAAGTGCGCTACGGTGTCCGGTGAGACGCTCAGCGAGCCGGTGGACGTCCTCGGCATTCAGCTCAGTGTGATCGGCAGTGTGTGGATCCCCTGAGGTGGTAATGATCTCCAGATCAACATCGGCGTAGTGGTCGACGAGGGGTTGGGCAGAAGCCACATCGGTTTTGGTTACACACAACAGGGGTGTAATGCCGGCATCAAAGGCTGCAACCAGGGCGCGATCGATAAAACCGGTGCGCGGTTCCGGATCAGCGGCGGCGACGACGATCACGAGCAGATCCACGTTGGCGACCACGATGCGCTCATAGGTGTCGGAGTCATCGGCCGAGCGGCGCAGTACGCTCTGGCGGTCTGCTAGGCGCACGATGCGGGCCAGGGTTCCGTCGGCCCCGGAGAGATCGCCGACCACAGCCACCCGGTCACCGACCACGATCGCGGTTCGGCGCATCTCTTTGGCGCGCATCGCGACCACAGTACGTGGCTGATGCAGGGTGGAGGAACGTCCTCCGGGTTGTTGTGCGGGCAGGTAGACCGTATAGCGACCGCGATCTACGGCGATGACTCGTCCCAACGCGGCGTCGTGGTGCTCAGGGCGTTGCTTAGTGCGCGGCCGGGAGCCCCGCTTGGATGGGCGAGTGCGGGCCGACGACTCGTCAAAATCGGAGTAATCAATGGTGAACCGGCTCATCCTTGTACCATCGTCCTCTCTGCCGTGGCCTCGAGGCCGAAGAGCTCCGACCAAGCCAGCGGGAACCGTGGCATGGTTTTGGAGGTGGTGGTGATATCACGGACGCTGACCCCGGGGATGTGCAAACCGGCCAGCGCGCCGAAGGTTGCCATCCGGTGGTCGGCCCAGGAATCCAAGGTCGCCGGGCGCAACTGCTCCGACGGGCTGAAGTACAGGGCGGTGTCGGTGGCATGAACCCGGGCGCCGAGTTTCGTGGCCTCGGTGACGATGGCGTGCAATCGGTCGGTTTCGTGGCCGCGCAAATGACCGATCCCGGTCAGTGCGGTCTCGGAATCTGCGACAAGGGCTAGGGCCGCAATGGTCGGCACCAACTCGGCGGCGCCGGCAATTTCCCCGGCACCGAGGATGATCGGTTTCCCAGTCGAATCTGTTTGACCGGTGACTGTCAGGGTGCCAGAGGCGTCATCCTCGGGGTTTGGAGCCCACTGCACATCGGCGCCGAACCGTGGCAGGATCTGCTGCCACCGGTCACCAATCTGGGTGGTCTCCCGGGGCCAGTGGGGGATGGAGACCCTTCCACCGGTGATCACCGCGGCGGCCAAGTACACGCCAGCGTTAGACAGGTCGGGCTCGACCGCGGTGTTGCGGGCTCGGATGGGGCCAGGGGAGACGATCCAGTGCCCGGGCTCCGGGGACGCGGTCTCGACGCCGACCTCGGCGAGGACCTTGAGAGTCATGCCAACGTGTTCTGGGCTGGGAACCCTGGACCCGGTGTGACGGATCGACAGTCCGCGCTCGTAGTGGGCCGCGCAGAGCAAAAGACCGGATACAAACTGGGAGGAACCGCTCGCGTCGATACAAACAGTGCCGCCGGGCACGGAGCCGGTGCCGTAGACCGTGAAAGGCAGATGAGCCACCGGGGTAGTCTCTGCGGTGATGCGCACTCCGGCCTGACGCAGCCCCTCCAGCAAGGGGCCCATCGGGCGGGCACTGGCTTCGGGGTCACCCACGCAGTGGACCTCAGCCTGCATCAGGGCGGCAACAGGGGGAATAAAGCGCATCACCGTCCCGGCCAGGCCCACCTCAATGGTGAGCGGTTCCGCGAAGTGGGTGCCGGGTTTCAGTGGGGTGATGCGATAGCTTCCCGGTGCATCGCCGGGGGTGATGGTTGCACCCAGGGCTTCCAAGGCGTCCCTCATCAGCGCGGTATCGCGGGAGTCGAGTACCCCGGTCAATTCGCTCGGGGCCTTAGCCAGAGCCGCTAGCACCAGATAGCGATTGCTTAGTGATTTGGAGCCGGGGATCTCTACGGTGGCCCGTACGGGGCCCCTGGCGTGGGGGGCCTGCCAGAGCTTGTCGGCGGGATGATCAGCAAGGGAAGGTGAGGACACGAACGATATCTCGTTTCAGCCGGTGACGTCTGATGAACTAGGTTCTAGCCTAGCGACTGTGGCATAGCGAACCGAATGCTGAGGAATATCTGAGACCGCCGGAGAGCTATACGGGTTAGTAGAACAGTGTCGGTCACCGCTCGCTGGGCGTATCGGACCTGACGGACAGAGAATGTGGAGGAGGAGCTCGATGCCAACGGCAGTAGCGAAGACACCGGCACGGCCACATGGCACGGGACGGACTCAACAGCGCTTAGACTGGGCTGTAATGAGTACGACAGATCCTGCCCCGTCCGCAGACTCCTCGCCAGACACCGACCGCATCGATCCGAAAACCGAGTCTCTCGAACAGCGCAAAGAACGCTTCGAGCGGGACGCCATGCAGTACGTGGACCAGCTTTATGCTGGCGCCTTGCGCATGACACGGAATCCCGCCGATGCTGAAGATCTCGTCCAGGAAGCCTTTACCAAGGCATTTTCCTCGTTCCACCAGTACAAGCCGGGCACGAATTTGCGGGCCTGGTTGTACCGGATTCTGACCAATACCTACATCAACTTGTACCGCAAGCGTCAGCGTTCGCCTCAGGAATCGGGCACCGAGGACGTCGAGGACTGGCATATGGTCCAAGCCGCCGAGCACTCCTCAACAGGGTTGCGGTCGGCGGAGACAGAGGCCCTGGATCGGTTGCCGGATGCTGATGTGAAAAAAGCTCTGCAAGAGATTCCGGAAGAGTTCCGGCTGGCGGTGTATTTCGCCGATGTTGAGGGATTTGCCTATAAGGAAATTTCTGAGATCCTCGATGTTCCCATTGGAACGGTGATGTCGCGACTGCACCGGGGTCGGAAAATGTTGCGGGAACGGCTTACGGACTATGCCGCGGACCGGGGGATCCGAGCAGCAGTGGAAGACCAAACGAAACAGAAGACGAAAAAGTAAGGAGGAAGGTTCGCTCATGGGGCAGACACCAGACGATGCACACTGCAATGTGACAGGCTGCCGGGAGAGTGGTAATCCTTCCGATTCCCGTATCCAACGAATTTATGAGTATCTTGATGGGGTGCTCTCCCACAGTGATATTGAAGATGTACAGGGGCACCTGAATGAGTGCGAAGAGTGTAGTGCAGAATATGACTTGGAATGCATTATTCGCTCGGTGGTCCGTCGGTCCTGTACTGAAAAGGCCCCGGATTCGCTGAAGTCGAAAATCATGGTGCGTATCAGTGAGATTCGGGCAGAAAGTTCACACTAACCCTTCGAAATACAACGAAGGTGGACGAAAAAATTCGTCCACCTTCGGGAAAATCTTGTGTGGCCTCACGCCACGTTAGCCAGCATTAGGGCGTTTTCCGCCATTGGCCTTATTCTTGCGACGATCCTTGCGCTTACGACCACGCTTACCCATGGCGCAACTCCTTTCTAGCGCCTCAAGACGGTGGTGAATGAATTCTTGGTAAATTTTAGCACCCGTGCCTGTTGCGCTTTGACGCGATTAGGATTGCGATCCGAGGTTCTCGGGTAGATTCATCCAGCGATACCACCCCCGGTGTAGCACCAGCCACGCCACCAGCCCGTAGGCAGACTGGCCGGGCAGACCCTGGTTTGATGCGAGATCCTGCTGGTACTGGTTATGGTCGACCAATGCTTCAAAGACATCAACATAGAATACGTTGCGGCGCTGGGCCACATTCCGGTAGGCAGCGTTAAGTTCGCGTAACTTCTGGTTGGCATCCTGATCCAGACCGGGCAAGGGACCAACAACAAATACCTCGAGGCCTTGTTGAGTCGCTTTATCGATGATGTTGGCCAAGTTCAGCCGAGCTCGTGCCGAGGTAGGCACATACTTCGTGTCGGAACTATTCAACGCGATGAGCAACCGGTTTTCAGTGTCGTTGCTGAACCGGGGTAGTGCTTCTTCTTCCCAACGATAGGACATCGCCTCGATGGGCTCTTGGGGGGCGGCCAGGACGTAGCTTTCTACCAAAACGTCGGGGTGATGACTCTTGGCGAGAACTCTGCCCAACCACCCCATGGCACGTGGATCGCCCAGCCCGGCGAGGTGTTCTCCACCCACTGAGGCCAGTCGTATCTGCCGAAATTCCATGCTGTTGGTATCTTTCTGTCTCAATCCGTTATTGTCTCAACGCTACCGCGGATTCGCGCAGAATCGATGAGCACTGCTATGTGCCGCGTGATCAGCCTGATGAGCGCAAACCGGCCAGCCGCTGTGGATGGTCAGCGAGCGTGGACGCGCTCAGCAAATGTTCCACAATTTCGGCAGCGGGCAGATGCTGAATGTTGCGGAAACCAGTTCCTGCCCAGAGATTTAGGTGTTCGGGATTGTGCTGCTGATCAGCCTGCTTGCGAATCCCTGAGGTGAGATAGTGCAACTGCGGGTATAGGTCGGGGGCCTGATCAGACAAAGCATCCGTGAATTGGTTGCGGATGGCCCGGGCTGGACGGCCGGTGAATGCCCGGGTGATCACGGTATCGCGATCGATCAGGTTGCGCAGTCCGAGACGGTGGGTCTGCTTGGTGCCAGCTTCTACTGCGTCCAAGAATAAGGTGCCAACCTGAACCGCTGTTGCGCCTTCGGCCAATAATTCGGCCACATCGTGGGGGCCGGCGATCCCACCTGCGGCGATAACGGGCACCCGGTGGTGTCGGGCCGCATAAGCGAGTAGTTCGCCGGTGCTGGGTGAGGCGTCGAAGTGATCGGCATCGGGGACACTGGCCCGATGCCCACCGGCATCAGGACCTTGGACGATGAGCAGGTCGGCCCCGTGGCGCACAGCTGCATCAATACCAGCACAGCTGGTGGCATTGAGCGCCACCCAGCGCCTGGCCTGGTGGACACGATCGATGACCTGAGCTGTCGGGTAACCAAAGGTAAAGGAGATGACCGGGATCGAGGAGCTCAGCGTCACGTTGAGCTTGTCATTGAAAGCGTCATCGGAGTAGATCGGCGCTTCTGGCAGGAGTTGTGGGTCTAGCTTCAGTTTCGAGATGATCTGGTGGCGGTACTTGAGGTACACGTCTTCGTCGATCTCTTGGGCCGCGGGGTCGGGGACGAACAGGTTCACACCAGCGGGTGCATCGGTGGCCTCGGTGTAGGCGTCCACTTGCGCTTTGAGCGCCTCGGCACTGAGATAGCCACCGGCCAGGAACGGAAACCCACCTGTTGCCGCCACGGCGATGGCAAGCTGGGCAGTGCTGGGGCCTCCAGCCATGGGGGCAACAACGAGCGGTCGTGTCAGGGTCAGCTCGGGCAACGATGGTATGGAGGGCATATCTTCGATGCTACGAATCAGGCCACGGTCACGGCAAGGGATACAGCTACGGCACGTGGCCCAATCAACCCGGTGATGGGAAGGTGAGACACGTGCCGTAGCTGGTCAGCAGGAGAACTTACTTTCCGAAGACCTCGTCGAGCAGTTCTTCCAGCTCCTGATCGTGCCGCGGCTTGCTGCCGGCTGCCGGGGAGGCTGAGGCTGGACGGGAGATGACGTTAATCTCGCGATCCAGTTCGGGGGCCAGGTTGACGGCCATGAACGGCCACGGCCCCTGGTTCTCCGGCTCATCCTGAACCCAGGTGAGATTTGCCTCGGGATATTTCTTCAGTTCTTCCTGGATCTCCTGGGTCGGCAACGGGTACAGCTGCTCGACGCGGACGATCGCGGTGGAATAATCCTCGTTCTTGGTGCGACGATCCAGCAGATCGTAGTAGAGACGACCCGAGACCAGCAGAACGCGTTGGGCGTTGGAGCCAATCTTGTCGTCTCCCATGACCGGACGGAAACCGTGCTGAGTGAAGTCGGCGATCTCCGAGCTGGCTTCACGGCGACGTAGTAGCTGCTTCGGGGTGAACACGATCAGCGGACGCCGTGGCGTGGAGTAAGCCTGCTCACGTAACAGGTGGAAGTGGTTGGCACCAAAGGAAGGCTGGACCACACGCATGTTGTGCTGTGCGCACAGCTGTAGGTAGCGCTCGATACGCGCCGAGGAGTGGTCAGGACCCTGTCCTTCGTAGCCGTGTGGTAGCAACATCACCAAGGAGGAGTGCTGACTCCACTTCTGTTCGGACGAGGAGATGAACTCATCCACAACGGTTTGAGCACCGTTGGCGAAGTCACCGAACTGGGCTTCCCACGCCACCAGCGCGTCGGGACGCTCCACGGAGTAGCCATATTCAAAACCAACGCAGGCAAACTCGCTCAGTGGCGAGTTGTAGATCCAGAACTTCGCCTGGTCCTCAGACAGGTTGGCCAGCGGGGTCCATTCGTCGTTGGTTTCGCGGTCGTAGAACACGGCATGGCGCTGTACGAATGTACCGCGTCGGGTGTCCTGACCGGTCACGCGCACCGGTGTACCTTCCATGAGGAGAGAACCGAAGGCCAGCAGTTCGGCAAAGCCCCAGTCGATGTCGCCGTCGACCGACATCTTCGCGCGCTTTTCCAGCATCGACTTGAGTTTCTTGTGAACGGTGAATCCTTCGGGGTACTCCGTGTGGGCTTCTCCGATCCGGCGCAACACTTCTTCGGAAATAGCGGTCTTTTCCGGAACGTATTCTTCGCTGGTTTCGTGAGAACCGTGCGCTGAACCCAAGATCGGGATCGGGGAGGTTTCGGCTTCGCCAATTTCGGCGAAGGCCCGCTCCAGACGATCCTTATAGTCCTGCATGGCCGAGTCGGCTTCTTCCTGAGTGATATCGCCACGACCGACCAGCGTCTCGACGTAGAGCTTACGGACCGAGCGCTTATTTTCGATCAGGTTGTACATCCGCGGCTGAGTCATCGAGGGGTCGTCACCCTCGTTGTGACCACGACGGCGGTAGCTGACCAGGTCGATCACAATGTCCTTGTGGAACCGCTCGCGGTAGTCGTAGGCCAGCTTGGCCACGTGCACCACGGATTCGGGATCGTCACCGTTGACGTGGAAGACCGGAGCGTTGACCGACTTGGCCACATCGGTGGCGTAGGTGGAGGAACGTCCTTGGGAGGGAGGAGTGGTGAAACCAACCTGGTTGTTGACGACCACGTGGATGGTACCCCCCGTACGGTATCCCCGCAATTGCGAGAGGGCGAAGGTTTCGTACACCACGCCCTGGCCGGCCATTGCGGCGTCACCGTGGACCAAAATCGGCATCACCGAGTAGGAAGTCGGTGAGTCAGAACCGCGGTCCAGACGATCCTGCTTGGCGCGCACGATACCTTCCAGTACCGGGTCAGCAGCCTCCAAGTGGGAGGGGTTAGCAGCCAGCGACACCTTGGTGGTGTTGCCGTTATAGGAGGTGAAGGTTCCTCCGGTACCGAGGTGATACTTCACGTCACCAGAGCCCTGCACGGTTTCCGGATCGATATTGCCGGTGAACTCGCGGAAGACCTGGGTGTAGGTCTTACCGGCGATATTGGTTAGCACGTTCAACCGGCCCCGGTGCGCCATAGCAATAGCGACCTCGTCGAGACCATCATCGGCGGCATCACCGATGGCAGCGTCCAACAGAGCGATCAGTGACTCACTGCCCTCCAAGGAGAACCGCTTCTGGCCGACGAATTTGGTCTGCAAGAAGGTTTCAAACGCTTCGGCGGCGTTAAGACGGCTGAGAATGTGTAGCTGCTCTTCCCGACTGGGCTTGGAGTAGGGGTGCTCCAGCTTGTCCTGGAACCACTCACGCTCTTCGGGGGAGTCAATGTGCATGTACTCCACACCGGTATTGCGACAATAAGCATCGCGCAAAACGCCCAGAATATCGCGTAACAGCATCGAGCTTTTGCCACCGAAATTTCCGGTTGCCCAAGAACGATCCAGATCCCACAGCGTCAGTCCGTGCTGGATAATGTCCAAGTCCGGGTGGGTGCGCATCCGGTACTCGAGCGGGTCCACATCGGCCATCAAGTGACCGCGGGTCCGGTAAGCGGCGATCAGCTGCTGGATGCGGGCGACCTTGCCGATTTCGTCACCGGGGTTGACCTGCACGTCGGGCTTCCAACGCACTGGCTCGTACGGAATACGCAAGGTCTTGAAGATCTCGTCGTAGAAGCCATCAGCGCCCAGCAAGTACTGGTGCACGTCGTTGAGGAAGGCTCCAGAGGCAGCGCCCTGGATGACACGGTGATCGTAGGTCGAGGTCAAAGTCAAGGTCTTAGACACCGCCCACCTCGACAACACTTCCTGCGAGGTGCCCTGGAAGGCCGCCGGGTAGTTCAGAGCGCCAACACCAATGATGGCGGCCTGACCCTCCGACAGGCGGGGCACCGAGTGTACGGTTCCGATACCACCGGGGTTGGTTAGCGAGACGGTGGTCCCGGAGTGGTCGTCCAGCGTGAGCTTGTTGTTGCGAGCCTTGGAGACGAGCTCTTCATAAGCTTCCCAGAACTCGCGGAAGTTCATCGACTCGACCTTTTTGATGCTGGGCTGAACCAGCACGCGCGACCCGTCGTTCTGGGGCAGGTCGATGGCCAGGCCGAAATTGATGTGTGCGGGCTGGACTGCGTACTTCTTATTGCCTTCTTCGCGGTACAGCGTGTTCATGCCCGGGTTTTTGACCAGGGCCTTGATGACGGCATACCCGATCAGGTGGGTGAACGAGACCTTGCCACCGCGTGCACGCTTCAGGCTGTTGTTGATCACCACGCGGTTATCAATGAGCGCCTTGACCGGCACATCGCGCACGGTGGTCGCTGTCGGCATCGACAGCGAGGCGTTCATGTTGGAAGCAATGGCCTTGGTGGCACCTTTGAGCTGGGTCCACGTGTCCTCACCCTGGTGGGACTCCTCGTCCTTTTTCTGCTTGGACTTCGGGGGCTCAGACGGGATGGCCTTTTCGCTGGAGCCCTCAGCCCGACGAACCTTCGGGCCGGAAGACTTTGAGGAGGAAGGCGAAGACGAAGAAGAGGACGACGATGCGGAGGATTGAGAGTTCGATTCCTTCTTGGTCGTTGACGTTGCGCTCGACTTCGTCGACGCGTTTTTCTGCTGTGGTTGAGCAGAGCGTGAGGTGCCCTTATCGCTGTCACCACCATGCCGTTTCTGCTGTGTTGCTGCAGTTCCTTCAAGGCGAGCGAAGATCTCGGCCCACTTGGGGTCCACAGATGAACGATCGGCCTTGTACTTTTCGTATATATCCGCCACTAGCCACTCATTGCCGGGGAATTCTTCTGACAGCTGGGCCGATGTCAGTTCTGGCACGGTGAAAGCCTCTTCCGTAGTCAGTTTGTGTTGGGGCGAGACGCTCTCAACGGGTGGCTGAGAAACAGTCCGCCACGTGTATTGTTCAGCTCTCTGCGCAGGTGCCTGCGGACATGTCATCGTCCGCGACACCGTGCCGAAAGCACGTTCTTTCATCATAGCTGTGATCGCGTCACGTAAGCCACAGCCAGGAGGTACTGTCCGACGAAGAAGTCAGGCTGTTTGCCAACAGCGCAAGTTCTAGACAATGGCGGTTTCACGGGCCCGAATAGCGGGATAAACCGGGGCAGCTGAAAAACGTGGTGCTCGCCCCAGGGATTATCGGTGTGGTGAGGTGGAGAGATGATGTGCGGTAGATCATGATAGAGGTATGCAGTTTTTAACCCAACCTCGGACTGATCTGACTTATTCAGATGTTTTCCTTGTTCCCTCCCGGTCTGAGATTACGTCTCGGACCGCTGTTGATATCTCGGCCCAGGACGGCACGGGCTCGCAGATACCGGTGGTGGCAGCGAATATGAACGCGGTCACTGGTCGGCGGATGGCGGAGACGATTGCCCGGCGCGGCGGGCTCGGCGTGCTCCCACAGGATCTGCCCCTGGATGAGGTTGCCTCAGTGACGTCCTGGATCAAATCTCGCCACCCGATCTTCGAGACCCCATTGTGGGTCACCCCGCAGGATCGGGTGTTGGACGTGCTGCATTTGTCGGCCAAACGCAATCATCCGGCCGTTGCTGTCATTGATGACCCCGAGAGCCGGACCTTCCGTGGTGTGGTGCTGGTGACCGACGTCGAAGGTGTTGACCACTTCACCTCAGTATCTGAACTGATGCGTGCACCGGTGATGACCTTAGGCGCTGACGAGCTTCCTGCCATTAGCACTCCCATGGCGGAACGCGCTGACGTTCTCAGTGAGCTATATCAGCGGATGCACCAAGCCCAGGTCGACTACGCCCCGGTCCTGGATGGGGACCGGCTTGTCGGGGTGATGACACTGTCCGGTGTACTTCGCTCCAGCCTCTACGCTCCGGGCGTTGACGATCAGCAACGCCTTCACGTCGCTGCCGCCATCGGCGTCAATGGTGATGTTAAAGGCAAGGCCGAAGCATTGGTGGAATCCGGTGTTGATTGTCTCGTGGTGGACACCGCACATGGTCACCAACAGAAAATGCTTGATGCCTTGAGCCAGGTTTCGCACCTGAAGGTGCCCCTGGTCGCCGGAAACGTTGTCACCGCAGATGGCACCAATGACCTGATCGATGCTGGGGCCGACATTATTAAGGTCGGTGTGGGTCCCGGGGCGATGTGCACCACCCGGATGATGACCGCAGTGGGGCGTCCTCAGCTCTCGGCGGTACTGGAATGTGCAGCAGCCGCGCGGGCTCGCGGGGCCTCGGTCTGGGCCGATGGAGGAGTAAAGCATCCCCGTGATGTGGCTCTTGCTTTGGCGGCTGGCGCCTCGCAGGTCATGATCGGCTCCTGGTTTTCAGGTACCTACGAATCTCCGGGCGACATCGTAGTGGACTCCTCGGGGCGTAAATATAAGGAAAACTTCGGGATGGCCTCGTCCCGGGCCGTCTCGGCACGCACCCGGGAAGATTCCGCCTACGAGCGCGCTCGTAAAGCGTTGTTTGAAGAGGGTATTTCCGGGTCGAAAATGTACATTGATCCCGACCACCCTTCGGTGGAGGACCTGCTGGATAGGATCACCTCGGGTGTGCGATCTTCGATGACCTATGCCGGCGCCTCAACACTGGAAGAATTCCACGAGCGCGCGGTCTTTGGAGTGCAGTCGGCCTCCGGGTACGAAGAAGGACGGGCAGTGGCTCAATCTTGGTAGTCCCGGCTGGTGGCCCTGTTGGTTGCGGGCAGGGCCACCGCAACCAGAATCAATGCTTATACTGTACTTATCATGCATAGATCCCCGCGTAAAAACTCTCACCGGGCAACGCAGCAGTCCGCCCGCGGATCGGAGCCTTCTAGTTGGCCGTGCGTGCCTCATGCTTTGATCCTGTCGGTGACCACCGTCCTACAAGGCTGGCGGTGATTTTTGATGGAATGGTTACTTTTCGGACTTGGCTTACTGCTGATCGGTGGTAACGGCTTTTTTGTGTCCGTGGAGTTCTCCATGATTTCCTTGGATGTTCCGACCGTGCAACGCATGGTCGATAACGGCAACCGCAAAGCCATTCCCCTGCTGAAATGCCTGAAGTCACTCTCCACCCAGTTGTCGAGTTGTCAGCTGGGGATCACGTTGACCACGCTATTGACCGGTTACGTTATGGAACCGGCGCTGGGCACCATTTTGGAAACCCCGATGCAGGCCTTGGGACTACCCGATGCGATCTCTTCCTCGGTCTCGCTGCTGATCTCTATGGTGATCGCGACAATCCTGTCGATGCTGATGGGAGAGCTGGTCCCCAAGAACCTGTCGATCGCGAAGGCTCTGGATGTCGGGCTCACGGTGGCTCGGGCACAGCTGATTTTCACCGCGATTTTCAAGCCGGTGATTCTGCTACTCAACGGCTTTGCGAACCGCGTGCTCAAAACCCTGGGGCTGGAAGCTGAAGAGGAGATTTCCGGGGCCCGGACCCCCGAGGAACTTTCCTCCTTGGTTCGTCGCTCCGCGGAGATGGGCACACTCGACGGGGACACCGCGCTCTTTGTGGACCGCACATTGCGTTTCGCTGACCGCACCGCCGCCGATGTGATGACACCGCGCATGAGAGTTGAAACTGTGGAGGTCGACCAATCGCTGTTGGAAGTCATCGATGCTGCCCGGCGAACCGGCGTCTCTCGGTTCCCGGTGATTGAGGATTCTGCCGACACGATTCGTGGCGTGTTGCACGTGAAGAAAGCAATCGCCGTTCCCAAAGACCAACGCGGTGACATGGTGGCTGCCGATATCATGACCGATTTGGCTCGGGTTCCAGAAACCATGCACCTCGATTCGCTGTTGACTGAATTGCGCGCGGTGAGTCTGCAGATGGTTGTCGTCGTTGATGAATACGGTGGCACCGCCGGTATCGTGACACTAGAAGACCTCGTGGAAGAAATCGTTGGAGAGGTTTCGGACGAACACGACAAAATTCGTCCGGGAGTGTTGCAGACAGCATCGGGGCACTGGTTCTTCCCTGCACTGTTGCGTCCCGACGAATTGATGGCTCAGATTCCAGAATTAAAAGTTCCCGAAAACGGCGCCTATGAAACCGTTGGCGGGTTCATCATGGCCGCCCTGGGGCGTGTGCCCGATATCGGGGATCAGGTGACCCTCGATGACGGCACTGTAGAAGTCATCAAAATGGACGGTCGCCGAGTCGACCGTTTGAAATATATCCCGGCGGTTCCGGATACCTCTAAAACGAAGACGGGTACCTCAATGTCAGGCGCTCCTTCCGTAGAGGCGGGTGAGAGCTAACGATGGATGAGCACGTCTCAGGTATCATCTGGCTCGTTGTTCTCTTGCTGGGCAACGCTTTCTTTGTGTCCGGTGAGTTTGCGGTCATGGGTGCCCGGCGCTCGCAGATTGAACCTAAGGCCGAAAACGGGTCAAAGCTGGCCAATACCGCCCTGTATGCGATGGAACACGTCACCCACATTCTGGCGGTCTGTCAGCTGGGCATTACGGTTTGTTCGCTGCTGATCCTCAATGTCTCCGAACCGGCTATCCACCATCTGTTTAGTATTCCGCTGCAGGCTACTGGACTCCCTGATCCGGTCGCCGATACCACCGCCTTTATCTTGGCGTTGTTGATCGTGACCTTCTTGCACGTGACTTTTGGTGAGATGGTGCCCAAAAATGCGGCTGTGACCCTGGCCGATCGGGCGATTCTGGTGCTTGCTGTACCGCTGGTGGCCCTGGACAAAGTATTACGTCCGCTGGTGTTGTTTTTGAACTTTGCGGCCAATGTCGTGCTGAAATTGTTCAAAGTCGAACCCCAAGACGAGGTCAACTCGACCTATACCTTGGAAGAGGTCCAATCCATCGTTGAAGAATCCACGCGTTCCGGGCTCTTAGACGACAACACCGGTTTACTCTCGGGCGCCCTGGAATTCTCTGACTACACCGCGGAACAAGTCATGCTTCCTTTGGACGATGTCATCACCCTGCCCCTGGGTTCCTCGGCGGAGGATTTCGACGACGCGGTGCGCCACACCGGGTTCTCTCGGTTCCTGATTGAAGACACCAACGACGGAGCCTATCTCGGCTACTTGCACCTGAAAGACGTGATGACCGTCCCAGAATTCCGCTACGAGGACCCGCTACCTCTATCAAAGATCCGATCGATGTCGAATGTGGCAGCCAGCGAAGAGATCGAAGATGCTCTGGAAGTGATGCAGCGCACCGGTTCGCACGTCGCGCGCGTGATTTCGCCGCAAGGAGAAACCATCGGTGTGCTGTTCCTTGAGGACGTCCTGGAAGTGCTGGTGGGTGAAATTCACGACGCTACTCAGCCCACGTCCGCCACTGACACGTCACAGTCCTCTTGAGGGCTTGACGAGGGTTGTTTTCTGATAATGAGAACTGTTTTCAATATGATAGTGTGTTCACGACTGGATACGAACCCCTCCATGAAGATGGTGCGGGGACTGTTTTATTTGTCAGATTGACGTGATTTCAGGAGGACACAGCATATGCGTCGCGATCACATTAACCTGCGCTCGCCTCATCGCCGGGCTGCTATGGCCCTCGGCTCACTGGGTATTATTGCTGCTCTCGGGTTGAGTGCCTGCTCCAACGACAACGCCGATTCTGAGGCCAACGCCGGGCAAGGAGAACAGAAAGAGGGACTGTCGGTCGTTGCTACCACGACCCAGGTTGGTTCCATTACCTCACAAATTACTGATTGCGCCGGTGGTGAAACCCAGGTCCTGATGGGCCCCGGTGATGACCCGCACCAGTTCTCGCTATCTTCCAAGCAGGTCACCGATGTTGTCGATGCAGACCTGGTGGTTTCCGTCGGCTTGGGCCTCGAAGCCGCTATGCAGGATTCTCTGGACAACGCGGAATCCGATGGTGCTGACATCTACGAGGTGGGTGAAGAGCTCGAGCCACTACCGATCGGCGATGATCATGTGCACAATGACGGCCACGATCATGATCATGGTGATGAAGACCATGACCATGATCACGAACATGGCCATGGTGATGAAGAGCACGACCATGATCACGACCATGATCATGGTGATGAAGAGCATGGCCATGATCACGACCATGATCATGGTGATGAAGAGCATGGCCATGATCACGACCATGACCATGGTGATGAAGATCCGCACGTGTGGATGGACGTATCTCGGATGGCTACCGCAGCCGAGCTGATCGGTGATCAGCTGGCTGAGCACACTGACGATCAGGAGCTGGCCGAGCAGTACACCAGTTGCGCCAGCGATGTTAAGGCTGACCTTGAGGAAACCGATCAAGAGGTTCGCGATATCCTCGACGAGATCGAGACTGACGAGCCCTCCTTGGTCACCGACCACGCAGCCTACCAGTACTTTGCTGATGCGTATGGTTTCGAGATTCGCGGTATCGTGATTCCTGGTGGTTCCACCGACGCGGAGCCTTCCAGCGCTGCATTGAGTGAACTTGCTCAGGTGCTAGAAGACGAAGACGCCGACGCCGCTGTGACCGATAAGCTTAGCCCCAATCCGACGTTGGAAGGACTGGCTGAAGACCACGGCGAGGTTCCGCTGATCCACCTGTACGAAGGTGGATTGGGTGAGCCCGATTCGGAAGCATCTACCTATCAGGACGCCATGATCTACAACGCAGAACAGTTGCGTGATGGATTGAACGGCGAGCAGTAGCCTTCCTCGCGCAACTGCGTGCCGGTGTTCAGGTGGTAACTCAAGAGAGGTGATCGACGGCGTGGAATGGTTGTTAGACCCGTTTGCGCTCGGATTCCAGCAACGCGCTCTCATCGGTGGCATGCTGGCTGCGGTGATGAGTGCCGTGGTTGGCGTGTGGCTGGTCTTGCGCGGGATGAGTTTCTTCGGCGACGCGTTCGTCCACGCCGTCGTTCCCGGCATTGCCGCCTCGGTGATTTTCGGTTTTTCACCTTACCTGGGGGCCGGGATTGCCGCGGTGGTGATGGTCACCGGCATGGAGCTGGTCCACCGCACCACCAGCTTGAAAGAGGACACCTCCATCGGGTTGTTATTTGTCGGCATGTTGGGCCTCGGTGTGGTGATGATTTCTACGCTCGAGTCTTTCGCCGGCTCGTTGACCACCATTCTGTTTGGTGATGCCTTGGGCGTCAGTCGCCAAGACATTATCGCTCAGTCAGTATTCTTGGTGGTCGTCGTGCTGATGTCCCTCATGCTTTATCGACCCTTGTTAGCGTTGAGCTTCTCTCCGCTGAAAGCCAAGTCCTTGGGAATGCGACCACAGCTGACGCACTGGTTGTTGTTGATCATGATTGCCGGAGCTGTGATCGGCAGTTTCCAAGCGGTGGGAACGGTGCTGGTATTCGGTCTCCTCGTCGGACCGGCAGCCACTGCGGCGTTGCTGACCCGTAGCGTGCCCCAAATGATGCTGGTCTCGGTGCTCATTGGGGTTACCTCGGTGGCTACCGGACTCATTATTAGCTACCACGCGGACACCGCTGCCTCTGCCACGATGGCAATGGTTCCCATCGTATTGTTCTTTGTGGTCCTAGCAATTCGAGATATCGTTCGCCGGATCCGCTCCCGGGCGTTGCGTTCGGAGTACGGCCCCGAGGACCCCGATGCTCCCGAGGCGGAGCCGGCTTTGTTGGCAGCTCAACACCCGGTGGCCAATCAGACGAGCACCCAACCGACCATGGCCCACGTCAAAGGTCCGAACGCATGATTTCACCATCGACAACGCACGCTTCGACCGCGCCGGACCAACGACTCCTTGTCCAGGCCCGGGACATCAAACTGGCCTATGGTCAGTATGTCGCCGTGGACCGGTCGAGTTTTCACATACCCGCCGGAGCCATTACCGCGGTGATAGGACCAAACGGGTCTGGTAAATCCACCTTGTTGCAGGCGATCGCCGGTGTTTTGCCGGTGGCTGCCGGTGAACTAACGGTGCTGGGCCGCTCACCTGAGAAAATGCGACCACACGTCTCCTTTGTGATGCAGTCGGTGGTCTTTCCGACCGGTACCCCAATTACGGTCAAGGACGTGGTGTCCATGGGGCGCTACCCCCAGACCGGCTGGTTTGGTCTGAGCACCGCGAAGGACCGGGTTGCCGTGGACCGGGCCATGGAGGTCATGGAGATCACTCACCTGAAGAAAAAGCATCTGGAAGAACTGTCCGGCGGTCAGCGTCAGCGCGTGTATGTGGCCCAGGGGATTGCCCAAGGTCATGAGATTCTCGTGCTCGATGAGCCGATGACCGGACTGGACGTCCGCTCGATGAAAGTCATCGACCAGGTGATTCACGAAGAGACCAAACACGGTCATTCCGTGGTGATGACGACGCACGATCTCGATGAGGCCGCTGTGGCCGATTATGTGGTGCTACTCAAAGGAAAGGTGCTGGCTTGTGGCATTCCCAGCGAGGTACTCACGCGCGAGAACCTGGAAACGGCCTACGGATTGGGTGCCCTGCATGATACAGCCAATCTCACCGAAGAGCTGAGTTCCCAGGGGATCGTGGCGTTGCCTCATACCGATAATGACAGCCACGGGCAAGAAAGAGCAGACGAGAATGACCACTCCTAACGCTAAGTTTCGGGTACTGATTCGTTAGTGAGGTTTTCTCGGCCCGCGAGCTGATCGCGCTGACAGTTCGGGCACAACCCGAATATTTCCAAGGTGTGATCCTGGGGGAGATATCCGAACCGACGTGCGGTCTCGTCGGCAACTTGTTCCAATTCGGGAGCCTCAAACTCTTCGGTGGCTTTGCACCGGGTGCACACGACGTGATGGTGGTGTTGAGGGCTAGTGCAGTGACGGTAGAAGGACTCTCCGTCATCACTGGTGAGCAGATCGACGGTTCCGGCTTCAACCTGGGCCTGGAGGACTCGGTAGACGGTCGCCAGCGAGACTTTTTGATCTTGACGCAATAAACCCTGGTGAATGTCTTGAGCCGAAACAAAATCGTCGGTTGCTGAGAGGAACTCCTGGATGGCTTGTTTCTGCCAGGTATTACGCGTTTTCGGCTGATTTGTCATGGCGATGCAACCTCGGGTTTAGGGTGGCGGTGAATATTGGCCGTGAGTAGGAATGATTCCGGGAAATGACAGCGGGTCGTGCCTCGACAGGCATCTGCACAAACACGGCTGTAACAGTTAGTGTAGGAGCGTGGACATTTCAGCTCAAAGTCGCCAGTCCGACATGAAACTCACAAAGTTTGGGCACTCGTGTGTTCGCCTGGATAGCACCGATCACCGCACCGTGATTGACCCCGGTGGTTTCACCGATGTGATCACCGCAGCTGCTGGAGCGGAGACCATTTTCATCACCCACGAACATCCCGATCATGTTGATGATGAGCTCGTCGTACAGTTGCTGGCCGGGCATTATTCGGTCCGGCTCTACGCGCCCGAAACGGTGATAGAACGACTCTCACACCGCGTTGCAACCGAAAAGCGCGATATTTCCGAACACCGACTTAAAGTGATCGCTGCCGGAGACGAGCTAGATTTACCTGGCTTTCACGTGCAAGCCGTGGGTGGCCAGCACGAGATCATTCACCCCCAGATCCCCCAAATCGACAACATCGGCTACGTGCTCAACGGGTCGGTATATCACCCCGGTGATAGCTTCATTGTTCCCGCCGGGGTCGAGATCGATACGCTGTGCCTACCGATTAACGCGCCCTGGGCGTCGTTGGAAGATACCTTAGACTTCATGATTAGCGTTCGGCCCCGCCAAGCGGTGCCGATCCATGACGGACTGTTGTCAGACAACGGCCACACCATTTACGACAAACAGGTTCAGGCCTTTGCTGAACGCTACGGCATTGAGCTGAATCTCCTAGCCGAAGGCGAACACGCGTGGACTCGATGACATCTTTAGGCCATACTGCCACCGAACAGCGCCCCGCCGCGCTGATCGCAGATCAGGTGCTGTCGTACTGGTTACGCCACGACGACGAGCAACACGTTCAAGAGGACCCCGGAACACAACCGGAAGGATTTGTTGCTACCGACCAAGCCCCGCAGGCCGGGCACCTGGTGATTCTCGATGTGCGCTGGTCGGCAACCGAACCCGGTGAAGGCCATGAACGCTACCGACAAGGGCACATTCCCGGCGCTGTGTTCGTCTCGATGTCCGGGCAACTCTCCGGGCACGGCGCCCCCTCAGAGGGACGTCACCCGCTACCGGATGCTTCCCGCTTCACGGACGCAGTGCGTATGCTGGGCATCAATGACGGCGACACTGTGGTGGTCTACGACGATGTGGCCTCGACCTCTGCTCCCCGCGCCTGGTGGTTGCTCCGCTATGCGGGTATGGAACGTGTTTATGTGCTCGATGGAGGCCTCCATGCTTGGCGTGAGGCCGGTCTGCCGCTGCAGGCCGGAGAAGCGCTACCAGCGATCGGTAAGGCCCACATCAGCTGGGGCAAAATGCCGGTTGTTGGCACCGAGGAAGTCGAAGCACTAGCAGCTGATGACAACGGGGTGTTGCTCGATGCCCGCGATTACCGTCGGTACACCGGTGAAGAAGAGCCCATCGATCCGGTGGCCGGCCACATCCCCGGAGCCGTCTCAGCCCCCGTATCTGAGCTGACCGATGAGACCGGGCGCTTTTTGCCTGCCCAGAAACTCCGTGAGCATTTCGCCTCCCGCGGCGTCGCACCGGAACATGCAGTGGGTGTTTATTGTGGCTCGGGTGTCACTGCGAGCGCGGAAGTGCTGGCTCTATATATTGCCGGCATGGACGTTGCCCTCTACCCCGGGTCGTTTTCGGCCTGGATTAACGCCGGGGATCGCCCGGTTGCCACCGGTGAGCATCCGTACTGATCCTGGCTGGGTGATCTTGAACACCGTGGCCGAAACGACGAGACTGGACGTGAGAGAGTTCGAGCCCGTCTGGCGCTGAGGACCCAGTGCCCAGTTGAGATAGCACGAGACAGGAGTCAGGACAATGTCCACCGTTTTTACCCGCGTCATCAATGGTGAAATCCCCGGCAGGTTCGTGTGGAAAGACGAACGCTGTGTGGGCTTTTTATCCATCGGCCCTATGGCACCCGGGCACACCCTCGTGGTGCCACGAGAAGAAGTGGATGTCTGGACCGACGCTGATCCGGATCTGCTCCAGCACTTGATCACCGTGGCCCAAAATATCGGCGCCGTGATGCCCAAGACCTTCAATGCGGTACGGGCCGGATTGATGATTGCCGGCTATGAGATCCCGCACCTGCACCTGCACGTCTGGCCCTCCAGCTCGTTGGAGGACTTCGACCTCGATAAGGTTGACAACAACCCTGAGCCCGCCGAGATGGACCAGGCCGCCGAGAAACTACGTGCCGCCCTCGTGGGGGCCGGCCACCAGGAATTCGTCCCCGAAGCATAAGCGGGGTCGACCACAGCCGGCACCATGCCGGGTGTGGCACAGACCTCAAGGTGAGGGCACGGCCTGTAGTGCAGCACGGACCTTCTTTTCCGACACCGACACGGCCGTGCCCAATTGCTGGGCAAAAAAGCTCACCCGTAGCTCTTGGAGGAGCCAAAACACCTGACTGAGCTCAGCGGGAATGAACCCGGCCTGTGCATAGTCATCCACCCGGCGCTGGTAGGCCTGCTCGAGATCGTGAATGACTTGCATCGACGCTGCGTCGGCCTGGAGACCGTGGGCTGAATTCTGCAATTTCTCAATCCGGACAGTGATGGCCTGGATATAGCGGGGTAGGTGCCGTAGCTGGCGCCACCCGGTTTTCGCCACGAAATGCTCGCCCAGTAACTCATCTAGTTGCGCGCGGATATCGGTCAGCACCGGCGCCATGGTCAAGGACTTAAGTGTCTTGGCGTCACGGCGTACGTGGCGAGCTGCGTGCAGCGCCTCGGAGACTACCGCGGTGACCCGAAAGTTTTGGTCTATCACCTCGGCGCGAACCTGCTCGTGCAATTGCTCAAACTGCTGGGCTGAGCGGGGGAGTTGGCTGTGCGAGGCTGGAACCAGCGCATCGATGGACGCGGTGAGACTGTCGGAGACAATCTCTTGCAGATCCGAATGCGGGGCACTGGTGAAGGTTAGCTTCTCCTCGTTGCTGAGGTGGTCGGCAATATAGCGTTGGGTATCGGGTAGCCCAGCCCGGAGCAACGCTACGACGCCGTGACGGTGCACGGATTGTGCCTCGCCCAGCGTTCGCATGATCACCAAATCAGCCCCCACCCCAGTGGTAGCGGGCGATAGCGCCGGGTAACCGGTCACCAGCTGGTGACCGGACCCGGTGGCCACCGGGGTTTGCACCTGTTCGGGGAGCTCGGGGATATCCCAGCGGGTCAACCCTTGCCGTGGCGTGAAGGACTCGGTCACGGTCCGGTCCTGGTCCCGTCGAGGTGGTTGCTTGCCGCTGTTGGATGCTGGCTGCCGTCGGGTGGTGTCCTTCCCGGGGCCAGGGGTGGGGTGCTGAGTGGTCTGAGCGAGGTCCACGCCTTGAGCCTGAGCCGCGCGGGTCAGTGATTCGGCCAGGGCGGTGCGGTTTTCGCCGGCCAGGTCTCGTTGCAACTGCCCGAGGTCTTCACCGACCCCCATGACCGCGCCACGGTGATCCACCACGGAGAACGTCATCCGCAAATGTTCGGGCAGGGCCTCGGGGCGCCACTGGTCCCGGGGCACCTTGACGTGCTTGACATCCAGTAAGACCGCCGAGAGGGCATCGTAGAAGTCATCGGTGAGCGGGTCGTAGTCGCGGTTGAGTATGGCCAGCGCCCGACGTGCGGTATCTGGGGCGGGAACCAACTGCTTGCGTAAGGCCTTCGGCACGTTTTTGATCAGTGCCGTAATCAGCTCTTCGCGTAGCCCTGGAATCAGCCAAGCGAAACGGTCGGGGTTCATCCGGTGCAAGATTTCGACCGCTATGGTCACCGTCACGCCGTCAGTTGGCGGTGGCGTGCCGGCGGAGTTGTTCTCGCGACGGGTCTGCGCCAGCGTCATCGGGGCAAAAGTGTAGTCCAGTGGGAGCTCGAGTTCACCGTGCTCGGTGGGGTGAATCAATACCGAGGGGTATTGTGCGGGGTCCAGTTGCTCGGGCTCGACGCGGATCAGGTCCTCGACCGCGATATCGAGCTGGTATTCATCTGTGCGACGTGCTTTTTTCCACCAGCGGTCAAAGTGCCGGACGGAGACCACCGAGGCTGGGATTCGGGCGTCGTAGAAGGCGAAGAGGTCCTCATCGGAGACTTTCAGATCGTGGCGACGATGTCGGGTCTGCAACTGGTCGACCTCGGCCATCCGCTCCCGGTTGCGCGCAAAGAACCGGTGCCGGGTGTGCCAGTCACCGTCCACCAGCGCGTGGCGGATAAACATCTCACGAGCCAGTTCACGGTTGACCCGGTAGTACTTGATCGGACGATCGACGGCCACCGGCACACCATAGACGGTGACCCTTTCCCGGGCCATCGCCGAGCCCTGACGGGTGGACCAATAGGGGTCCGAGACGCTGGATTTTGCCAACGGTCCAGCAATCTCTTCGATCCACTCGGGCTCGACTTTGGCCACCTGGCGTGCCCAGAGCCGGGAGGTTTCCACCAGTTCGGCAGCCATGACATAGTCGTGGCGCTTTGTGAACAGTCCGGACCCGGGGAAGATCCGAAATTTGGTGTTACGAGCACCAAGATATTCTTTCGTGCGTTGCTGATAGGTGCCGATCTGACTGAGTAACCCGGTCAGCACCGCCTGGTGGACTGCCTCATGGGTGCCGACCGGATCGACCGGTCCGGCCGAGACTTTCAAGCCCACCCGGTGCGCCATTTGCCGCAACTGCTGAACCAGATCCTGCCATTCACGTACGCGTAGGTAGTTGATGAATTCTCGGCGACACATCTTCCGGAACTGATTGCCCGAGAGCTGTTTTTGTTGGGAGCGTAAATACACCCACAGATTTAGCATCGCCGAAAAATCGGAATTCTCATCGGTGAAGCGCGCGTGGGCCTGATCGGCGGCATCTCGTTGATCGGCTGGGCGCTCGCGGGGGTCTTGGATGGTCATCCCGGCAGCCAGCACCATGACTTCGCGGGCTACCTTATGCTGGTCGGCTGCCAGAATCATCCGCCCCAGACGCGGGTCAATGGGTAATTGCGCTAGGCGACGGCCTAGGGGCGTGATGGTGCCACGGGTAAAGGTGCGGGTGCGCTTCGTGCCGGAGCGGTCGGTGACCTCCACCGGTGCCCCGGAGTTCAGGGCACCGAGCTCCAGCAATTGCTGAATACCGTCGGTAATTTGGCGGTGCTCGGGCGGTTGCAGGAAGGGGAACTCTTCCAGATCGGTGGGGGTTGTGGCTACGCCGGCGGCTAACATGTCCAGGATCACCGAGGCCAGCGAGGTTCGCAGAATCTCCGGGTCGGTAAATTCAGGGCGCTGGTTGAAATCTTCCTCGGAGTACAAGCGGATGGCCACCCCGGGGCTGGTGCGCCCGGCACGTCCGGCCCGCTGGTTCGCGGACGCCTGGGAAATGCGCTCGACCGGCAGCCGTTGCACCTTCGTGCGCTGGGAGTACCGTGAGATGCGGGCAGTACCGGTATCGATGACGGCCGTGATGCCCGGGACCGTCAGCGAGGTTTCGGCCACGTTGGTCGCCAAGACAATCCGCGGAGCCGAGGTGGAACTGCGCCGGAAGACGCGTTGCTGTTCAGCTAAGGACAACCGCCCGTAGAGGGGAAGAATGTCCGCGTGTTTGAGCCTTGGATGCGAGGAAATGGCAGCCTGGATCACTTCCTTGGCGTCACGGATCTCACGTTCTCCGGGAAAGAACACCAGGGTATCCCCACCGTGGTCGGTACCCAGCTCGAGCACCGCATCGGCCACCGCGTCCAACGGGTCCCGGGCGTCCTCGGCATCATCGGCGTCATCGTCGGGATCATCGGCGATGCGTGGATCGGTCAGTGGCCGGTAGCGGATCTCTACCGGATAGGTTCTGCCCGAGACTTCAATAATGGGGGCCGCTGCACCGGTGGGCGTGGAGAAATGTTCGGCAAAGGACTCCACATCGATGGTCGCTGAGGTGATGATCACCTTGAGATCCTGGCGTTGAGGCAGGATCTTCTTGAGGTAGCCCAGTAAGAAATCAATATTGAGCGATCGTTCGTGAGCTTCGTCGATGATCAGCATTGAGTAGCGGCGCAAGAGCGGATCATGCTGAATTTCGGCCAGCAAAATGCCGTCGGTCATGACCTTGACTGATGTCTCAGCTGACACCTCAGAGGTGAATCGCACCTGGTAGCCCACGTGTTCACCAACGGTTTCATTCAGCTCCTCGGCGATGCGTTCGGCCACTGACCGGGCGGCAATACGACGTGGCTGGGTGTGCCCAATCATCCCGTGCTGGTCCAGCCCCAGCTCCAGGCACATCTTTGGCAGCTGGGTGGTCTTACCGGACCCGGTTTCGCCGGCGACGATCACCACCTGGTGACCGGCCACCGCGTTCATGATCTGTTGTCGCTGGGAGCTCACCGGAAGATGTTCCGGATAGGTGATGCGCGCTGGAGGCAACAGGACATAGCCCGTGGAGGACGAAGAAGTGAACGGCGTCATCGTAGTTGGTGATCTCACTTTCGACGATCGCGGGTGGGCAGAAAGGCGGGCATAAAAAAATGCCTACATCCCCGATTCCAGATATCGGGATGTAGGCGGTGGTACCCCCGATAGGATTCGAACCTACGACCTTCTGCTCCGGAGGCAGACGCTCTATCCCCTGAGCTACGGAGGCGGGGCCAGATGATAGGGGCCATCGCCAGTGATCATCGGACGTGAATACTGTACCCTATTCTGACTCAGATCTCGAAACCACTACACTATGAGGGGTGACCCCAGAAGAACTCTCAGCAACCCTTTCGTCCGTATTGCACCAAGCCATTGCGGCCGGTGAGATCGATCTTGATCCGCAGCTGATTCCGCAGCCGGTGAAAGTTGAGCGCCCCCGTCACCGTGAACACGGAGACTGGGCATCGAACCTGGCGATGCAATTAGGAAAAAAGGCCGGGATGGCTCCCCGGGAGCTGGCCGAAATCCTGCGCACACGCTTGCAGGAGGAGTCGGGAATTTCCGCTGTAGAGGTCGCCGGTCCTGGGTTTCTGAACATTGTGGTGGAGGCAGCCGCGGCCGGACAGCTGGCGCACAGTATTGTCCAAGCCGGTGCTGAGTTTGGTCGTAACGACTCCTTGGCAGGCCAGGTCATTAACCTCGAGTTTGTCTCGGCTAACCCCACCGGTCCGTTGCATATCGGTCACACCCGCTGGGCGGCGTTAGGGGATGCCATCTCGCGACTGTTGCGGGCCAGCGGCGCTGAGGTGACCAACGAGTATTACATCAACGACGCCGGTAACCAGATGAATACGTTCGCGGACTCGGTCTATGCCCGGATCCACGACCAGCCGGTGCCTGACGGTGGTTACCCCGGTGCATATGTCACCGACATTGCCCGCCACATTGTGGCCGAGGCACCCGAGTTGGCAGAACAAGACCACGACGAGGTGTTACCGGAGCTACGTCGCCGGGCCTATCGGTTGCAGTTACAGGACATTCAAGACACCCTAGAGTCCTTCGGGGTCCACTTCGACGTCTGGTTCTCCGAACAGTCCCTGCACGATGCTGGCGCCATCGACTCGGCAGTCCAGCACCTGCGGGATCAGAACGAAGTTGATGACCACCAGGGCGCGGTCTGGTTACGCACCACCGACTTCGGCGACGATAAAGACCGCGTGCTGATTCGCGCCAATGGAGAGCCCACCTACTTTGCAGCCGATGCCGCCTATTATCTGTCGAAGAAAGAGCGCGGATTCGAACAGAAAATCTATTTGCTCGGGGCCGACCACCACGGTTATGTCTCGCGACTGAAGGCCATTGCCGCTTGCGCTGGAGACAACCCACGGCACCATATTGAAATCTTGATTGGCCAGCTGATCTCGGTCAACGGGGCGAAGCTGTCCAAACGCGCCGGCAACATCATCGAACTCAAGGACCTGGTGGAGTGGCTGGGACGTGATGCATTGCGCTACGACCTGGCACGGTATCCAGCCGATTCGCCGATCACTATTGATCCAGACCTGTTGCGTTCGCGCACCAACGACAACCCGGTCTTCTACGTCCAATACGCACACGCCCGGTCTCGTTCGGCGGCCCGGACCGCTGAAGCTCACGGCATCACTCGTGATGCGCTACCCTTTGATGCCGGTACCCTGACCGACCCGACCGAAACCGCACTGTTGGCTCAGCTCGGTGAGTTCCCCGCGGTCGTTGGACACGCCGCGGCGTTACGCCAGCCTCACCGGGTGGCACGGTACCTGGAGAATCTTGCCGGTGCCTATCACTCCTGGTATGGGGCGTGCCGGATCGTGCCGGCCCCAGATGAAGACGGGTCCGTCCCGGCAGCACAACTGGTCAATATTGCCCGGTTGTGGCTCAATGATGCCACCAGTCAGGTCTTGGCCAACGGCCTGGACCTGCTGGGCGTGTCGGCTCCAGAGAAAATGTAACCACCGATCACCGCGCGAAAGAGAACCCCGATGACTGAATCACCGTTGGCACCGTCTTGGTTGAGTTACCCCAGCGACACGTCGTATCTCAATCCCGTGATGTATTCGAACGGTACCACCCGTCAGGTTTCCGGGGAGGTCACCATCGGCACCGTGCCGGTCTCCGAGCTGGCCGCCACGTACGGTACTCCGTTGTTGGTGGTTGATGAGGATGATTTTCGCGCTAGGGCCCGAGGTTTCGTTGAAGGATTTAATCACGCCTTCGACTCCTTGTGTGGCGGGGTAGCTGTCTACTACGCCTCCAAGTCTTTGCTCACCGTCCAGGTCGCCCGCTGGGTGGCCGAGGAAGGTTTAAACATGGATGTGGCCTCTGGCGGTGAGCTTGCGATCGCGCTACGGGCCGGGTTTGATCCGGCCAAGATCGGCCTGCACGGCAATAACAAATCCGATCAGGAACTCACCCGGGCCTTGCAAACCGGGGTGGGGCGGATCGTGGTGGATTCCTTATCCGAGATACGCCGCTTGGCCGCGCTCGCCGAATCAGCCGGTGTGAGCGCACCGGTCATGTTGCGTTTGACCACCGGGGTTCATGCCTCAACCCACAGCTATATCGCCACCGCTCACGAGGACCAAAAATTTGGTCTGAGTATGATTCCGGCTCCGGGAGAAAAACGCTCCGTGGCCGAACAAGCGGTGCTGGCCGTGGCGGAACATCCCCACTTGAGGTACTTGGGGTTGCACTCACACATCGGATCACAAATTTTTGAAGCCGATGGTTTTACCGCCGCTGCCGACAGGATGCTGAACTTTATTGCAGCCCTGCAAACCCAGCACGGGATCACCACCGCCGAGCTGGACCTCGGAGGTGGCTACGGCATTGCCTACACCGAAGCTGATCGTCCCCGAGCCCCTGAAGATATCGCCGACTCACTGGCTGAAGGGATCCGCGCTACGCTCCAGTCACTCACCATTGACTGTCCTCGGATCTCGATCGAACCCGGTCGTGCGATCTCCGGCCCGGCCGGCTCCACCCTCTACCGGGTGGGTACCACCAAAACCGTGTGGGTTGATGACCCCACCGGGGCCGACCAGCCCGTGCCACGTCGTTACGTCGCTGTTGACGGCGGCATGTCCGATAACCCGCGTCCGGTGCTGTATGACGCCGACTACTCGGCCACCCTGGCCTCCCGGGTCTCCCAGGCCGATCCGGTACTGACCCGAATAGTTGGCAAACACTGCGAATCGGGCGATATTGTAGTGCGAGACACCTACCAGCCTGAGGACCTCGACGATCAGGACCTGGTACTCGTGCCGGCTACCGGCGCGTACTGTCACGTGATGAGTTCCAACTACAACGCATTACTGCGCCCTGCGGTGGTGGCCATCTCCGGAGGATCGGCCCGTCTGATTATTCGTCGAGAAACTGACCAGGACCTCTTCGCCCGCGAAGTCTAAGCCCCATGACGTTGTCTTGGGTCCCAGCCCAAGACAACACAAATTGTCGACAACTACGAACGAGCTCGGAGGAATATGACCGGCAAGCCCGCTGTACAAGAACTCAAAGTCGCTTTGTTAGGTGGCGGCACCGTCGGGTCACAGGTAGCCCGCATTTTGGTAGAAGACTCTGAGCTGATGACCGAACGGGTAGGTGTGTCGCTACGGTTGACCGGCGTGGCGGTGCGCAACCCCGAAGCCGAACGCGACTACCAGCTACCAGCCGAGTGCTACACCACCGATGCCAAGTCCCTGGTACGTGATGCCGACATCGTCATTGAACTCATGGGTGGCATCGCCCCGGCTCGCGACCTTATCCTCACGGCATTCGACTCCGGTGCCTCGGTAGTCACCGGTAACAAAGCATTATTGGCTACCCACGGGCACGAGCTCTATCAAGCAGCCGCCGATGCCGGAGTACAGCTGTCTTTTGAAGCCTCAGTGGCTGGGGCCATCCCCATTTTGCGTCCGGTGCGTGACTCGTTATCTGGCGACCGTATCACCCGCATCATGGGAATCGTCAACGGCACCACGAACTACATCATGGACCAGATGGATAGTACCGGTGCGAACTTCTACGACGCCTTGGCCGAGGCGCAACGGCTCGGTTATGCCGAAGCAGACCCCACCGCAGACGTGGGTGGCGCCGACGCCGCAGCTAAAGCCGCGGTCCTGGCTCACCTGGCTTTTAGTACCCCGTTCACCCTGGAACAGGTCTACTGCCAGGGAATGACCAACATTACTGACCGCGATCACCAGATGGCCGCGGAAGCCGGTTATGTGATCAAGATGTTGGCGATTATCGAACTGGTGCAGACCGCCGATGACCAAGAACCCGGTGTGGTCTTGCGGGTTCACCCCACCTTGCTGCCACGTGTGCACCCGCTGGCCACGGTGCGCGGGGCCTACAACGCAGTATTCGTGGAAGCAGAGAACGCTGGCGAGCTGATGTTCTACGGACCCGGTGCCGGGGGAGCCCCCACTGCCTCGGCCGTGATGGGCGATACGGTCTCTATTGCCCGTCGCATTCTGCGCGGTGGACCCGGCCGACCACACACCACCACGGGGCGTCTGAAAGCACTCGGCGTGGGCGATTCCATCACCCGCTACATGGTGGTACTGCGGACCGCGGATGTTCCCGGTGTGCTGTCTCAAGTCGCTGGCGTCTTTGCCGAGCGTGGGTTGTCCATTAAATCCATGAACCAGTCCCCAGATGAGGAGGCTGCCGCCGTGGGCAAACAGCGTGCCTTACTGCGGTTCATCACTCACCAGGCCCGGGAATCCGATCTGTCGCAGACGGTCAGTGCCGTTGAAGAACTCGACGTTGTTGACGCTGTCTTGGCCACGATGCGGGTGGAAGGTGACTAGTCCCATGGGTAGCGCAACTCCTGCTACGCAACGCCCCCCGGACCGGGTACCGGCCGGTATCACCGTTAGGGTTTCGGTCCCTGCCACCTCGGCGAATCTCGGCCCCGGTTTCGATGCCGCCGGTCTGGCGGTACAACTGTTCGACGAAGTTGAGATCATCTCGACTGAGGCCGGGTACTGCGTGGAGATCACCGGCTATGGCCAGGACTACTTGCCCACCGATTCCCGGCACTTGATAATCTCTACCATCCGTGAGTTGCTGGCCTCGATCGGCTGGACAGTACCCGGGTTGAAGGTCCGGGCGATCAATCGCATCCCGCATTCTCGTGGGCTCGGCTCGTCAGCAGCCGCTCACGTGGCGGCTGTTCTCGGGGCGCAGGGGCTTCTGCCCCGACACGCCCAGCGTACCCACGACGAGCTGTTGCAGTGGGCCGCGGAGCTAGAAGGCCACCCTGACAACGTGGCTCCGGCCCTGTTTGGTGGGCTGACCCTGTCCTGGTCAACCCATGCCCAGTTCCATACTGCTCGGTTCGAACCGGCCCCAGAATTGACTCCCGTGGTGGCCATTCCGGACAAACCGGTGGCCACTGCCACGGCTCGCGAACTTCTTCCTGAGGCCGTGCCTCACGCTGAAGCGGCTGCAAATGCTGCCAGCGCCGCGCTGTTAGCTCCAGCGATCACGACCGACCCCAGTCTGCTCTATGTCGCCACACGCGATTACCTGCACCAGGAATATCGATTCGCGGCAATGCCACATACCCTTAACGTGGTCCGTGTGATGCGCGCCCACGGCTTCGCTGCGGTCGTATCTGGTGCCGGTCCGACCGTGATGGTGTTGACTGCCTGCCCGGAGGAAGCCCGACGAGCTTACGCGGCGCTGGAAGAGACGGTAGCGCCCCAGCGTCGACACTGGGATCTCCACATTCTGGCAGTAAATCTCGAAGGTGCTAAACTGGAGATAGTCCGCCCGTGATGGGTTGCCGTGACACGACAGTCTGTGTCGACGGATTGCGTAGCCCATGACACAATACGGTTCGCGGATTTCTCCTCAACCGAGGGCTCTTTGTTCAGTGCATGAAAACGGCCGAACGAGTCATGTCATGGTCACTGTGCAATACCACTGCGATGGCATTCGCCGTGGCGACTGTCCTGCGTGCGGAGCACGTGCACAGAATGGCTACGACGCGGTCGCTAGACAAGAGTCCTGGCTGTCGGTGTAATCCAGAATTGAAGATGTCTGGGCACCGAGCATATTGAGGCGCTAAAGGCTCATAGACCAACGCAAAAAAGATGCGGACGAACACACAGTTCCCGCCTGACGAGGGAGAAGGATTACCTTCGTGACCGAAACCATCGATACCCAATCCCAGCAAGACTCCAACACTGCTGGGAACGCTAACGGTTTAGCTTCTCTGAAATTGGCCCAACTCCAGGCTCTCGCTTCCCAATTAGGCATCACGGGCGGCTCCCGGATGCGCAAGGCCGCTCTGGTCGAAGCGATCTCTGAGCACCAACGTGGGGGAGTGGCTGCTCCGAGCACTCAGCCACGTTCCAAGGACGACCAGACCGAACAGTCCGGCGACCAGACGCAGGAATCACCGGAGAAGGGCTCGTCCGAGGGCGCCGAGGGGCCCGCACAGCATGAGGACTCGGAGCACGCGGAGAACAAAGACTCACAACGCCGGCCGAGACGCTCACGGTCCCGGCGCGCTAACGCAACAGCGGGTGACCCTACCCACGGTGACACCTCTTCCGAGGAGCCCTCGACAGATCAGTCCGATGCGTCGGAGCAGTCCGACGAGTCTGACCAGTCAGGCCGGCGCGAGCGCACACACCGTCGCGGGAACAATCGCGATGACGACGAGAAGCGTCAGGACCGCAAAGACGGCGACGACCGCGATTCCTCCGAGGACGACGGCGAAGACCGGGACCGGAAGAAGGGCCAGCGTCACCAGCGTGAGGACCGGGACCAGAGCTCGGACCAGGATGACAACAACGGTGATGATTCTCAGAACAATCGCCAACGTCGTTCTCGGAACCGGGACCGCAATAACCGCAATAAGCGCAAGAACAACAATGATCGTCGCCAGCAAAACCGCGATGAGCAGCAAGACGTGCGTGACGATGAGGTCTTGCTTCCCATTGCCGGTATCTTGGACGTTCTCGACAACTACGCCTTCGTCAGGACCTCGGGATATTTGCCGGGCCCGAAGGACATCTATGTCTCGCTGTCGTTTGTGAAGAAATACGGCTTGCGCAAAGGTGACGCTGTACGCGGTGCGATTCGCCAGCCCGGCCAGGATAACGACCAGCAGCACCACGGCGGTGGTCGTGGCGGACGGGGTAAGCACAAGAACCGTCAGAAGTTCAATGCACTGGTCAGGATCGACTACGTGAATGGTCAGCCCGCCGTGGAGAACCCGGAGCGCGTTGAGTTCAACAAGCTCGTTCCGCTGTACCCGAACGAGCGGTTGCGGCTGGAGACCGATCCGAAGAAGATCGGCCCGCGTATCGTAGACCTGGTAGCTCCGATCGGTAAGGGCCAGCGCGGTTTGATTGTGTCTCCGCCCAAGGCCGGCAAGACTGTGATGCTGCAATCGATTGCCAACGCCATTAAGGAAAACAATCCCGATGTGAAGCTGATGATGGTGCTGGTGGATGAACGTCCCGAAGAAGTTACCGACATGGAACGCTCGATTGATGGCGAAGTCATCGCCTCGACCTTCGATCGTCCTGCCGACGACCACACCACCGTCGCTGAATTAGCGATCGAACGGGCCAAGCGCATGGTGGAGCTGGGCAAAGACGTGGTGGTGCTGTTGGACTCGATGACTCGTCTGGGTCGCGCCTACAACCTGGCCACCCCGGCATCCGGACGCATCCTGTCCGGTGGTGTGGACTCAGCTGCGCTTTACCCGCCGAAGAAGTTCTTCGGGGCTGCCCGCAATATTGAAAACGGTGGTTCGCTGACCATTTTGGCCACTGCCCTGGTAGAAACCGGCTCGCGGATGGACGAAGTGATCTTCGAAGAATTCAAGGGCACCGGCAATATGGAACTGCGTCTCTCGCGCGAGCTGTCTGAGCGCCGGATCTTCCCGGCTGTGGATGTCAGTGCTTCGGGTACTCGCCGCGAAGAGAACCTCCTCTCGCCGGAAGAGATCAAGATTATGTGGAAGCTACGCCGCGTGCTGTCTGGTTTGGAAACCCAGCAGGCGCTCGAGTTGCTCACCAATAAGATCAAAGAAACAGGGTCCAACGCAGAGTTCCTCATGTTGGTCTCTAAGACTACTCTGGGCGGCAAGTCCGACTCTTAGCGATTTTTTCAAGCCACCGCCCGCACAGCGCAGTGAACCGACTGACCTTTTCGGTTGTGTGCTGTCGGCGGTGGCTTGAGTGTGTCCCTGCCCGTCCACAGTCATCTGTTCAACAGAAAGTTCATCATGTTTGAATCCGTGCAGCACCTGCTGGAAGAACACCAAGAGGTCACCGAGGCCCTGGCAGACCCGGATGTGCACTCCGACCCTGGGAAATCCCGGAAGCTGGGCCGGCGATATGCCGAACTTAACGGAATTGTGGGCGCTTATCGCACCTGGTCGACGTTGCAAGACGATCTCTGCGATGCTCAAGAACTGGCAGCGGAGGACGAAGACTTTGCCGCTGAGGTCCCGATCTTACAAGAGCAGGTCGATACCGCGGCCGAACGTCTGCGCCGACTGCTGATCCCGCGTGACCCCGATGACGCCCGTGACGTGATTTTGGAGATTAAAGGCGGTGAAGGCGGTGAAGAAGCCGCACTGTTTGCGGCTGACCTGACCCGTATGTACATCAAGTACGCCGAACATAAGGGGTGGAAAACCGAGATCATCTCCGCGACCGAATCGGATCTCGGCGGGTATAAAGACGTTCACCTGGGGGTACGCGGTAACTCCAACGATCCAGCCGAAGGCGTCTTTGCACACCTGAAGTTTGAAGGCGGAGTCCACCGTGTGCAACGTGTGCCGGTCACCGAATCCCAGGGCCGGATTCACACCTCCGCTGCCGGTGTGCTGGTGTTCCCCGAGGTTGATGAGCCCGAAGAGATTGAGATCAACCAGAACGATCTGAAGATCGATGTGTATCGTTCCTCCGGTCCGGGTGGTCAGTCTGTGAATACCACAGATTCGGCCGTACGTATCACCCACCTGCCCACCGGCATCGTGGTCTCGATGCAAAACGAGAAGTCTCAAATCCAAAACCGTGAAGCTGCCATGCGCGTGTTGCGCTCCCGGCTGCTGGCCTACCAGCAAGAAGAACTGGCTGCGGCAGAAGCCGAGACCCGGGCTTCCCAGGTGCGAACTATGGACCGCTCGGAGCGGATTCGGACCTACAACTTCCCCGAGAACCGCATCGCCGATCACCGGACCGGTTATAAAGCCAATAACCTCGACAAGGTCCTCGAAGGTGATCTGGGGCCCGTCGTGCAGTCCTGCATCGATATGGATGAGGCCGAGCGACTTGAAGCGCTGGGCGAGCACGAAGGCTAGGATCCTGGTACATGTCGGACCAGCAGCATGACGGCTTTACGTTGCGTGAGACCCTGCACCACACACAGGCGTGCTTAGCTCAAGCTGGTATCGACCAAGCGGTAGCCGAAGCACGCTTGTTGCTCGCGCACGTCTTAGGGCTTGAACTCTCAGACGTAGCCAAGGCCAGCTTGCTGGGAGATCGGATCACCGGCGAGCAGTACCAACGACTCACGAGCTTGGTCGATCGCAGGATCCAGCGTGTGCCCCTGCAACACCTCACCGGGGCTCAGAGCTTTTACGGAGTCAGCCTGCGGGTGGGGCCGGGTGTATTTATCCCGCGTCCGGAAACCGAGGCGCTGGTGGAGCTGGCCCAGCAACTGCTGACCACACGCGACGGGGATTTAACCGTGCTGGATTTGTGTAGCGGATCGGGCGCGATCGCGGTGGCCCTGGAACATCACTGGAACCAACAGACTCCGCAGCACAGGGAGCATTCGACGCACAAGCTGCAGGTGATCGCCGTGGAAAAGGACCCGGTGGCTGTTCGGTATTTGCAGACCAACACCCACGCCACGAACATCACCACCGTGTGCGCTGATGCCACGGATGTCAACGCCCTGCTCATCGCGCACCCCGGGCTTCGCGAATGGATCGGCCACGTCGATCTGGTGGTAGCTAACCCGCCATATGTGCCCGAAGCCCACGCGGTCGTCCAGCCCGAAGCCGCAGCCGATCCACCGATCGCCCTCTACGGGGGCAACGCCGATGGCACTGCCATTCCGCTGGCCGTGGCCACAACAGCAGCTCAGTTTCTGGCCCCCGGCGGTTGGTTGGTGATGGAACACGACGCATCACACGCAGACCGCCTCCGGCAGTTGGCCTCCGAGCAAGGGATGTGGCAGACGGTAACAACCCTGTCCGACTACAACGACCGCCCCCGATTCCTCAAAGCCCACCGGGTCGATTCCAAGACTCACCCGTGCAGCGACCGGGGGCGACAGAAATAATGCGAGAATAGCAACGTGAGTACTCGATACGACGCCCAAGATCCGGCACAACGCTCAGCAGGCATTGCCGATGCGGTGGAGGCCATCAGAGACCGCCAATGCATCGTGCTACCGACCGATACCGTCTACGGCATTGGAGCTGACGCATTCTCGGCTCAAGCGGTCGCGGTCCTGCTCGCTGCCAAGGGACGATCGCGGGCCACCCCGCCCCCGGTGCTCATGGCACATCCCCGCGTATTGGATGCATTGGCTGATGACATTCCGAACCAGGCTCGTGCGCTGGCCGATGCTTTCTGGCCCGGAGCACTCACCCTGATACTGAACGCTCAACCCTCGCTAACCTGGGATCTGGGCGAAACCCACGGTACCGTGGGACTGCGCGTTCCGGACGACGAGCTAGCTCGCGATATTTTAGAACAAACCGGCCCGATGGCCGTGTCATCAGCTAATCGCCATGGCCAGCCCGCCGCCACCTCAGCGATTATGGCCCAAGAAGCGCTCGGGGAATCCGTTGCGGTCTACCTCGATGGGGGAGATCGCCAAACCCAAGCGCCCTCGACCATTGTGGACTGCACCATGAGCCCCCTGCGCCTGATCCGGGCTGGCGCCATTAGCATTGACACGTTGCGTGAGGTGGTGGAGGACCTCCTCGATGTGGGTGAGAGCGCACCTGATGCCCCTGACGATACAACGCAAGGCTAATGCGCTGAGAATCCATGAAGGTCTATTTACTGCTACTTCTCGTCACGGCGGCGCTCAGCTTCGTGTTGACCCCACTCGTCCGGCTGATCGGCATTAAAGTCCGGGCGTACACTCCCGCGCGGAAACGTGATATGCACCGCGATCCCATTCCGAAACTCGGCGGTGTCGCCATGGCTGTGGCGGTGATCATTACGCTAGGTGTAGCTGGAACTATCCCTTTCCTCGATGCCATCTTCGCCGATCCGGCCCCCGTGCGCGGTGTGTTACTGGCGATTCTTGTGATTGTGATGTTTGGTGTCGCTGACGACCTGTGGGACCTGCACTGGTCGCTGAAACTGCTCGGTCAAATCCTGGCCGGGCTGTCCCTGGGACTGAACAGCATCAAAGTTGAGGCCATGCCGGTGGGCTGGATTCACGTCGAGAGCGAAGGCCTGCAAATCGCCCTCACTGTCTTCGCGGTGGTCCTGACCGTTAACGCCTTCAACTTCGTCGATGGTCTCGACGGCTTGGCGGCCGGGGTCGCGCTGATTGGTGGCTCCGTTTTTTTCATCTATAGCTACGTACTGACTCGCACGATCAACGCCTATGACTATTCCAACCTCGCCACCTTGTTGATGGCCGTCTTGTTAGGTGCCTGTGTTGGGTTCCTTCCCTTTAATTTCAATCCCGCCCGCATCTTCATGGGAGAGGTCGGCGCCCAACTCATCGGATTGCTGATGGCTGCCGCCGCGGTGGCCGTCACCGCCGATGTGGGAGCGCTGGAAGGCTTTCGGTTCCGCAACGTACCTGCCTACATGCCTATCATGTTGCCACTGGCCGTACTGGTGCTACCGTTGCTCGATCTGCTCATGGCCGTGGTACGTCGCACCGCCCGACGCAGTAGTCCTTTCTCCGCAGACCGCGGCCATATCCACCACAAGCTGGTCGATGGTGGTTACACCCATCGCCAAGCCGTGCTGTTGCTGTATTTGTGGACCTTCGTGGTCGCCTACGGCACGGTGTCTCTGACCTTTTTCGAGCCCTGGATCGTTATGCTGATTACTAGCCTGGCCCTGGCGGTCACGATGTGGTTGACATTTCGGCCCTGGATCTTGCGCCGCGCCTACTATCGTCGGTTGAATCAAATACGACAAGCCCACCGAGCCCAACACCAACGGGAGCAACACCACGATGCAACAGACCACCGTCCGTCGACGTAACCGCTTGGTCAATCGCCACGGTTGGTGGGGAATCTTCTTTCATGCCAGCTGGGTCACGTTGCTCGCTGTCCTCGGAGCCGGGGTGCTGTTTGGCGGTCTGGATGGCATCTACGGGTGGTGGTCGGCCATCCTGGCCGGGCTGATTGTCTGGGTGCTGTCTGCCGTGAGCGTCGTGGTGATTGCGGTGGTGTGGCAAAATCATCGCGATCTGGCCATTCCTCTGGCCATGGGTGCCTTCGTCGTCAAGATCATTGTCTGCGCGATCCTGCTCAGCGTGGTGCCGACTCCCGATTGGTTGGTGGCCACGCCCGCGGCCTTGACGGCCCTGGGCGCCATCCTGGTCTGGCAAATTACCGAAGTGCTGGTCTTTACGCGCACCCGAGAGCAGATCTACCACGACTGACGCGCCAGCTTTGACGAGCTCGGCTCACTGGGTCTGGCCCACCGGTTTCTGCTGACATCATGGCGCTCGGTGGCCTGCCTGCCGCGCACCATCAGGTATGAGATGAACCACATGCAGTGGGTGAGGGCCATCGCATGAGTGATGCCACGTCAGCACCGCCCGGCGCCGAGGTGCCTCCAGTCCTTTTGGGCGAGACCATGGGGGAGAAGTAGAACACTCGACCGTGGTCCCGGAAGTGATGACCAAGGCCGAACCGTTGAGCGGGGGTTGCTAAGTCGGGAAAAATCTGGGTTGATTCCCCGACCAGGTGTCCGTAACCCCACTCTCATTTGATAGGCTGTTCTACGGACTGCAACGGGGTAGCCGTTGCGATGACTGTGTCAGCGTCACCACACCGTCTTCATCACACCTTGGCTTGTGGTGATCTATGAGGAGAGGATTCGCGTGCTTCCACTCGTGCTTGCTACTTCCACTGTCGGAAGTGAATTTGTGCCTCCCACGATTGAGGATACGCACCTCCCGGAAATTATTCCGTGGATGGCCGAATACGGGACCGGCTTCGGCAAGCAGATGCTGATGATTCTCCTCTCGATTGTGCTGATCTGGGCCTTCTTCGGTCTGGCCATGCGCAAGCCCACCATTGTTCCGGGCAAGGCACAGTTCCTGGCCGAATCCGGTTATTCCTTCGTTCGCAACGGTATCGCGCGCGACATTATTGGCGAGAAGCACTTTAAGTCCTGGGTGCCGTTCCTTTTTGCGATCTTCTTCTTTGTTCTCTTCAATAACCTCTTTGGAGCGATCCCCTTCCTGCAGTTACCCAGCTTCTCTCACGCGGGTGCTGCCTATGCCTTGGCGTTGATCGTCTACGTCACCTGGATTGCGACCGGTGTGCGTCGCCACGGCCTCCCATACTTCAAGCTGGCTGTCGTCCCGGCCGGAGTTCCCGGCTGGATTCTTCCGGCCCTGGTCCCGCTGGAGATCATCTCCAACTTCATTGTCCGTCCGCTGACTCACTCGCTACGTCTGATGGCCGTGATGCTGTCGGGTCACATGATTGTGATGCTGGCCGGTTCCGGTGCTGAATATCTCATCACCGAAACTGGAAACCTCGCCCTGCAGGCTACCGGCGTGCTGGTCATCGTCGGTTCGGTGGCTCTGTACTTCCTAGAATTGCTGATGATGGTCTTGCAGGCATTCGTCTTTACCTTGCTGACCGCGATTTACGTCCAAGGTGCCATCGACGCGAACGAACACTAGCTTGCGGTATACCGTATGCACAGTGTACGGCGTGCCGAAAGGAAAATAACCCCATAGGTTTATCGTCCATCCGGGCGATCAGGTGAGAGAAACACCTTTCAAAAACTTCCTGGTACCGGTCAATCATCGGAGCCTGCCGGGAACCCTCACAACCTGCCGACAAAGGCATCTTGAAAGGAACACAATGGAACTGCATGGTTCATTGAACATGATTGGCTACGGTCTGGCCGCTATCGGCTCCGCCATTGGTGTGGGTCTGATCTTCGCCGCTTACATCAACGGCGTTGCCCGCCAGCCCGAATCTCAGCGTATCCTGCAGCCGATCGCGCTGCTGGGCTTCGCTCTGGCTGAAGCCCTTGCGATTCTGGCACTGGTCTTCGCCTTCGTGATCGGCGCGTAGCCGTCAAACCATCCCGACCGGTCGCGAGTCAACCGGTCACTAATGTCAAGAACGTACACCAAAGGATGGTTTTCACATGAACGGTATGAATGTGATCATCGCGGCGGCTGAAGGTGCAAACCCGCTAATTCCCAACTGGTGGGAAGTCATCGTCACCTCAGCCGGCTTCTTGGTGCTGATGTTCGTCGTCGTCAAGTTCATCGCTCCGGCGCTGGAGTCCTCCTACACTAAGCGAGTTGATGAAATTGAAGGCGGTCTGGAACGGGCCGAGAAAGCTCAAGCTGAAGCCAACGCCATGATGGCTGACTATCAGCAGCAGCTCCAGGATGCTCGGGCCGAAGCACATCAGATCCGGGAAGACGCCCGTGAAGAAGCAGCACAGATTGTTTCGGAATCCCGCACCCGTGCCAGCGAAGAGGCAGCACGGATTAACGAACAAGCATCAGTACAGATTGCTGCCGAGCGTCAACAGGCTGTGACGTCGTTGCGCGCCGAGGTCGGTACTCTGGCAACCAGCCTGGCCTCCAAGATTGTCGGCGAGGCCCTGGACGATGATGCACGCTCGCAGCGGGTTGTCGACAGGTTCCTGGAGGACCTGGAGAACAACGAAGCTGCCCAAGGATCGACCACGAGTGCAGGTGCAACTGAGTGATGTCTCTAGCATCGAGTGATTCATTGGCCAATATCAGTCCCGAGCTAGAGAGTTTTCTCACCAGCAACGGACTGGACACCGCCCGCGAGCTGTTTGCCGCGCTTCGGGTGATTGATCAGCAGGGAGCGCTGCGGCGTAGCCTGGCTGACCCTACCGCAGAATCCACCAAACGACAGGGCCTCGTGGAGCGTATCTTCAGCGATCACGTCGGCGCGAACGCGTTAGGTGTGCTGCGATTGCTGGTCGGACAGCGCTGGTCGAAAGAACGCGAACTCGGCGATGCAATCGAGACCGCAGCGGCACAAGCCTCGGCTACCTCCGCCGAAGGCGAGGGCCTTGCCGGACTGCAACAGCTCACCGAACAGCTGTTGGGTTTCGACCAGCTGATTCAAGAATCCCACGAGGTGCAGTGGGCTTTGTCGGATCAGCAGGCACCAGCCAGTGCACGTGGCGATCTTGCCGTGAAACTGGTGGGTGTCAACGCCCGGGAAGAGACCAAAGCCTTGGTCCGCCAAGCGGTAGAAGCTCCTCGCGGTGCCAAGCCAGCTGCGGTGGTTCGTCACTTCGCTAACGTAGTGGCAACCCGGCAACGTCGATGGATCGCCGATGTCACGGTGGCAAAACCACTACAGCAGTCTCAGCAGGATCGTCTCGCGCGGGGTCTGTCCGCAGCCTTTGGCCGCGAGCTGACTCTCAACGTTGAGGTTGATCCACAGCTGGTCGGTGGTATTCGTGTTCAGGTTGGCGATGAGGTCGTGGACTCCTCGATCTCGGCGCGACTGAACGATCTCAAGACAAAAATGGCCGGCTGAGACCGGCACTCGACAAGATTGACAACCTGAGGTTGCCGCTAGCAGAGCAACCAGAGATGAAGAGAGCAGGGACTGCAGATGGCCGACTTGACCATCAACGCTGATGACGTCCGCAATGCCCTCAGCGAGTTCGCTGAGTCGTATGAACCTTCCGACACCGAGCGTGTTGAAGTCGGCTACGTCATTTCAGCTGCTGACGGAATTGCCCGCGTGGAGGGCTTGCCCTCCGCGATGGCCAACGAGCTACTACGTTTTGAAAACGGTGTGATGGGCCTGGCCCAGAACCTGGACCCCCGCGAAATCGGTGCGGTGGTGCTGGGTGAATTCCAGGGCATTGAAGAAGGTATGGAAGTACGTCGGACCGGCGAGGTGCTCTCGGTTCCCGTCGGCGACAACTTCCTCGGTCGTGTGGTGGACCCGCTGGGTAACGCGATCGATAACCTCGGTGAGATCACCGCGGAGACCACTCGTCCGCTGGAAGCTCAGGCTCCCGGTGTGACCGAGCGTAAATCGGTGGAAGAGCCCCTTCAGACCGGTATGAAAGCTATTGACGCGATGATCCCGATTGGCCGTGGCCAGCGTCAGCTGATCATTGGCGACCGTCAGACCGGTAAGACCGCGATTGCCGTGGACACCATCCTGAACCAGAAGGCCAACTGGGAGTCTGGTGACCCCACCAAACAGGTCCGTTGCATCTACGTAGCCGTGGGCCAGAAGGCCTCCACCATTGCCTCGGTTCGCCAGACCCTTGAAGAGCACGGCGCACTGGAATACACCACGATCGTGGCCTCCCCGGCATCCGACCCGGCAGGTATTAAGTACCTGGCCCCATACGCCGGTTCCGCTATTGGTCAGCACTGGATGTACAACGGCAAGCACGTGCTGATTATCTTTGATGACCTCACCAAGCAGGCCGATGCTTACCGTGCGGTCTCGTTGCTGTTGCGTCGTCCTCCGGGACGTGAAGCGTACCCCGGTGACGTGTTCTACTTGCACTCCCGGTTGCTGGAACGTTGTGCCAAGGTCTCCGATGAACTTGGTGGCGGGTCCATGACCGGCCTGCCGATTGTGGAAACTAAAGCGAACGACGTTTCCGCGTTCATTCCGACCAACGTCATCTCCATTACCGACGGCCAGATCTTCTTGCAGTCTGATCTGTTCAACGCTAACCAGCGTCCAGCTGTTGATGTGGGCATCTCGGTGTCGCGCGTGGGTGGTTCCGCTCAGACCAAGGCACTGAAGAAGGTCTCGGGCACCTTGAAACTGGACTTGGCTCAGTATCGCGACATGGAAGCTTTTTCGATGTTCGCTTCCGACCTGGACCCGGCAACCCGTCGCCAGCTGGCCCGTGGCGCCCGCCTGATGGAGTTGCTCAAGCAGCCGCAGTACACTCCCTACCCGGTGGAGGACCAGGTTGTTTCGATCTGGGCCGGCTCGCAGGGCCACTTGGACGAGGTGCCGGTCGAGGACGTGTCGCGCTTTGAGCGTGAGTTCATCGATCACATGCGTCGCCAGACCTCAGTTCCCGCACAGATCGCCGAAACCGGCAAGCTGTCCGACGAGATTGTCGATACGCTGAAGACCGAGGTGGAGAGCTTCAAAAAGAACTTCCTCGCTCAGGGCAACGACTCCCAGGTGCAGCCGGGTCACGAGGAACACGAGGCCATGGCCGATGAGAGCATCTCGCAGGAAAAGATCGTCAAGCAGAAGCGCTGAACAGCTAGCTAGTCACCTGGTCTGATCCAGACCCTCCTGCTAGTTAGCCAGAAAGGACAAGCATGTCAGCATCTGACATTCGGGTGTATCGCCAAAAGATCGCCTCGACAGGTTCCATGCGCAAAATCTTCAACGCGATGGAGCTGATCGCTACCTCGCGTATTGGTAAAGCGCGTGAGCGCGTGGCTGCTTCGACTCCGTACGCTAATGCCATTACTCGTGCGGTATCTGCGGTGAGCTCTCAGCAGGACATCGATCACGTGCTGACCTCCGAGGTGGAAAATCCCACCCGGTCGGCAGTACTGATCATGGCCGCTGACCGCGGTATGGCCGGTGCTTATTCGGCCAACGTACTACGGCACGCCGAGGAACTGCTAGAGCGGTTGAAGTCCGAGAACAAAGAAGCCGATCTTTACCTGATCGGCCGAAAGGCTCAGGCCTACTTCGATTTCCGTCGTCGCGAATACAAAAAGCTCTGGACCGGTAACACCGACAACCCAGAATTTTCCACCGCCAAAGAGGTGGGCGAAACTCTCGTTGATGCCTTCCTGACCGATACCGATCAAGGTGGTGTTGACGAGATCCACGTCGTGTTCACCGAGTTCAGGTCGCTGGTCTCCCAGGTCCCGACGGTCGTGCGGTTGTTGCCGCTGGAAGTTGTGGAAGAAGAGGTCACCGAAGAAACTGAGCTGTTGCCACTGTACGAGTACGAGCCCGATCCTGAGCAGGTGTTGGACGCGTTGTTGCCCAAGTACATCGAGTCTCGCATTTTTTCGGCCATGCTCCAGGCTTCGGCTTCCGAGCTGGCGTCGCGTCAGCGGGCTATGAAGTCGGCTGGTGACAACGCCACGGATTTGATCCGCGAGTACACGTTGGAAATGAACAATGCACGCCAGGCTTCCATTACTCAGGAACTCACCGAGCTGATCGCCGGTGCAGACGCTCTGGGCTAAGTTCGAACCCGAAAAACCTAAACTCCATCCACCAGTGAAGTGAGAGAAATGACTGCCACCATTAATGACACTGCAACAGGCCAGCAGGCCGGCGCGGTGGGGCGCGTTGCTCGAGTAACCGGTCCGGTGATCGATGCTGAATTCCCAGCTGACGCTATGCCGGAGATCTACAACGCCCTCACCGCCGAGATTACGATTGACGGCAAGACCCAAACTGTGACCTTCGAAGTTGCCCAGCACCTAGGTGAGAACCTGGTGCGCGCTATTTCGATGCAGTCCACGGACGGTCTGGTTCGTGGCGCCGAGGTGAAGGACACCGGAGCTGCGATCTCGGTTCCGGTTGGCGACGTCGTCAAAGGACATATCTTCAACGTGCTCGGCGAGTCGCTGGATGTGCCGGCCTCCGAACTTCAGGTAACCGAGCGCTGGCCGATCCACCGCCAAGCTCCGCCGATTGCAGACCTTGAGGGTTCGACCGAAATGCTGGAAACCGGCATTAAGGTCATTGACCTGCTGACCCCCTATATCAAGGGTGGAAAGATTGGCCTGTTCGGCGGTGCCGGTGTGGGTAAGACCGTGCTGATCCAGGAAATGATTACCCGTGTGGCGCGCAACTTCGGTGGTACCTCGGTGTTCGCCGGTGTGGGTGAGCGTACACGTGAGGGTAACGATCTCTGGGTTGAAATGGACGAGGCCGACGTGCTCAAAGATACCGCTCTGGTCTTCGGCCAGATGGATGAGCCACCGGGAACCCGTCTGCGCGTGGCCTTGACCGGTCTGACGATGGCAGAGTACTTCCGCGATGTGCAGAAGCAGGACGTGCTGTTGTTCATCGACAACATCTTCCGTTTCTCCCAGGCTGGTTCCGAGGTCTCCACGTTGCTGGGTCGTATGCCCTCTGCGGTGGGTTACCAGCCGAACCTGGCAGATGAAATGGGTGTGCTGCAGGAGCGGATTACCTCCACCCGCGGTCACTCCATTACCTCGATGCAGGCGGTCTACGTTCCCGCAGACGACTACACCGACCCGGCTCCCGCTAACGTGTTCGCCCACCTGGATGCGACCACCAACTTGACTCGTGATCTGGCCTCCCGTGGTCTGTACCCGGCGGTGGACCCGCTGGCCTCGACCTCACGTATTCTGGACCCGCAGTATGTCGGTCAGGATCACTACGAGGTTGCCAACCGCGTGAAGCAGATTCTGCAGAAGAACAAGGAACTGCAGGACATCATCGCGATTCTAGGTATCGACGAGTTGTCTGAAGAAGATCGCGTCACCGTGATGCGTGCGCGGAAGATCGAGCAGTTCCTGTCGCAGAACACCTACACGGCGAAGCAGTTCACCGGTGTTGACGGTTCCACCGTGGCCATCAAGGACACCATCGAAGGCTTCAAGGCGATCTGCGATGGCGACCTGGACCACATCGCTGAACAGGCCTTCTATAACGTCGGTGGCTTGGACGATGTGGAACGTGAGTGGGCCAAGATTCAGAAGGAAAACTAATCCATGGCTGACGAGAATATTCTCAACGTCGAAATCGTCGCTGAGGACCACCAGGTGTGGTCGGGGCAGGCACGGTCTGTCTCGGCTCGCACCATTGACGGTGAGGTCGGGATCCTTCCCGGCCACACCCCGATGCTGGCGGTGCTGGGTGATGGTGAAGTCGTTGTGGAGACCGCCGACGGGTCTGCAGTGGTGGCAGAGGCATCCGGGGGGTTCTTCTCTGTTCACGAAAATCGCGTCACCTTGGCTGCCACGCAGGCGCGCCTGCACGAGTCACAACCGAGTGCCTAACTCCACAACGCAGAAGAACATTCAGCTCAGTGAGGTGCCTTGGCCGATAGCGTAGGGACGATCGGGCTGGTGCTGGCCTGGGTTTTCGCCCTGGTGATAGCAATCAGCCTGGTGTTATTAGGGATCATCGCCTGGCGGCGACGAACCCTGCTGAAAACACCCGGTACCTTCCCGGCCAAGGCGCTCACTGCCGTTGGGGGCGAGAAGCTGGCGACGGCCCGAGGCGTGGTGGTCTCGTACCATGAGTCCAGCGTGGAAGTACTGGCGGTGTGGTCCATCTCGCCCCTACCGTATTTTATTTTTCGGTGGCTCGCCACGTCTTGGAACTACACCGTGACACCAGTGACCACCGCACCGGTTCAGATGTTCGCCTGGAACTACTGGACCTAGACTCTGGAGCCCGGATAACGCTGGCGCTCTCGGCTGATCACTGCGCTGAGCTGACGACCTGGCACGAATCCGGGCCAGCTGTTGGAATCGGTCACTGGCGTGAGGCCCCCGAGCGCGTCCAGCGTCGCAGGTATTTCTAAACATACCTTGTCCGTCCCGAGCCTGTGGCCGGCGTTGGGCACGCTTTAGAGCCGACACGCGGCAGCGGTCAGCTCTGCGTCCGGAATCCCTCCGGCCCGTCTGAGGCGTTGAAGCTGTTCGGGAACATCGCAGGCTCCCGAGGCCAACGTGTTGCGCCCGGCGACGGTCGCAAGATTGCGGTGGGGATCGCGGGAAAGCATAATCGGCCCCATATGATAGCCCGTTGTTTCCGCGAGGGTGTGACCACCAGCGGGAAAGGTTGCCGCTGAGGCATCTGAAACCAATGTGATGGCATCAGCAAACAGTTCAAAGCACCATTGCACGGCGCGCGGATGAACGTGATGGGTATCGGCGATGAGTTCCACGATGGCCTCCCCGCCGGTCGCGAGCCGATAGATAGCCGGCAGAAGACCGGGGTCGCGATGGTGGAACCTCGGCATCGCGTTGAACAGGTGCGTGATACGCACCGGTGCGTGCAGCTTGTCTGTGATCCGCTCACAAGCGGTCACAAACTCCCGCTCCGAACAGGCCGTGTGCCCAAGACTCGGCGAAATTCCCATGGCCAGCAGACGGTCGATCACTTCTTGGGCGCCGGGAAGCTCGGGAGCAATTGTCATGACGGTCACCGGCCGGTGAGCACGCTGCTGAATCACCTCGAGCTGATTCAGCAGTTCGCGGGCCTCGGGCTGGTCACCGGTCAATAGCAACGCCGACGGATGCGCTCCGGCTGCTGCAGGGCTGAGAAAAGGTCCTTCGAGATGAAGACCGGCTAGCTGTTGACGGTCAACCAGGGGGGAGAGCTGGACTACCCGGCGGAGCAGTGCCTGCGGGGCCATGGTGGGTAATGTTGCGATGATATGCCGGGTTCCGCGGTCGTTCAGGTGTTGGATGCAGTCCAGAACGCGCTCGAGCGGAGAGGTCGCAAAATCCACGCCCGCAAAGCCGTGAATATGGCCGTCAGCCACTCCGTGCCGAGCTGATTCGTGCTGAGAGGTGGCGTTAGAAAAGGCGGGATTCGGCATCGTCGACGCCTCGCATTGCGTCGTAGTCGAGAGTGACACAGCGGAAGCCACGGTCTTCGGCCAGCACCCGAGCCTGCGGTTTGATCAGTTGGGCAGCAAAGACGCCTTCGACCGGGGCCAAGAGTGGGTCACGGTTGAGTAGCTCCACATACCGGGTAAGTTGTTCCACACCGTCTATATCTCCCCGGCGTTTCAGCTCCACGGCCACGGTGGTTCCGTGGGGGGATTTCGCGACAATATCGATCGGTCCAATGGCTGTCATATACTCGCGCCGGACCAGTGTGTGTCCCGGGCCTAAGGTGTCGATCTGTTCGGCCAGCAGGCGTTGCAAATCGGCCTCGACCCCGTCTTTTTCCAAGCCCGGGTCGTGGCCTAATTCGTAGGTGTGGTCATCGAGGACCTCGTAGAGGTGGATCAGGAGCCGGTCGTCGGACTTAGTTGACTGCACCGTCCAGATCTGTTGGATGCCTTCTTCTCGTTGCGTGTTGTTGACCGGGGTCGGGCGGAGTGTTGCTGGGGGAGACATCCAATTGAGCGGTTTATAGCTTCCCCCGTCAGAATGGACGAGGACGGAACCGTCGGCTTTGAGCATCAGCACACGTTTAGCCCGGGGCAGATAGGCACGGAGCCGACCCTGGTAGATCACGGAGCATTCGGCAATTACTAAGCGCACGCAGGCCAGTGTACCGCGGGGCCACCACCTGCACGAGTCGGCAGAGCGGGCGGCGCTGGGCGCGCACGGGTGAATATGACACAATGGGCATCGTGCCCCGCAGAAACCGCCCGCGCCAGTCTCAGCGCCACAAGTCTGGCCGGGGTGTCAAGCGTACCAAGCAACACGGGCATCGCCCAGAGTGGGGAATGAAAGGGCTGGACCCCAATTATCGGCTGGAACACAGTGCCAGCGGGGACTGGCATGTGCGCGAGATTCCGTCGTGGCGGGCCGTGAAGACTTATACCTGCCCGGGATGTCTCCGCCGGATTCCGACCGGTCAAGCCCACGTGGTGGCCTGGCGGGCGGATTGGATTATGGGCGATGAACAGGCCGGGGAATACCGTCGGCACTGGCACCGAGCGTGTTGGACAAATCGTCGCCAGGATCTCGGACTTTAGTGCGCATCTTGCCGAGGGATGAGCACCTCTTTGATCAGCGTCATGATCGCTGCGGCAATCGGAATGGCCATCAGCGCGCCCAGCACGCCCAGCAATGAGCCTCCGGCGATCACGGCAATCACCGCAACCGAGGACGGGATGGAAACCGCCCGTCGCATCACTCTCGGTGAGACCAGGTAGGCCTCGACCTGTAGATAGATGAAGTAGATGATGGCGAAGATCAAAGCTGATTGCCAGCCGGTCAGCAACGCCAGCAGAGTAATCACGGTGCCACCGATCACCGCCCCGACCAGAGGGATGAACGCCATGAACCCGGCGAAGGTGGCCAACAAGGCCGAAAAGGGAAGCCCGGCAATGCTCACCGCGGTGAAGGCGACAATACCGTTCAAGGTGGCCACAACCGTTTGACCGATCACGTAATTGCCGACGGACCGGGTGATTTTTTCCGATAGTTCCTCGGTACGACGACGCCGGCTGTAGGGGACCAAGCGGTGGGCCCAGAACTTAATCGAGGGCAGGGAAACCAAAAAATACAGCGTGAGAACGATCACAATCAGCACCGAGAAACCCGTGTTGATGATCGCGGTACCGACCCCGAAGAGGCCACCGGCGAGTCGAGTGACATTATCGGTGTTACTGACAAAACGATTCAGTTCGGTGAACGCGGTACTCCTCAGATCAAATTGGTCATCCAATCGTTGGAAGATGTCCGATTCTAAGAAGTCGGTGACCAGCTGAGGGATCTGCTGGATGAAATCAGCAGTTTGGGTGACCACGGTGGGGATCAGAATCCACATCAGCAGGGCAAAGACCGCCAAAAGTAACACCACCGCGATCAACACACCCACCGAGCGGGGTGCGCCCCAGTGGACGATCTTGCGCACCACCGGGTCCAGGCCCAGGGTGATGAACAATGCGGCCAGAATCCACACCACCAGTTGCCAGTTATTGGACAGGACCCAGTACAGCGCTAAGGCGATGCCGACCCCGATGGTCACCATGAAACCGGTCTGGATGGGACGGGCGCTATAGGTGGGTAAGGCCTCGGTCTCGGTCTCGGTGGGAGTAGAGCCTGACTCCGGTTGCGATGTAGCGGGAGGATCATCCACCGTAAATCGTGGTCGGGGTGGCCGTGACGGCAATCGATCGCGCACGGATCGAACGCCGGATTTCAGGCGGCCGAGCAGCCCGGGGCGCTGGGAGGATGAGGCGGACTCTTCGGGATTCACGGTTCATACGGTACGCTACGGCAACGGCTGTGCACAGTACCTTACCGGTGTCCGATGCCGACGTGTTGGGTAAGCAGGTGCGTTCGCTAGGGATGGATCCACGCTAAACTAAGTGGAACTGTCGTGACCGTTCAGAGATCTGGAAGAGATCAAGGTGAAAGTTTTTTTCGGTATTTTGTCTCTGGTGCTCGGAATCGCCTCGATGGTGGTATCCGTTGGGTTGCAGACCGTCTGGTCCCCCCCAGAGGAAAGAACCGCCAGCGTCGAGGCCTCCGACTCGGAAGCGCCGCTGACAATCATTACCCCCGGTATTGAGGTGGAGGACGATCAGACGGCGGAATATACGCTCACCGGTGAGGGCGAGTTCACCTTAATGCTGGGGCAGCGCCGGGATATTGACGCCTGGGTTGGCGATGCTGCTCACACCGAGATCACCGGTATCGACGACTCCGGCGACGACCCGGTGGTGACTGTTGAAACCGTGGAGGGGGAATCTGAGGTTCCCAATCCGGTCAATTCTGATCTGTGGATGGCTACCCAGACCGTGGAGGGTGAAGTCACTCAGCGCTGGGCCGCCCCGGAAGAAGGCGATTGGGCCCTGTTAGTTGCTACCGATGGCACCACCCCTGCTCCCACCGAGCTATCGGTCACCTGGGCGACGGATGAGACCGAATCGCCGTGGGTCACTCCGCTGATGGTGATCGGCGTAGTACTGGTGCTGATCGGGCTGATCTTGTTGATTTGGGCGCTGGTGAGTTTCCGGTCCAAGGCGAAGAAAAAGCCTTCGGGACGCCGTGCTGCTGGCCGTGCCCCGGCTCGTGAGCAGGCGCAGGTGCCAGCTGCGGGTGAATCAGGGTCCGGATCGATCTCGACCCTGGGCCGAGTGAGTGCTGTGCTGGTGATCACCAGCATGATCCTGGCAACCACCTCGGTGCTCACCGCACAGGCAGAAAACACCGAGGAACCCGATAATGCTCCGGTGGAGTCACAGATTGATGAGGATGCCTCCGCGGTGCCCGAGGACGCCGTGGTTCCGGTGGTCTTCCCGGATCAGCTCGAGACCATCCTGGGACGGATCAATTCTGCGGTCGAAAAAGGTGACGCCTCCGAAAACGTCGAGGATCTCGGTCACCGAGTGCAGGCCCAAGCTCGCACCATGCGCTCTGAAATTTATCGCAACCGAGGTATTGATGAAGAGGTTTCCTCGCCTGTTCCGATTTCGGAGGACTCAATACAACGGGCCTGGATGGAACCCGAGGAGCAGTTCCCGCGCACCATGATGGTGCTCACCGGCGCAGAGCCTGGGCAAAGCGATGAGGACTCGCAATACCCGCAATTATTGACGTTGACTCAACCCTCGGCCCGAGAACAATACCAGCTGGTGGCGAATACCCCGGTCTTGGACGGTGTGGAGATTCCGGCCGGTGACCTGACCGATACCGACGTGACCGAATTAGCCGAGGATGAGGACGCCGGTGCGGTGGCCTCACCCAAGGATGCCTTGACCGATGTGGTGGCCTATCTCGATGACCCTGAGGCTGATGCAGCCGACAGGGTCGCCGATAACGCCTACACCGAAGCAATTCATGAGTTGCAAAGCCAAGAGGTTGACGCCCAGTCGGAGAATAATACTGAGGTCTCTCACACGCGGAGCCTGTATAACGAGTCGATGACCGCACTGAAACTCAGTGATGGTTCGGTGTTGGTGATGGGGGCGGGCTCGTCGACCACGACATTTACTCCCGAAGAGGGTGGCACCGTGAATGTGGGCAAGGTAGCTGCCGGGCTGGACGACTCTGACAACGCTGACGAGGAAGCAGCCACCGACGAGGGCGAGGAAGCCACAGCGGAGGAAGACGCTGCGGGGACCTACAGTACCGAGGTACGACTCAAGTACCGCGAACAGCTGGCACTGCTGATTCCGGCTGAGGGTGAAATTCAGCTCGTGGGGTATTCCTCATCGCTGTCAGAAACCAGCAGTGAGTAGACTGAGCCCAGAACGTGATCGAGTCTCGTGGCCCCAGGGTGTCCACGGGCAATAATCCCCGACGACAGGAGTTCCTGCAGATGACCGAATCCACCGGTGCCACCCCCGCCCAATCGCGCGGAGCCGTTGATCTGACGCAACTACAGCAACAGAGCCCCGGTTCGCCCGCTGGGGGAGCGGATGGTGGATCGGAGGCCAGCTGGGTGCTGACCGATATGGATCAGCAGGGTCTGCAACAATTGTTGGAGCATACCAATCAGGTTCCGGTCATCATTCACCTGGCTCGTTCGGCCACCGATGAGGTTTCGGCACAGATTGACCAGGCTCTGGTTCCAGAAATCGATGCGCGCGCCGGACGCATTGCCGCCGGTCGTGTCAACGTCGACACGCACCCCGAAATTTTGCAGGCCTTCGGTGGTGCCCAAGCTCCGATGGTATTGGCCATTCTGGGTGGGCAAGCGATGCCGCTACTCAATGCTCCGGCCCCTGCTGAGCAGATGAAGGCTCTGTTGGATGAATTGAACGCGGTAGCAGTCCAAAACGGTCTGTCGGGCTCAGTTCCTCCACTGGTGGCAGCCGAAGCCGACGCTGAAGGACACCTGCCACCGCATTTGCAAGAGGCCGAAGATGCTGTTGCCGCCGGCGATTATCACGGTGCAATCGCGGCCTATCAGCGGGTCTTGGAACAAAACCCCCGGGACGAGCACGCCAAAGCCGGGGTGGCCCGCGTCGAATTGTTGCAACGCACCGAGTCAATGGATGCCCAACAGGTCCGCACCGCAGCAGCCGAGAATCCCGATGCCGTCCAGGCCCAGATCGATGTGGCCGATCTGGATCTGCTGGGAGGTCACGTCGAGGACGCCTTCACCCGTCTGGTGAAATTTATTGCCTCCCACTTTGGTGACGACCGGGAGACGGCCCGGGCACACCTGGTCGAGTTGTATCAGATCGTCGGCGATCACGACCCGCGCGTGGGAGAATCTCGGAAGAAATTGGCAATGGCCTTGTTCTAGACCGAGCTGGCTAGATACCGGTCGAGGCCATGAGCGGATCCTCGGAACGCGACCCGTGGGCGTGATGAGGGTTAGAATAGAGGCATGACTTTTGAGACGATATCCGTGCTGAACTCTTCCGTGGATCCCGAGCAGGATCTTAGCGGTGGGTCAACGGGTGTGTTGGAACGCGAAGAACAGCGCCAAGCGACCGAACCCGGGGACCACGAACGTTTTAAACACTTCGTGCCGAAAGATAAGCTTGCCGATGCCATGATCAACGGCACCCCGGTGGTCGCATTGTGCGGCAAGGTCTGGGTCCCCTCACGGGATCCAGAGCGGTTCCCGATGTGCCCGTCTTGCCTGGAAATCTGGGAAGGTATGGAGTCCGGGGATGCTGAGTCCGGTCAGGGCCGCGGTGGCCGCGGATTCTTCGGATTCGGGCGCGGCAAGAAATAAACTCCGACAGAACCGGACCGTCAAAGCTACCCGAGCACGCTGTGTCTTCGGGTAGCTTTTGTCGTGGTGCCGGCCGGGTTGCTGGTCTAGCCACCGGTGAGATGACACAGCACGAACACAGCAGACACAACCGTAGGGGACATACAGGCCGGGGAGGAGCCAATCAGTGAGTGAGCAACCTGATGCGTTATTCCAGATTGGAGAAGATCTCCCCCCTGCTCTGCCGAAACGCGCTGCATGGGGCACCGCCTCGAAACTGCGCCAGTGGCAGCAAGAGGCGCTAGAACAGTATTTCTCGGCCCCGCACAAAGACTTTCTCACCGTGGCTACTCCGGGTGCGGGCAAAACCACTTTCGCGTTGCGCGTGGCCAAAATGTTGAAAGAATCCGGGGTGATCTCCCGGATGACGGTGGTGGCACCGACCGAACACTTGAAGAAGCAGTGGGCCGATTCTGCGGCTCGTATCGGGTTGGCCATTGACCCGAACTTCAAGAATTCCGATGGGCATCACGGAAGAGAATATATGGGTGTGGCCCTGACCTACGCTCAGGTGGCCCAAAAACCGGTTTTGCACCGTAACCGCACCGAAGCAGCCCGCACGCTGGTCATTCTCGATGAGGTCCACCACGGCGGTGACGCACTCAGTTGGGGCGACAGCATCAAAGAGGCGTTCGAACCCGCCACGCGCAGACTGTCACTGACCGGTACTCCTTTCCGTTCCGATGACGCCCAGATTCCCTTCGTGCGCTACGCCGATCAGGGGGATGGAGTGCTGCGGTCGCAGGCTGATTACACCTACGGGTACGGGCCAGCGCTGAAAGACCATGTGGTGCGTCCCGTGATTTTCATGGCCTATTCCGGGCAGATGCGCTGGCAAACATCAACCGGCGAAGTGATGGAAGCCCAGCTGGGTGAAGCTGCCACGAAGGACATGACTCAATCGGCATGGCGCACCGCACTGAACCCCGAGGGACAGTGGATCCCCTCGGTGCTCAAAGCCGCCGATCGTCGTCTCAGCGAAGTTCGTCGCAACGTGCCCGACGCCGGAGGACTGGTTATTGCCACCGACCATGAGGACGCCCGGGCCTATGCAGCCCAACTTCAGGCGGTGTGTGGCGAACCGGTGACCACGGTTCTCTCCGATGACCCGACGGCCTCGGAGAAGATCGAGAGCTTCGCGACCTCCGATCAGCGCTGGATGGTGGCTGTGCGCATGGTGTCCGAGGGGGTGGATGTGCCGCGACTGTGTGTGGGGGTGTATGCCACCTCCACGTCCACGCCGATGTTTTTCGCTCAGGCGGTGGGACGTTTCGTGCGCTCACGTAAGCGCGGTGAGACCGCCTCGGTGTTTTTGCCTTCGGTGCCGAAGCTGATGGCATTGGCCAATGAGCTGGAAACAGAACGTGACCACGCCCTTCAAGTCACCGGCGCCGTGGAAGTGGAGAATCTTGAGGAGGCCGCCGAAGAACGAGAACTGAAGGAAGCGAACCGACAGGAGTCGGCCTCGTCACGTCTGACCGAAGGCACCTTCCGTGCCTTGGAATCCGACGCTGCTTTTGACAAGGTCCTGTTCGATGGAGGCGAATTTGGTGCGGGAGCAGCCGTGGGATCTGCCGAAGAACTCGATTTCCTCGGCATCCCAGGTCTGCTCGATGCCGAACAAGTCTCAATCCTGCTCAAACAGCACCAGGCCAATCACCTGAAAAACCGGCCCGCCAAGTCCACGACATCCTCCCAGGATCCAGCGGTGGTTGACCACCGACAGATGAAAGAACTCCGGAAAAAGCTCTCCTCGATGGTGTCTGCCTGGGCTGCCCGCAGTGGTACTCCACACGGGGTGATCCATAACCGGTTGCGAGAGATCTCCGGAGGCCCTGCGGTGGCCCAGGCCTCCCGAGAACAATTACAAACCCGCATTAATACCTTGCAAAAATGGTTTGTGGGCAAGAAATAAACCTCCCGGCATCCACCGTCCCGGGATCAGTGGGCTCGGTGGCTGACGAGAGGTTTATCGCAAGCTGGTGCCAGCATTCAGGCTGGCCTCGGTACCGGCTTTAGTGAGCCAGAATGGCCCGGCACCGACCGACGTGGCATCCGGCATCTTCCATTTCCGAGAGAGCGTCTTCGGACTCCGCCGGATCAACACCGGCGCACAAATCTGCCAAAACCTTGACATCGTAGCCGGCATCGACGGCGTCCAGGGCCGTGGCTAGCACGCAGTGGTCGGTGGCAATGCCGACGATGTGCACGGTTTCAATATCGCGTTCGGCCAGCCACGCATTGAGATCCGGTGCACCATCTTCCACGGCGCTGGCTGCTGCGGCGGTGGCGCCATAGGGGCCGGCGTTACCGGTGGGAGCGTCCGACCGAACTTCATCGGGCTGGCCCAACAGCCCCTCAAACGCGGAGTAGCCGTCGTCGTAACGGCCCTTGAGGAACTCGGCCTGGATATGGTCGGTGTCGAGGTAGTCGCTGAGTTCAGCACCTTCGGTTCCGGCCACACAGTGAACCGGCCAGGTGTCACTGAAGTTGGGTTCCTCGTCGTTGTTCTGGGCGAAATGTGGGCCCGGTTCCACGTGCCAGTCGCGGGTGGCGACGACGGCATCGTATTGTGAATGAGCTTTCTCCAGGAATTCTGAAATCTTGGTTGCGGTGGCATTACCACCTTCGACGGCTAATGTACCGCCCTCGCAGAAGTCTTTCTGGACGTCCACGATCACCAATGCACGCATGGTCTTATGTTCCTTTGGATCGAGAGGTGCGTTGTGACGATGCTGAGCTAGCATATCCTATCTGTCCCGGGGGAAGTCAATCTCCTGGAATAGTGACGGAATGACTGGGTCTCCGGCTTGTAAACGGAAGGCCGTCCGGGGGAGTTCAGCCAGGGACTTACGGTGCCGGGCGACAGCCCGCTGCACACCGGCTTGACCGATATAGCGTTCGTCAATCTCACCGTGATCAACGAGCTTGACGACCAGATCTCGATGGGTCTGATCGGATGTGATAGGTTCATCCACGCTGAGCAACTCAGCGGTGGCCACTCCGCTAGGAGTTAGCTGGCGGGCCGCATATTTCCGGCCACCCACCGATTTCTTCCCCTGGGAGGCTTTAGCCACATTATGCCACGATCCATCGTCGGCAGCCCGGGCAGTGAGCTTATAAACCATGGAGGCGGTGGGTGCCCCGGAGCCGGTGACCAGTTTGGTGCCCACCCCATAAGCACTCACCGGAGCCGAGCGCAATCCGGCAATGGCGTATTCGTCCAGATCCGAGGTGACCATGATTCCGGTGTCGGTATTGCCCAGCTCATCGAGCAATTCGCGCACCGAGTGGGCCTGCTCAATCAGATCACCGGAGTCAATCCGGACCTTGCCTAATCCGGGACCGGCCACCTCCACGGCGGTGCGGACTCCTTGCGCAATATCGTAGGTATCCACCAACAAGGTGGTGTCCGGACCGAGCGTGTCGACCTGAGCCTGGAAGGCCTCGCGCTCGGTGTCGTGTAGCAAGGTCAACGAGTGTGCCGCGGTGCCTCCGGTCGGAATACCGTAGCGGGCACCGGCTTCCAGGTTCGAGGTGGAACCGAATCCAGCCACATAGGCAGCCCGAGCGGCGGCCACAGCAGATTCCTCGTGGGTACGCCGGGACCCCATTTCAATACAGGGGCGCCCCCCGGCAGCCCGCACCATTCGCGAGGCCGCCGAGGCCACGGCGGAATCGTAGTTCAAAATAGACAGGGCGTAGGTTTCCAGCAGGCAAGCCTCGGCGAAGGTGGCCTCAACCTGCAAGATGGGGGAGTGCGGGAAATACACTTCGCCTTCGGGATAACCGTAAATGGTGCCCGAAAACGTGAAATCGGCCAGCCACGCTAGGGTTTGATCGGTAACGACCCGGTGGTCGGAGAGAAAACCAAGCTCGGCGTCCGTGAAACGAAAGTGCTTCAGGCCTTCTAAGAATCGGCCGGTTCCGGCCACCACACCGTAACGTCGTCCCTCGGGCAAACGTCGTGCAAAGAGCTCGAAAATGCTGGGTCGATGTGCGGCACCGGAGGCCATCGCCGTATCGAGCATGGTCAGCTCGTAGTGGTCGGTGAATAACGAGGACGGCCAAAACCCGCGATTGGTCTCTGAGTGATCGAGAATACTCACTTAAACAACACTACTCTGTCTGACCGGGATGCCAAGACCCCAGCGGTGAGAACATCAGCGTCGCTGCAGCGCGCCACTGCACGCACGGCATCGGGGTAGCTCAGACAAGCCTCCACGGTGGCACGATCTGAACCAACTCTCGTTGTGTTTTAGACTGAACTCATGGCCAGACTACAGTTGTCGTTCTCTTCTCCAGTGGTGCATGCCACGGCGGTACCCGATGAGGACACCCGCAGCGATATACTCACCGAGAGCTCTCAGCAACCTGCCAGCCCCTGGAAAGTGATTGTCTGGAATGACCCGGTGAATTTGATGAGCTATGTCGCCTACGTGTTTCGGACCTATTTCGGGTACTCCCAGGCTCAAGCACACTCACTGATGCTCCAGGTCCACCAAGAAGGCAAAGCCGTGGTAGCCAACGGGACAAAAGAAGAAGCAGAACGGCACGTTCAGGCCATGCACGGTTTTGGGCTGTGGGCGACCTACGAGCCACATCAGTAGGCCACACAGCTGGGCCACATCACGAGACCACAGGAGATGTCTGCCACGTATGGCACGTGCCTTTAAATCGGGGATTCGCGGATATACCGCGCACCTAGAAGCTGAAGAACGCCGCTTATTGCGCTCGCTGTTTGCCGATGTCATTCAACTCTTGGGTGGAGCCCTGCCCGAGGGTGCGGAAACCCGGGACTCGGTGCTGAACCGGCCGGAAGACTCCGAGCAACCCGAACAATCCGAGCAACCCGACGAATCCACACAGCAGGGCCCCGCCGACACTGCATCTACCGGCGAGTTAAGCCAGGACATTGACGCCACGTTTTGGGATTTGGTCGGGCAATCCTCCGGGCTGGAGCCGCTTCCGGATCGATCCGACCCGGCCGTGGCGGCCCTGCTCCCGCCGGGACGTAGTGGCGACGATGCGCAATCGGGTTCTCAAGAGTTCCGCGATTTGGCCGAGGACGCCATTCGGGCCGACAAGATTCAGGACTTACAGCTCGCCTGGGCCGCGCTACAGCCCCGGCACCTCGTGCTGGATACGCCCACCGCGCAGGCCTTTGCTCGTGCGTTGAATCAGGTCCGCTTAGTGCTAGCGAAGCGCTTAGAAATCACCACCGAAGACGATGCTCGTAAGATTGCTGGGGTGAATTCATTGGATCGGGCCGAATCGGTGGAGTCCTACATGGCTTTGCTGTACAACTTTAGTTCGTGGCTGCTTGACACGCTGATGGTGGCCCTAATGCACGGAGAACGCGGATGAGTACCCACCCTGAACCCCAACCCCAGGCTCCGATTGGAATCTTCGACTCCGGGGTCGGCGGGCTGACCGTGGCCCGCTCCGTCATCGATCAGTTGCCCGATGAGAACATTGTCTACGTCGGCGATACCGCTCACTCACCCTATGGTCCACGCCCGATTGCCCAGGTGCGTCAGCTGGCCTTGGCGATCATGGACGAGCTGGTAGATGCCGGGGTGAAACTGCTGGTGATCGCCTGCAATTCGGCCTCCTCGGCGGTGCTACGTGATGCCCGCGAGCGATACACCGCCGGGTACGGCATCCCGGTGGTGGAAGTGATTCAACCGGCCGTGCGCCGGGCGGTGGCTACCACCCGTAACGGGCGCGTTGGGGTCATCGGTACTGAGGCCACGATCAGTTCCGGGGCCTATCACGATATGTTCGCCGCTGCTCCGCAATTGGAGATCACCTCCGTGGCCGCCCCGGAATTTGTTCACTTTGTGGAGGCCGGTATCACCACCGGGGAACGGCTCATTTCGGTGGCCGAGCGATACTTAGCGCCGCTGAAGACCGCAGGTGTTGACACGCTGGTGCTGGGGTGCACCCACTACCCGTTGCTCACCGGTGTGATCTCCTACGTGATGGGAGCTGATGTGAGTTTGGTTACGTCCTCGGAGGCCACGGCCCAAAGCGTCTACCGTGCGCTGGTGGAATATCAGCTGGAAAATCCAGCCGGTGCCACTGACTCAGCGCCGACCCTTCGTCCCGACGGGGTTCCTGGTAGTCAGCGAGAGAAATACCGATTTATGGCCACCGGCAACCCGGAGCAGTTTCAGCGTCTGGCCAGGAGATTCTTAGGTCCTGAGGTCTCCTCGGTGCAGGAAATCAGAACCGTGGCCGAAGAGTATCCCACCGGAACGTTGCGGGTGATCGACCAGGCGGTGGCGGAGCACCTGCGGGCCTGAACGGGCCTAGCAGGCGCCCGACTGTTCGGGTTCGGAACTGGCCAGACCCGGTAGTGAACGTGGGGTAGATCTCTCGGTCGTGATGGCACCGACTCTGTGTCGACCGGGGTCCGGGGTTATGGTAGTCAGGAAGACAATCGCCAGCAGGTTGCCTCGGCGAGCACCACGACCGCGCAGGAGCACTATTCATGAAGTTGACCATTATCGGGTCGTCCGGTTCGTTTCCGGGACCCGGGTCTCCAGCATCGTGCTACCTGGTCTCGGCCCAAGGTGTCGACGAACAGGGCAACCCGAAGAAATATCGCATCCTGCTGGATCTGGGCAACGGCGCCTTAGGTGCCTTGCAACGCTACATCTCGTTGGACGAGGTGGACGCGATTTGTCTCTCGCATCTGCATCCGGACCACTGCATGGACTTATGTGGCATGCATGTGGCGATCCGGTGGGATCCCTCCGGCTGGCGGGCCGGACGGGTTCCCGTCTGGGGGCCGGCTGCCACTGCTGATCGGATGGCTATCGCCTACGGGCTCGACCTGGACCCGGGGATGCACGAAGAATTTGATTTTCAGCACTGGCAGAGTCGGGTCCCGGTGAAGCTGGGACCGATGACGATCACCCCCTATCCGGTGCGTCACCCGATTGATGAGGCCTACGCCATTCGCATTGAGGCCGAAGAGCACATTGGCGGCGACACCGTGCGGTCGGCGCTGACCTATTCCGGCGATACCGACACCTGTGATGAGCTGGTGGAAGCAGCCGATCACGCCGATATTTTCCTGTGCGAGGCAGCCTTTCAAGAAGGTCGTGATGACGGGATTGAGGGGGTGCACCTGACCGGTCAGCGCGCGGGCGAGATGGCCCATCGCGCTGACGTGTCCCGGCTATTGCTCACCCACCTGCCGGTGTGGAACGATCCGCTGACTGTCGCCGAAGAAGCCCGTCGTAGCTTTGCCGGGCCCTTAGCGGTGGCGGTCTCGGGAGTGACCTACACCGTCTGAGACCGACGTGAACACAGACAGCCCCCTGCGCGGGGCCCGAATAAGGCCAAATAAGGCAAGAAAAGGACGTGATGTTGCTGTGAGCACTCAGCAGCGAGCCGATGGTCGTCGCGTTGATCAACTGCGCCCGATCACCATTGAGACCGGATGGTCCACCCAAGCCGAAGGCTCGGCGCTGATTCGGTGCGGTGAAACCGTCGTGTTGTGTAACGCCTCGCTGACCGAAGGTGTCCCGACGTGGCTGAAAGGCCAGGGCACCGGCTGGGTCACCGCCGAGTACGCGATGTTACCGCGCGCCACCAGTCAGCGCTCCACTCGCGAATCGGTCAAAGGCAAGATAGGGGGCCGAACCCACGAAATCTCGCGACTTATTGGTCGGAGCCTGCGGGCCATCATCGACCGGAAGGTGCTGGGCGAGAACACCATCGTACTGGACTGTGATGTGTTGCAGGCCGATGGTGGCACCCGTACCGCCTCGATTACCGGCGCCTATGTGGCCCTGGCCCAAGCGGTGTCCTGGGGCAAATCCCAGGGACTAATCCCCGCAGCACACAATCCGCTGACAGATTCCATCTCCGCCATCTCGGTTGGCGTGGTCGACGGGGTCGCCATGTTGGATTTGCCCTACCCGGAAGACTCCCGGGCCGATACCGACATGAACGTGGTGGTCACCGGATCCGGTGACTTCGTGGAAATCCAAGGGACCGCCGAAAACCAGCCGTTCAACCGGGACGAGCTGAACACGCTACTGGACCTGGCGGTAGCCGGAACCACCGAGCTGGCAGAAATCCAGCGCCAGGCACTGCAGGAGGCCGGAGTCCAGTGAGCGCCACCTCCGCATCCACAGCTGCGCGATCGAACCGTGATCCGGTGCTCGTGTTGGCCTCTCATAATCTCGGGAAGCTCACTGAACTGCGTCAGCTGATCGCCACTGGGCTGAGCACGCACCCAGAGCTGGACCTCGATGTCGAAACCCAGATTATTGATGCTACCACCGCCGGCGCCCCAGACGTGGTGGAAGATGGGGTCACCTTCGCCGAGAACTCGCTGAAAAAGGCTCGTGAGATCGCCCAGGCCACCGGACTGGTTGCTATCGCTGATGACTCCGGGTTATGCGTGGACGTGCTCAACGGTGCTCCCGGCATTTTTTCGGCCCGTTGGTCAGGAACCCACGGGGATGACACCGCCAACCTGAATCTCTTGCTGGCTCAGCTCTGCGATATTCCGGCCGAGCACCGTGGCGCGCACTTTCGGTGCGTGGCCTCACTGGCCACCCCGGCCGGACAAACCCACGTTGCACACGGCGTCATGCAGGGCCAGCTGGCCACCAATGCTACGGGGCGCGGCGGATTCGGCTACGACCCAATTTTTATCCCGGACGGTTATCAGTGCACCGCCGCGGAACTCTCCCCTGAGGAGAAAAACGCGATCTCTCACCGAGGCCGGGCTTTCGAGGCCTTGCTACCCCATATCCTGCGGGTGCTGAGCCAATCATGATCGACTTCACCGCCATCGACTTCGAAACGGCCAACGGTTTTCGGGGCTCAGCCTGCTCCATCGGGATGGTGCGGGTTCGCCACGGGAAGGTGGTGGCCCGCAACTACCAACTATTGCGGCCACCGGAAGGCTATGACCGGTTCGATCCGCGCAACACCCGCATTCACCAGCTCACCACCCAGGATGTGGCCCATGCCCCGCGGTTCGGTGATGCCATGGAGGGGCTGATGGAGTTCATCGGCACCGATACGGTGTTCGCCCACAACGCCGGATTTGATCTGGGAGTCATCGAGTCCGGCATGGAAGTCTCCTTGAGACCGGTGCCGGCCATCACCTACGGATGCACGCTGATGCTGTCGCGGAAGGTTTACCAGCTGGCCTCCCATGCCTTACCCTCGGCCTCGGCCGAAGCCGGTTTCGATCTCACCGTCCACCACCACGCCTTGGATGATGCCGAAGCCTGCGCTGCGATCGTGATCGATTGTGCCCGTCGGCTACAGGCCGACAGCGTCGCGGACCTGATGGAACGCGCCGGGGTCGGACTGCGCCAGCTGACGGCTAAACAGCCCGGCGAGCCGCTGTCTCGGGCCACCCGGCACGCCCAGCGGATGGGGTCGGTCTTTGATTCCCGGGTCATCACCGCTGCTGATGAGATGCCGGACCTGTTGCACTGGCCCGATGAGGGCGATAATCCCGAACCCAATACAGCCGCCGATCCGCATCACCCGCTTTTCGACCAACACGTGGTCTTCACCGGGAATCTGGGGATCTCGCGTCAGGAGGCCAAGAACCGAGCGGCCACCTACGGGGCCCACACTGCTAGCCGCGTCAACGGGTCGACCACCATGCTGGTGGTCGGCGACGGCTTCCGCTCCCATGACCTGCAGGCGCGTTCCCGGCACCCGGCTCGTACCCATAAGAAAATGCGTGAGGTGCTACACCGCAATGAGACCGGTCAGTCGATCACTATTGTCACCGAGCCCGAATTTCTCCAGATGCTGGACTACGTCTGGCCGGCCCACACCAGCTAGCGGTCGTGCCCGCCTCGAGCGATGACCGGCCCGAGAGGGGCTTGACACTAACCTGTCGTTTCCGGGAGTGGTTCGGTGAATTTCAACCAGCGGGTCGCCATCTCGTCGAGGACTGCAACCTGATCGGCCGCGAGCGCCGATTCCAGATCGCTGCGGCGGTGGTGGGGTAAGTGCCCGTCACGGGCGCCGAGTAGTTGCCCGGCGATGCTCCCCAGGGTGGACAGATCCTCGTGCGGCGCCTGTCCGAGACAGTCGAAGAGCTGATCAGCCAGCACGCCGAGCGAACCCGACGGATTGGTTGCCACCATCCCGAGTGCGCAGGCGAGCACACGATCGGCGGGAACACGCTGGGGATGGTCAGCATCGCGACCTGGGTTCAACGTGGGCTGTTCGGTGTAGCGACCGATCTGTGCTAACACCGCGCTCAGTTGTTCCTCCACGGAGTTCTCTTGTCGCAGGTACTTCAGTGCTTGGTGCACCGCACGGTCAAGATCGGATCCCGCCAGTAGCTCGGTCAGTATCAGGGCGAAGACCGCAGCCGATACCCAGGCTGTCGTGGACCCGTGGGTGAGTACTACGCTTTGGCGAACCAAGGAGATCCGCAGACGGTGATCAATATCTGGCAACATCGCATACCCGCTGGCCCGGGACACCGCGGTGGCGGTCACCGCGTCCGGATTCGCCACACGGTTGATCAACCGCATCTGGGTATGTTCCAGTCCGGATAAACATACCGGGTCTGGGTGCCGTTCGTGGCCCAATGGCTGATCGTCTGCATCAATCCAGCGCAACAGTGGTCGGGGAGTGTCTTCGGGAAAATCTCCGCGCTGGCTTCGGTACCAGCGCAACATGGCCAGCCAGACGGTGGCGGGCGGGTCGGCGGCCGATCCCTCAGCGGCCCACTCCATGACCTCCAATAGCCCGTCCATGACGTACAGGCTCATCTGTGTGTCATCGGAGATCGCCAGCGGAGACGATGAGCTCTTGGTGCCCTGTTCCCAGCTACATCGGTACCCCAATGCATCCCCGACAGCTCCGGAATGCAACGTCGCCCGGATCCTGTCCGCTGCGGTCACCGCACCGTGATCAGGCATGTGTGGATCGGGGCCGGGGTCAGTGGAGGATAAAGCACACACATCGGAAAGTTTATCTTGTCCAGACATGCACCATAGGCTGGGCTCATGCGAATTCTTCATACCTCGGACTGGCACATTGGTCGGAGTTTTCACGGCACCGGCATGTTACCGGTCCAACAGCGTGCTCTGGAGCAACTGGCCGAGATTGTGGTTCAGCACGGAATTGCGGCGGTGGTCGTCTCAGGTGATATCTATGACCGTGCCCTGCCGGCCGCCGATGCGGTCCGCACGCTGGATGCCGGCCTCGCCACACTACGGGAGACCGGAGCGGAACTGGTGTTGACCTCCGGCAACCACGATTCCTCCATTCGGTTAGGCTTTGGCCGCGAGCTCATGCGGGCCTCCGGGGTTCACTTTCGCACCCAAATTGCTGATATCACCCACCCGGTGGTGCTCGAGGATCCCGACGGTGGCACCGTGGCGATCTGGGGGATTCCCTATCTGGACCCCGGGACCTCCGCCGGGCACTGGGGCGTCGAACCCCAGCACACCGCCGTCATCCAGGCCGCCGTCAACGACATCCGCCAGGCCCAAGAAAGCCAACAGCACCTCGGGCGCGATCAGGCCGCCCACGTGGTGATGGCGCACCTGTTTGCCGCCGGTGGTACCGGATCTGATTCTGAGCGCGACATCGGTGCCCATCATGACGAAACCACTGTGGGCACCCTCGGCCAGGTTCCGGCCAGTATCTTCGACGGCTTCGACTACGCTGCGCTCGGGCACCTCCACGGGCGACAGACGATCTCCCCCGCGGTGCGCTATAGCGGTTCCCCGGTGGCCTACTCCTTTTCCGAGGCGGATCACACCAAAGGAGCGTGGGTGATCACCACTGGGCAGAACCGCGTCACCGATATTCAACCCGTTGACCTCAGCGCCGGGAAGAAGCTGGCCCGGCTCACCGGTGAAATTGACGACCTGCTGGACAACCCCGAGCACACCTGGGCCGAAGACGCCTGGTGCCAAATCACCGTTACCGATGAGCAACGACCGCCACGGGCCTATCAGCGACTGAAACAACGGTTCCCGGACCTGTTGAACTTCATACTAGCCCCCTCCGGGAACCCGCCGACCCGGCAATTGACCTACGCCAAACGGTTGGCATCGGCCACCACCGACCTGGACGTGGTGACCGACTTTATCGACCATGTCCGGGGTCGCCCAGCCTCCCAGGCAGAAAAACACTGGATCAGCCAAGCCTTGGAACAGGTAGGCCGTGAGGGAAGGGACGCTAATCTCCGATGAGAATCCACCGCCTCGAAATTCAAGCCATCGGTCCCTTTGCCCAGCGCGAGGTGATCGAATTCGACCGGCTCAACCAGGCCGGATTGTTTTTGCTGGATGGCCCCACCGGGTCGGGAAAATCCACCATCCTAGCCACCTTAACCTTCGCGCTGTACGGTACCGTACCCGGCGAACGGAAAACCGACTCACTGCACTCGACCCTGGCCGGATCCTCCACCCGGCCGGAAGTGGTCTTAGACGTCTCGGTGGCTGAGCGGCGGTTTCTTATCACGCGCTCGCCGAGTTATCAGCGCCCTTCGAAACGGGCCAAGAACGGTGTGGTGAAAGAAAACTCCACTGTCAGTGTGTCAGAACTGTTGCACGGCGCCTGGCGTGAGGTGACCACCCGAGCCGATGAAGCCGGTCAGCTGATGAATGCGGTGCTGGGGCTCACCGCCGAGCAGTTCATGCGCGTGATCCTGCTCCCACAGGGAGAATTTGCGGCGTTTTTGCACGCCAGTTCGAGCGAACGCCAGGCGCTCTTACGCAAACTGTTCGACACTGCCCGGTTCGAGCAAGTGGAAGACGCTCTCAAAGACGAACGCGACGCACTCGAGCACCACCTCGGGTCTGAAACCGATCGGATCACATCGTTGCGTCACGATGTGATCACTACCATCTCGGCTTTGACGCAGGAGGCTTGGTGGGCTGAGAACCAGGCTCCGGAAAGCGCTGAAGAATTGGACGATGAGACGCTGGCGACACGGGCGACCGAGACGATGGCGGGTTTAGTGGCCTCAGCCCACCACCGGCAACAAGAACTCTCTACAACAGAAAACACCCTTCGACAGCGAGTCGAGACGATCACCCGTGATCTCACCTGCTTGGACCAAGCCACCTCGTATCACCAGCGACGCAACCAACACGAGCACCAGCGGGAGCAGATCAGTCTTGTCACACAGCAACTGGCTGCTCATCGCGTGGCCGAACCGGTGTGGCGTGCCGTCCAAGCGGTCTGCAGAACCGCTCAGGTGGTTCAGGATCAAGCGAAGGCGCTCGCTGAGACCTTCACCGCTGGGCAAGATCATCTGCTGATCCAGACCTGGGCGCGCGCGGCAGAGCTCGGTGTGGCACAGTTTGCAGACCATCTGGATGACCTCGGCGAGTCGGATGCCGGCCTGCAGGCATTGAGGCAGGGATGGAATGACGTGCAGCGACAAGCCGACCGGGCGGTAGACCGGCTCTCGGACCGACACCAGCAAGCACGTGAGATCAGGGAACTGGCAGACAGCATTACCGGAGGTGAGCGCGAGCTCGAGGAGCTCGACGAGACCCTTCAGGTTCGCAAAAACAAGCGCGAAGAGATGGCGGGTCAACTGAGGGAACTGGCCGGAAACCTGGAGGAATTACACGGCACTGAGGAACGATTGGAAGCCGCAGAACAACGCCACCAGCAGACCGAAACAGCACTAACAGCCGCTCGAGCGAGGCAGACCGCGAAGAAAACACTTAGCGAAGAGCAACATAAGCATCACGATGCGGTAGATCAAGCACAGCGGGCGGTGGATACCTATCAGCGGCTGGTGCAGGCACGCCTGGATGCTGCAGCCGAGCTGTTGGCCGAAGAACTGGTTCAGGGACAGCCCTGTGCGGTCTGCGGTTCCATCGAGCACCCGGCCCCCGCCCAGGGGCAGGGGCTCGAAGAGATTTCGCAACACCGCGTGGAACAAGCCCGTCAGCGTGCTGACGAGCTGCACACAGCCCGCGTGCAACAGGACAAGGTGCTTCAGGCGGCTCGCGACGAGCACGAAAGGTTGCTGGCAGCAAGTTCAGGTGTGACCCCCGAGGAAGCCAGCCAAACCAGAGATGAGGCGAAGGAACACGTGGTGCAGCTCCGAAAGGACGTACAACGCTATCGTCAGCTGGTTCAGGACCAACAGCGTGCCGAACAGGCCATCGAGAAGATCACCACCATGCTTCCCGATCTGGAAGCACAACGAACCGCAACCGCGACAACCCTCGAAGCGCAACGAGAACGACAGGAGAAGCTCCAGGAGCAACTGCACAAGGCGCTGGGTTCCTATGCCTCGGTGAGTGAGCTACAGGACCACACCGAGCAAGCGCATCGACTCGTCGCCGCCATCAGCCAGCGCCTCGACCAACTTGGTGTCGCGGTGGCACGACGAGATCAGGCCATCACCAGCCGAGACCTTGCGCTGAAACAAGCTCAAGAACACGTGAAGACTCACCGACTGACCATCGATGCCAGCTCCGTGGAGGCCATCACGGCAGCGGTGATGGAGGATCGCTCGGTGACCGAAGCCGAACAACAAGTGACCGACTGGGACGCTGAGTCGGCACGATTAGCCGAGTTGGCAGAGCATGAGCACGTCGTCCATGGCCTGGACTTACTCGCCCAGCACCACAACGACCCGGAGGAACACCCGCTACCGAGTCAACAAGTGTTGAGCGCCCACCGGCAGCAACTGGAGGAGACCATTCGCAACCGGCAGGCCGCCGATTCGCGTCGCGGGACCGTCGAACACGCCCACCAACAGGTCACCGCTGAAACCACCGAGCTACACCAACGCTCCAGTCAAACCGCCGAGGTCGCAGAGAAGCACCAGCAACTTGACGATCTGCTCAAGGTGGTGCGGGGTCAGGGGGAGAACTCCTACAAGATGTCACTGGGTAGTTATGTGCTGACCGGGCGCTTGGAGAAAGTCGCTGCGGCAGCTTCAGAACGCTTGGAGCGGATGACACAGGGCCGCTACAGCCTGGAACACGATGATGCTGGCCAATCCCGCGGGAAATCCGGGCTCGATCTTCAGGTCCGCGACCACCTCAATGACACCTACCGCGCCCCAGCGACACTGTCCGGTGGCGAAAGCTTCATGGCCTCCTTGGCTCTCGCGCTGGGGTTGGCCGACACAGTTCAAGCCGAGGCCGGCGGGATCACGATGGACACGTTGTTCATTGATGAAGGGTTTGGATCTCTGGACTCCGAAACCTTAGAGCAAGTCATGGAGGTCCTCAACGGATTGGGCGATGATGGTCGCACCATCGGGTTGGTATCTCACGTGGAATCGATGAAACACCAAATTCCGACCCGTATCCGGGTCACAAAAACACCCCAGGGCGTTTCCAACCTCGAGTTGGTTCAAAACACCACCGGGGTGTAAACCCCATGACTGGGGGCCTGGCTTAGGCCAGTTTCAGTGTCTTAGCATTCTCGGCGACAATTTCTTCGTACAGGTCCGGATTATCGGCCAGCTTCTGGCCGAAGGACGGGATGATTTCTTCCAAGGTCGGACGCCATTGCTCAGCCCGGGCCGGGAAGCACTTATTCAGCAGGTTGAGCATGATCGGTGCCGCGGTGGAAGCACCCGGGGAAGCACCCAGCAGGGCCGAAATGGTGCCATCCTCGGAGGTGACCAGTTCGGTACCGAACTGCAGCACGCCGCCTTTCTTGGCGTCCTTTTTCATCACCTGGACACGCTGACCGGCGGTGATCATCTCCCAGTCCTGCTGGTCACCGGCCGGATAGAAGTCCTCCAGGGATGCGAATTTCTTGGACGTGGAGGTGGTCAACTCCGAGACCAAATACTTGACCAGATCCAGGTTGTCCTTGGCCACGTTGAGCATCGGCAGAATATTGTGTCCACGCACCGACAGCGGAAGATCCAATAAGGAGCCGGTCTTCAGGAAGTTGGTGGAGAACCCAGCGTAGGGGCCAAACATCAGCGAACGGCGCCCGTCGACAAAACGGGTATCGAGGTGCGGGACCGACATCGGAGGAGCACCGACCTGGGCCTGACCGTAGACTTTGGCGTTGTGCTGGGAGATGACCTGCTGGTTATGGCACCGCAGGAACTTCCCGGAAATCGGGAAACCGCCGAAGCCTTTGGCCTCAGGGATACCGGAGGACTGTAGCAACGGCAGGGCGCCACCGCCGGCACCAATGAAGACGAAGCGTGACCGGGCAGTGAATTCCCGGTCGCCGATCTTGTCCTTGACCGATACCTCCCAGCGACCATCCGAGCCACGTGTTAGAGACTTGACCTGGTGGCCGAAGCGGATATCAACGTAATCGTCGAGCTGAGAAACCAGCTGGCGAGAGAGCGCCCCGAAGTCCACATCGGTACCGGTCTCCACGCGGGAGGCAGCCAGTCGTTGGGAACCAATGCGTCCCTCGGTGAGCAACGGAGCCCAGGAGCCGATGGTCTCGGGATCCTCGCTGTATTCGATGTTGGAAAACAGTGGGTGAGCCTTCATCGCCTCGTAGCGGGTCTTCAGATAGTTCGCATGATCATCACCCCACACGAAGCTCATGTGTGGCAGACGGTGAATAAAGCTCTGCGGGTCGGTCAGGGTGCCGTTACGCACCAGGTAGGACCAGAACTGTTCGGAGACGTGGTACTGCTCGTTGATGTTGACGGCCTTGGTGATGTCTACGGATCCGTCAGCTTGCTGTGGCGAGTAGTTCAGTTCGCACAGTGCGGCATGACCGGTACCGGCGTTGTTCCAGGGGTCAGAAGACTCCTGACCGGCCTGATTGAGGTTTTCGTACAGGGCAACTGACCAGTTCGGCTCGAGAACCTTGAGGAAAGTTCCGAGCGTGGCGGACATAATCCCGCCCCCGATCAGAACAACATCATAAACGGGGGAGTCGCTTTCGTGCGGCACGTCTATCTCCTGATTTTCGGATCGACTATCTGACCGGCGCGCGGCCGCGGATCATCTAACAGGTTCACTCTACTACCGATCAGCCGGATCAGCTCAGTCTCACCGCGTCACAGAGATGGGTTACTGGCTGAGCCGCAGGTGGTCAAAATGTTCATCGAGCACCGGCGAAATCGGGTAGTACTGCACCCGAGACCCCGAAGCCAGCGAGGAAATCGGAAAGGCCAGCGGAAAAGCCGGCAGATCCAGAGCGGCGGCGCGAGAAATACGGGCGAGCTGTCGGTCACGGGCGGAAGAATCCAATTCGCTGCGGGCGGTGCGCAGTGTCTGGGCTACCATCGGGTTTTCCCACCCGAATTCGGGGTTCGGGGGTCCGAACAGTCGAGCCAGCATGCGTAACGGGTCGCGGGTGACCGCGTGGGCACCGAGTAGGTGGAAGGCCCGGTTGGAATTGGCGGACAGGACCTGTTGCAGGTAGTAGTCCTCCCAGGGGACGGGCACCGGTTTGAGCACCAGGCCAATGGTTGCCAGATCCTCCGAGATTTTGGCGTAGACCGCCTCGGGATTGGGTAGATATGGACGACCGACCTCGATCGGATACCAGAACTCCAGTTCCTGGCCTTGATAGGCCGATGAGTCCAGCAACTCTTGGGCTCTGGCTACGTCGAAAGGATAGGACTGGATGTCTTCTGGGGCCTGCATGATCGCTGGCGGGAGGAAATGATCGGCCACCATCGACCCGGACAGCATGGTTTCGTTGACCAGGTCTTGGCTGTCAATCGCGTGGGCGACCGCCTGGCGCACTTGCAACGAGGACACCACCGGGTGCTGCTGGTTGAAGCCCACATACACGGTGGACATCGGGTCGCGCTGAATGACTTGGAAACTGTTTTGCACCAACGGGCGTAAGACCGCCGGGGCTACCCCATCGAATGCATCGAGCTGGTCGGACTCGAGGCCGTAGAGTCGCTGGTGCACACTGGTGACCACCACCGCGTGGACTTCGGTGACCTGTTCTTCGGTGGGAATATCTGGATTGGAAACGGCCGTCTCGGTGCGGGTCAACGTCACGCTGGTTGCGTCCGAGTCGATGTTCTCGGGCCAGGTAAAGCTACCGGTGCCCGATAGGGGAACCATCGGCCAGATGATCTCGGTCGCCTCGGGGTCAGCATTCAGGCGGGATAGTTCCTGATCGAACGCCGGCCAGTCCTCAGGGCAGGTGATGGCAAAAGACGGGTCCGTCAGCGCCGAGACCAAACCTGAGATCGGTTGGTGAAGCTGAAGTCGGAAATGGGTATCATCGACGGCCTCACTGGAGTCATACAGACACTCGGTCTCACCGGTATAGCCGCCAAAGACTATGGCGAAGGCCAGTCGGGGGCGCGTAGATATTCCCGCCTCGTCTAACCGCTCGGGAAGGGTGGCCCAGCGCTGAAAATTTTGGGCCACGATCTCGGCAGTCAGCGGTGTTCCGTCGTGGAACTCTACGTCGTCACGCAACGTGAAATCGTAACGCAAATGGTCGGCAGAACGGTCCCATTCCAGTGCCAGTCGGGCGGTGGGTTCACCGGTGTCCGGGGTGATAGCCACCAGTGTGTCGTAGACCTGTCGGGTGAGCCGCAACGAATCGTGGTCACTGACCACCGAAGGATCGGTGGACATCGGCCGACTGGGAATGCCTAACCGGAGCGTGCCGGAGGATGGCTGGGCCAAACGGGGTGGTTTCGGGGTGGAAGCCACGGCCGGGGAAAGGTGCCGGGCGCCGACCAGACCGAGCCCACCGGCAGCAACCGCACTCAGCAACGAGCGGCGTGAGAGTTCCATAGCTAGCCCCCATCACGCGATGACTCGGTAGATAACTGCTCACTCAATCTCAACAGTGCGGGCGGGGGGACTTGAACCCCCACGTCAAAGACACTGGAACCTAAATCCAGCGCGTCTACCAATTCCGCCACGCCCGCAACGGTCGGCGAAGACCGTAGACCAGTGTAGCTGAAACGACTTCCGTTTACCGCATTTGTCGGCCCCTGGCTAGTCTGGACCGTCTGGTGGGTCTCGTTTGGTTAGTCCAATCCGAGGTCGCGACGCAATTTCGACACGTGCCCTGTGGCGCGAACATTATATTGAGCCAGTTCGACGGTGCCATCGGGACCAACAACAATGGTCGAACGAATCAAGCCTTCGGTGACTTTTCCGTAATTCTTTTTCTCGCCCCAGGCTCCGTAGGTTTCGGCGACGGCGTGATCGGCATCGGAGAGCACCGGGAAATTCAAATCTTCTTTCTCCGTGAATTTTTCGAGCTTGTCGACCGGGTCCGGCGAAATACCCACCACCTGGTAGCCATCCTGTGCGAAGCGGTTGAGGTTATCTCGGAAATCGCACGCCTCGGTGGTGCACCCAGGAGTCATCGCCCGAGGATAGAAATAGACGATTACTTTGTCACCGGAATAATCGCTGAGGCTGACCTGCTGGCCGCGGGCATCTGGCAAGGTGAAATCGGGGGCAACATCGCCCTGGACGAGTCGAGCGGTTTGTGCATCAGTCATACCCCTACTGTGGCACAACTTCAGTAACAGTGAAACACGAAGACATCGACTAGCAAAAACTGGAGGGTGACGGCGAGGATAGAACTAAACACACCTCAGGACCGATTTCAGCAATTGCTCATAATCGCCGCTGATCACAACCACTTTAAGGAGCCGGTTATGTCCACCCCTCACGACGCCTCTCAACCCTCCGAGACCCCTCCCGAATTCGTCGCACAGGACCAGGTGCGCAGCTTCGTGCGGAAACTGAGTTTCGGGACCATACTTTTCCGCGGGATTTTTGCGTTGATCATCGGTGTGCTGATGGTGCTGGCGCCAGCAATTCTCGCCCCCGCGCTCGGCACACTGGCAGCGGTCTTTATCGGGGTTGGACTGGTGGTCTACAGTGTGGCGGAATTCGTTGATGCCCATCGTGAGCGTAAGGCCGATGAGCCTGGCTGGGGCTGGATCGTGGCCACCGGCATCATCTCGTTGCTGCTGGGGTTGCTGTTCATCGTTTTCCCGCTGATTTCCGGAAGCGTGCTGTTGTTGGTGGCGTCCTGGATTATCGTCGCCGCCGTGTTGTTGCGCGGAATCTTCGTCATCGCCTCTCGGTACACCGGTGGCTGGAGCACCCTGTTGGGCGTGCTGATGATGATTGCTGGTCTGGTGCTCGGCGTACTTTTGCTCGTCCAGCCTGGGGCCACCATCATCAGTCTGGTGTGGGTACTCGGCCTGTTTGCCATCATCTCGGGGATTATTTCCTTGGTGCTAGCGTTCCGCGTACGCAAAATTCTCAAAGACGCCGGCGTGAAATAGCTGGCGTTGTGTTCGGAGGCGTTAGCAACGTCTCAACCCCTCTGAGCAGGTTGATTGCCTAGAATAAGACACGGAGAGACTGAGCAGTACAGGCCAGGATGAGGAGACTGCGTTGGCCACCACGACCGTCCAGAAGACATCGTCATTATTCTCACCTCCCAACGCCCAGCAATGGCATGAGCTCAGTGTTGACCAGACCTTTCAGGCGGTGGAAACCACCGCTGAGGGACTCAGCTCCCAGGAGCACCAACGACGCTTAGAGAAATGTGGCCCCAACGGGTTGCCCACCTCCGACAGCGACGCGTGGTATGTCACCTTGGCCAAACAGTTCCGCTCACCGATGGTGCTCTTTTTGGCCGTCGCCGCGGTGGTGACCGCTGTACTGCAGGAATGGTTCGATGTCCTGGTGATCGTTTTGGTGTTGTTGCTCAACGCCAGTATCGGTTTCTGGCAGGCCCGCAAAGCAGAACGTGATGTCAAAGCCCTGCAAGAACTATCGGCCCCGACCGCGACGGTGATTCGAGCAGGCGAACAGTCGCAGATTCCGGCCAGTGATGTCGTTCCCGGTGATGTGCTGTATCTGGAATCGGGGGACCAGATTGCCGCCGATGTGAGAATTCTGGAGTCTAACGGCCTCCAAGTTGATGAATCCATGCTCACTGGAGAAGCGATGGCGGTGAGCAAACACGACGAGGTCCTTGAGGCCGATATCTCCCTGGGCGACCGCATCAATATGGGCTACTCGGGCACCCTGGTCATTTCAGGCCGGGCCCGCGGTGTGGTGGTCGCCACCGGTACCGATACCGAGCTGGGACACATTGCCGAACTGGTCAGCACAGAATCGGCCAAAACACCGTTGCAGATTCTCACCGACCAGCTGGAACGCAACATCGCCTACGTGATTCTGGGCGTGGCGATCCTGACCTTCATTTCTAGCCTGATCATGGGCACCACGATCGGCGATACCTTCCTGATCACTGTCGCCTTGGTGGTCTCCGCGATGCCCGAAGCGCTACCCATTGTGCTCTCAGTAGCCATGGGCGTCGGTGTGTCTCGTATGGCCAAACACCGTGCGGTCGTTCGCCAACTCCACAGTGTCGAAACCTTGGGATCCACCACCGTGATCGGATCCGATAAAACCGGGACGCTGACGGTCAACCGTATGACCGTCGAACAACTGTGGACTCCAGATGCGGGAACCGTGACCATCAGCGGGGAGAACCGTGAAGAGCTGGAAGATTACACCGCAGCGCAGACGCAGTGCTTGCGCACCGGGGCGCTCACCAACGACGCCGTTCCGGCAGCCGAGGGCGACCGCGACGGTGCGGATGCCGATAGTGAAGGAACCGACAGCGAAGGTTCTCTGCTTGATCTGATCGGTGACGCGGTGGATGTGGCCATGGCGGTGTCTGGGCTCGAATCGGAACAGGTCACGAGCCAGGAGCGGGGTCAAACGCCGATGGCCTCCATGCCCTATGAGCCCGAGCTGGCCTACTCGCAAACCATCCGCACTGATCCGGATGGTACCGCGGTCTTGCATGCCAAGGGTGCTCCTGAAACGATTTTGGATTTCTGCACCGTGGACGAGGAGACCGCCCATAAAGCCCGGAAAGCCGTCTCGGAGATGGCTCACCGCGGGCTGCGCGTGATTGCCACCGCTCACCGCCAGATTGCCGACGACGAACTCGACGAGCTGGTGGAAGAGTTCGAAAACTCTCAGGCTCCGAGACCCACCGGAATGGAACTCAGTGGTCTGCAAGCGATGATGGACCCACCGCGTGGGGGCGTGGAAGACGCTATTGCCCAGTGCCGTGAGGCTGGCGTGCACGTGATGATGATTACCGGTGATCACCCCACCACCGCCGCGGCGATCGCCGACCGGTTGGGTTTGGCCCCGACACAGACCACCAGCTCCCGCCACTCCGAAGCGGAGTCGGTCATCACCGGCACCGAGCTGGCGGAACTGTCTGATCCTGAACTGGTGGAGCGACTGCCACAGATCACCGTCGCTGCCCGCATGTCACCGCAGGACAAACTGCGCGTCGTCAAAGTTCTGCAAGAACAGGACAAAATCGTGGCCATTACCGGTGACGGCGTCAATGACGCGCCGGCGCTGAAAGCCGCCTCGATCGGTGTGGCGATGGGCGAGTCCGGCACCGACGTGGCCCGGGAAGCCTCCGATGTCGTACTCACCGACGACAACTTCGTGACCATCGTCGAGGCGGTGCGCCAGGGGCGCATTACGTTCTCCTCGATTCGTAAAGCCACCTTCTTCCTGCTCTCCAACGGTCTTGCCGCGTTGATCGCGGTCGCCGTCAACACCTTCACCGAGTTACCACTGATCTTCTTGCCGGTGATGTTGCTGTTCATGAACGTGGTGACCAACGGTATTCAGGACATTGCCCTGGCCTTCGAAAAAGGTGAAGGAGACGAACTGGACCAGTCTCCCCGACCACGTTCTGAGGGCGTACTGAACCGCACCATGTGGTTGCGCACGGTGATCACCGGTACCTGGATGGGTGTGGGCACCTTGCTGGTTTACCGGATGGCCCACGAAGCTGGTCTCGAGCTCGACCACTGTCGTACCCTGGCATTGATCACCATGGTGATGTTTAACTTCTTCCAGGTGTTCTCCGCCCGGGCAGAACGTCAATCGGTGTTCCGGCTCAACCCCTTCTCGAACCCGCTCCTGCTCATTTCAGCGCTGGCTGCTCTGGGGTTGCAGTGGTTGGCATCCAGTTGGGAGCCGATCGCGGATCTGATTGGTCTGACCGCCTTGTCGGTCACCGAATGGCTGATGTGCACGGCGATCGGATCGACGGTGCTGTTGATTGTTGAGGGCGAGAAGCTGGTGCGCCGACTGGCACACCGTGGCTCTGCTGACGGTTAGATCACCGCTGAGAACGGTGCGAGCTCGAGGAGCTCGACGAGCCCGTGCCTGAGGAGTCAGTTTCGGCGGAACGGCGACGGACCTGATACAGCCACAAACCCAGGACCGCTCCGGCCAGGGTAAACAGTGCGATGGTCACCAGCGTACCCAGCAGATCCTCGATGATCCGTTGGCCGGTCAGCCACCGGATGCCCTCGACGACCGAGGACGCCACGAGCCCGATGAGAGCGCCGATGATCAGGGCTTTTCTGCTGTTGAGCGTCATCTGTGTTCATCTCCTCTACACGATTGGCCACCGTGACTCCAGCCTACAACTCACCCCATCTGAACCTGAGCTCGCACTACCGGTGCTCACTATGTGGTCACCGGTGGTCATCGGTTTTGACACGACACCAGACCAGGGATTCTACTGAACCGACAGATAGACCGATCTGCACCGCCCGCTGCGTGGTGTCGGACCGGAGACACCTCGTGACTCGAAGGCAGGTACTGTGGCTGAACAAGACCCCAGCACTCAAGAACTCACCCACACCGCACAGGTCAAAGAAGACCGGTCAGCCCGGCTGGCCGTGACGGTTTTCCCAGCCATTATTATTGTGGCTTTTCTCGTGGGGTTCTTCTTCCCCGACCAGACCGCCGGGCTGGGAGAGTTCACCAATATTGCCTTGGGGATCATCATGTTCGCCATGGGACTGACGTTAACCCTGCCGGACTTTGCGCTGGTGGTTAAACGTCCCCTGCCGGTGCTGTTGGGCACTATGGCTCAATACGTGATCATGCCGGTGCTTGCGGTGGGACTGGTGTGGATTTTCCAGCTCCCTGCGGAGTTGGCGGTCGGGGTGATTCTGGTCGGTTGTGCCCCCGGCGGGACCTCCTCGAACGTGATTACCTATTTGGCCAAGGGGGATGTGGCGCTGTCGGTGACGATCACCTCGGTTTCGACCCTGCTGGCCCCGATTATTACCCCGCTGTTGACCCAGTGGCTGGCCGGAGCACTCTTGCCCGTGGATGCCGGGAGCATGGCGTGGTCTATCGTGCAGATGGTGCTGATCCCGATTGTGGCCGGTCTGCTCGTGCGGTGGCTGTTGCGTCAGTGGATCGACAAGATTCTGCCACTTTTACCGTGGGTGAGTGTGCTCGGCATTGCCTACGTGGTGATTGCTGTGGTGTCCGGTTCTGCTGATGCCATCGTCACCGCTGGCTGTTTGGTGCTACTGGCGGTCATCGTGCACAACGGGATTGGTTACCTGCTGGGCTATGGCGCCGCGCGGTTATTTGGCTACCCCTCGCGTGTGGCCCGCACGACCTCGGTCGAGGTCGGGATGCAGAACTCTGGACTGGCCGCAACGCTCGCCGCGTCCCACTTCAACCCCACCGCGGCGCTACCGGCCGCCGTATTCAGTGTTTGGCACAATATTTCTGGCGGATTGCTAGCAGTATTCTTCCGCTGGCGTGCCGCGCAGCACGCCGAACGCTCACTGGACTAGGGGCTTTTCGGAAGATTTCTACTCGATGGTAAGAGCCTGATTGCTGGAGTGGAGACGTTGCTTGCCATCACACCTGGTGTCCGGACACGTGACGATCTTTCCAGCGGTTGAGATCAGTGTGACCGCAGAAACGAGACCAACATGCCTGCTACCCTGCAGGAAAGGCGCCACCGGGTTTGCTCAGCGCACCGGAAAACGCGTCCATCGATCATTCTCGGTACCAGCGTGTTGACCTGTGGGCTTCTGGGTGCCGGTGTGCCCGTGGTGACCGCAATCCCGATCCCGCCCCTGGCTAACACCCCCGTGCAGGATGCACACCACAATGGGGTGGGCACCGCCGACGTGGCTCACCAATTCTCGAGTGCGCCCACACCGAGCCAGGAGTTGCACTGGCCCCAGACACGACCCGATGGTGCGACACAATCCGGACTCGTGGTGCATCACCCTGGCCGGGGAATCCCCGTCGAAGAATTCACAGGATCTCAGCCCCTGGCGTTCCCAGCACGTCACACACGGACACCACGAGCCCAGCCACGGTTCGGGAACGTTTCCAGAATCCCTACCTCGATACCGGCTACATGATGACCCGCGCGCCACGCGCGGGCGAGACTCTGACCGCGATCTTAGATGACTGGGTTGATGAACGTGATGCGACCTCGTCGGAGACGTTGAGGCAGAATTCCCGCCTGCGGATTGGAACGGGTGGTGAGCCCCCGACTACTCCCAGGATCCCTCGGAGAAGTTCCCTATCAGTGCGAAGCACCGATGCATAACTGGGAGCCGGTGACGGTCAAAGCCGGCGGAGATGATGCAAAGACCAATGATATCGGTGATAAACCGGCCCCGAATAGCGCCGTGAAGTACACGCCGGATGCCCCGAAGGACTTCCTGTGACGGTTAATCCGGAGAATGGTGAGGTGACCGCAACGGCAGACAGCACGGTCGAGCCGGGCTCCTATACCGTTCCGATTCAGCGCACCTTTGGTGATGGTCACCCTGATGAACTTCAGGTTAAGGTTATCGTGGCTCAAGTCCCTGTCTACGAGCCCATCACCGTAGCGATGAACGAGGAAGCGACCGTTGCGGTGCCACGCGGAAACGATGGCAACCCGTTGCCCGACGGCACCACCGTCGATGTCGACGGAGAGTGGCCACAGTGGGCCGCACTGCAACAGGATGGTTCCATTGCCGTCGCACCCACCCCACAGAACGCCGAACCGCGGGAGTATACCGTGCCGGTGACGATTACCGTCACGTCTGCGAGCGAGCAGTATGGTCCGGGATATGAGGCGGTCACCACTGCACCGGGTGGAACGGTTGCGGCCCCACAAACCGTCGAGCCGCAACTGCCAGAGGGGACTCGATTTGCAATCGACGAGTCATTTACCGTCCCAGACGACTGGGAGATCTCGCTTGATGAGACCACGGGAACCATCACGTACCGTGCGCCTGAGAACGCCGTGGACGAGGACAAAAGCGGTGGATCCGGAACCGCAACGGAGGGTGCTGCACCGAACAAGCGCCGCTTGGATGAGCAGTCTGGTGCAACTGGCTCTGGTTCGTCCTCAGACGTGGCGACTACCGGTACCGGAAACATCTTGGCCATTGCCGGCCTGGCTGTGGGCTCGATTGTGTGAGGAACCATTTTCGTCCCGGTGCGCAACCGCCGGGTGCACTAAGCGTCACCTGATCGTCGAATAACGACGGCACGGAAGACACACCGCGACGCTGGCCGCGTGGGGAAAGAACCCGGCGCGGCCAGCGTCGTCATAATGTGAGATATTCACGGTAATGAAGGTTTGACGACAGAATATGACGGGTCCTCCACCCGGTGCTTTGACCACTATCAGGGCGATTTTTAAAGTGTCTTTCAGAGTGGGTGGCGGTAGCGGAGGTTGAGACCAAATTCGTTAGACCAACCACTCCTCGAAAACAAGTAGAATACTTTGACAAAGGATCACGAGAACCGGTTCAACAAGCTCTGACTGGCCGGTCGGCAACCCTTTCCGCTGTGACGGGGTGCCTCAGATGATGATCCGGTCTTCAGCACACCGCTGGAGGCAAGCACGGCGTGCCCAGCACTGGCAGACACGCCCTAGTATCAAGGGGGACGTTATGTCTACTACCAGTCACTTTTCTGCCGAAGACTCTGAGGGCCCATGTCAATCCGGGTTTAGTACCCAACAAATTCACGCGGGCCGTATCCCGGATGAATCCATTCGTCCTGTACGCGAACCAGTCTATGTTTCAGCTGCCTTCGGATTCGATTCTTTCGCCCAAGCCCGTGAAGTCTTCGCCCAACGTCAACCTGGACTGACCTATTCCAGAACTGGAAATCCCACGGTTGGATTGCTGGAACGGCGACTTGCCAGCCTGGAAGACGGAGTCGGGGCGGTCGCCACCGCGTCGGGCCAGGCCGCCATCACGCTGAGTGTGCTGGCCCTGGCAGGACGGTCCTCGCAAAGCCCAGACGGTCAACCCCATCCGGAGGCTCCGGCCGGCCACGTGGTGGCTTCAAACCGTATCTATGGTGGCACCGCTGACTTGCTCAACGACAGCCTGGCGGAAGCCGGGATCACCACCACCTGGGTCAATCCGCACGATCCCCAGCAGTGGGAGGAAGCGATCACCGAACGCACGCGGGTCTTTGTGGTCGAATCCATTGCCAACCCACACGCAGACCTGCCGGATATCCCGGCCTTGGCAGAAGTTGCTCACCGGCACGGGGTGGCACTGATTGTCGACAATACCCTGGCGACACCGTATTTGCTCCAACCTGCTCGTCTGGGTGCTGACCTCGTGGTGCACTCGGTGACCAAATACTTGGTCGGAAACGGTTCCTCTCTCGGAGGAGCGGTCATTGTCACGGACAATTTCCATCCCTCACAACGTCCAGAGCTATGGCCACAGCTGACCACACCACGCCCTCGTTTTGGTCCTCAGTCCTTGGTGGAGAAATACGGGGAGGCAGGCTCTGTGCTGCATCTGCTTCGAGCACAGTTGCTCAACGACGTGGGACCGGTGCTATCGGCGTTGAACGCCCAGCAGGCTTTGGAGGGTATTGAAACGCTCGACCTGCGGTTGCCCCGCCACAGCCAGACCGCTACGGAACTCGCTCGTCGACTGGAACAGCACCCCGGTGTGCGTTCGGTGAGCCACCCCTCGCTGGAATCTCACCCGAATAAAGACATTGCGGAACGAGACTTCACGCGGGGGACGGGAGCGGTATTCTCTTTCGAATTGAATACCGATTCTGCCGGTGTTGAGCGGTTTTTCAATTCACTGCAGCTGTTTACCCTGGCGGTCAATCTTGGCGACTCTCGCTCCTTGATCACCCACCCGCTGACCACGACCCACTGTCGCCTTTCGGAGGAGCTTCGCATCGCTGGACAGATCAACGAGACCACCGTGCGACTGGCAGTTGGACGCGAAGATGTCGACGATTTGTGGCACGACGTCAAACAAGGGCTGGACCAGCTTGTTCAAGCAAATCAGCCCGCGTCCGAACAGGTCTGGGCAGATGCAAACACCACTAAGGCAGAAGAATCAGCAAAGGCGGCACTGTCATGACAACTCTTGATCTTCACCACAACATCCCGAGCAAGAAAAACGAAAATCCCACCCCGGGGTTCCGAACCCGAGCCATCCATGCTGGTCAAGACCCGGATCCACTGACCGGAGCGGTGATTCCACCGATCTATCAAACCTCGACGTTTGTGCAACCCGGTGTGGAAACACTACGCGCTGGCTTTGAATATTCCCGCGGCGGTAATCCCACACGGACCGGTCTCGAAGAACAGCTGGCCAAGCTCGAGGCCGGTGCTGCAGCGTTTAGTTTTGCCTCGGGCATGGCTGCTGAAGATGCTCTGTTGCGGGCGGTGCTGAAACCTGGTGCAACCGTTGTCAGCACGGCCGAAACCTACGGTGGTACACACCGACTGCTCACCCAGCTCTACGCTCGGTGGGGAGTTAATACCGTCTTCGTGAGTCCCAGCGAGCAAGACAAGCTCGCTCAGGCGGTGGAAACATACCGTCCTGACGTGGTCTGGTTGGAAACGCCCTCCAACCCGTTGCTGACCGTGGTTGATATCTCTGCCTGGGCAGAAGCAACGCATCAATATGGCGGACTGCTCGTAGTGGATAACACTTTCGCATCACCGGCACTACAACAGCCGATCACTCTCGGTGCGGATCTGGTGATTCACTCAACCACCAAATACATTGGCGGCCATTCAGACGTTTTGGGTGGCGCCATTGTGGTTGGCCAGACGAGCTGGGAAGACAAACCACTAGCCGAGGTCATCGGCTTCCAGCAATTCGCTGCCGGTGCTGTGGCAGGCCCCCAGGACTGTTTCCTCACCTCTCGTGGGTTGAAAACTCTGGGCGTGCGGATGCAACAACACTGTGAAAATGCACGAATCATCGCGGAATGGCTCCAGGATCGGTCCGAGGTCGACCAGGTTTTCTACCCCGGATTGTCTTCCCACCCCACTTACGACATCGCTCGTCGACAAATGAGTGATTCCGGGGGGATTGTGAGCTTCCGATTAAACGGGGGAGAGGCCAAAGCGCGTCAGGTGGCCGAATCCACCGAAACGTTCCTGTTATCGGTCAGCCTCGGTGGCGTCGAGTCGCTCATCTCTCATCCTGCCACCATGACACACGGTTCCACCAAGGGCAGCGAACAAGCTCCGCCCGCTGATGTGGTGCGGCTGTCCGTGGGCATCGAAAACATCGAGGACCTGCTGATCGATCTTGAGCGCGCTCTGCGCAGCTAGTTGGATCCCACAGAGCACAGACCAAGCTCACCAGTAACAGCTCGGGCCCCTCGCAAGCTTGCGACGGGCCCGAGCCGTTGCTGGGCACACTTCGCGAAACACGGGCGCGCCAGCGGTTCTGGGGAGAAAGTTCCGTGTTAATGTTCGTGACCGGGTGATGACCCTTTATGACAGACAGCTGATGTTAACAACGTGATCGGCGTTAGCCTGGTCCAACTAATGTCTCTGCCCAGCGTTTGCTGGTGACGTCTGTTCCGAAGGGTCTGTTGAGCAATGACAACTAGCAAGACAAAAACAGAATTCTCAGTCTTCGAACCGGCGCCGACTCGAGTAGAACCTCCGAAGCCTGATCCGGTTGGTCCGGTACAACGTAACAAGATCAGCATCTTCATTCTATTGGCCATCGGGTTGTTGGCCCTGATCTACAATGTCAACTCCCTCAACGCCGGCATAGAGCAGGGGCTCTACTTCGGCGTGCTCTTTCTCATTGGCCTCGGACTCGGCGTAGCGCTATTTCACTCCCGGTTCGGTTTTACCTCCGCCTGGCGACAGCTGGTAGCTGTCGGCAATGGTAAAGGACTTCGAAATCACGCTCTCTTACTCGGGACAACTGCAACAATCTTTATGTTGCTCTTTACCACCGGGTGGGGAGCCTTCGGCAACGAACCGACGCCCTATGCCGGGACGATCGGGGTAGGGCTTCTCCTAGGTGCCTTTATTTTCGGCATGGGGATGCAATTGGGCGGTGGTTGCGCCTCGGGAACACTTTTTGCCGTGGGCTCCGGACAATCGATGGTGATCCCCACGCTGATTGGCTTTATCGCTGGTTCCATCATCTATACCGCCCCATTTTTCTACCCGTTGGTCTCTGACCTTCCCGGTATGGAACCGGTATTGCTCTCAGACCATGTCGGCTATGTGGGAGGCTGGGCGATCACCATTGCGGTGCTACTTGTTATTGTGGCGATCACGCGCGTTGTCCAGGGCCGTCGCAACCCACCTCCAACCGGAAACCCTCCGACAGCACGTGGTGCTGCTCGAATACTACGAGGCTCATGGCCGATGTGGGTTGGAGCACTGGTGCTCGCGGTGCTCGGCGGGGCCGTGATGTGGGTCTCTGGCGGAATTTGGGGCATTACCAATGCCTTCGCTCTGTGGGGCGCCAAGGTTCTACAGTTCATTGGTTTCCAGCCCGAAACGTGGGAATTCTGGCAACAAGAAAACTGGGCCGCCATGCTGGAGGGTTCAGTGCTTTCCCACAAGAACTCACTGACAAACTTTGGCATCATGATCGGGGCAGCCCTTGCTGCTACGGCGGCCGGGACCTGGGCGTTTGCCCGCAATATCAACTGGAGGCAAGCAGGCATCGCTGTTCTTGGCGGCATCCTGATGGGGATCGGCGCCCGTCTTGCCGAAGGGTGCAATATCGGCGCCTACTTAGGTGGCATTGCCTCGGGATCCGTGTCGGGTTGGCTGTGGGCCGTGGCCGCGTTGGCGGGTACCTGGGCCGGGTTGAAAGCCCGCGCGCTGTTCGGGATGGATAATCCGAAACCGACCGACTCGGTCTGCTGATTCCCGTTTCCCGATTTTCCCGTTCCCCTACGATAACGCGATTCAGCGGTCGTGAGTCGGGCCTTCGTGACTTTGGGGCCAAGCAGTCCGGCCACCTGGAGCGGACGGCGGCTACCAGCGGACTCGTCCGTGCACTCCTCAGCCCCGCACGGTGTACGGCGAGAATCTCAAGACAGGAGCCTCCGAGAGCCCTGCAGGTCGCTGGTACGTGCTAACGACGGCGCTGATGATGACGGCACTCGTGTGCGGTGGGCTGACGGGTACGGGACACAGGGCGAGGAACCGACAGCAGAAGACCTCCGGTGACTAACGGAATCTGAGATCCGCATCGTGGTGGCCGGAGGTCTTTCAGCTATTGCGGTATTGGGTGTCGCTGGCGTTGCTAGTGTCCTGCCCCAAGAGGTTCAACAGCCTTGAGCAACGAGGCGGTGTATTCTTCTTGCGGGTTAGCAAACACCTCTTGGGTGGTGCCGGTCTCGACAATTTTGCCCTGGTTCATCACCGCGACGCGGTGTGCTAGTCGGCGTACGACAGCCAGGTCATGGGTGATGAACAAATAGGTCAATTCGTGTTCGGCTTGCAGATCCAACATCAGGTCCAACACCTGTTCCTGGACCGAAACATCCAGGGCTGAGACCGGCTCATCGCAGACCACAAAGTCGGGGGATAAGGCCAAGGCCCGTGCAATCGCGACGCGTTGACGCTGACCGCCAGACAGCTCCCTGGGCAATCTGGACCCAAACGTGGCGGGTAACCCGACTTGGTCGAGCAGTGTCTCGGCCGTGGCACGACGCTCGGCGCGGTTGCCGACTTTGAAAGCGCGCAGGGGCTCGGTGATGATCTGCTCCAGGCTCCAGCGAGGGTTTAATGACGCAAACGGATTCTGGTAGATCAACTGCGCCCGGCGGCGCAACTGTCGCCAACGACGTCCCGACAGGTTATGAACGGGTTCCCCGTCGAAGGTCACGGTCCCCTCGGTCGGAGTATCCAAACCGAGTACCAATCGTGCGGTGGTAGATTTACCGGACCCCGATTCACCCACGAGTGCCAGTGTCTCACCGCGCCGGATCACGAAATCAATGCCGTCAACGGCGTTGGTACGCAATGTTGAGGCGTCATGGCGCCGTGACGTGGCCTTCGGCTGGGCGAAATGGCGTTTCAGTCCGCGGACCTGGACCAGGACTTCGGTTTCGACCTCCAGTGGGGGACGGATATGTGTCGAGCGGTGTAATGAATCAGCCGCAGTCACCAGACGCTGGGTGTAGCTGTGCGTGGGGGTATTGAGGATGGTTCCGGTGTCTCCGATTTCCACCACGTTTCCGTGGTGCATCACCACGGTGGTCTCGGTGCGTTGCGCAGCGACTGCCAAATCGTGGGTGATGAGCACCAAGGCGATGTCTCGCTCACTGATGATGGAATCCAGCAGGTCCAAGATCTTACGCTGCACCGTGGCATCCAGAGCGGAGGTGGGCTCATCCGCGATGAGCAGATCCGGCTCGGGAGCCAAGGCAATAGCAATGAGGACGCGTTGCCGCATACCACCCGAGAGTTGATGTGGGTACTGGTCAAAACGGGTCTCTACCGCATCGAGCCCTACCTGGTCGAGCAACTCCAGAGCGCGTTGACGGGCAAGAGCCTTCGGCACCTTCTGGTGGGCGCGAATGGCCTCAATGAGTTGATGGCCAATGGTGTAGACCGGGTTGAGGCTGACACCGGGATCCTGAGGGATCAATCCGATCTTTTGACCACGGAGTCGTTGCCAGGCTCGATCAGAGCTCAGCGCGACGGGGGTATCGCCCCAGGAAAGTTTGCCGTCACGAATGGAGGCTTCCGGCGGGAGCAACCCGAGCAAGGACAGAGCCAAGGTGGACTTGCCGGACCCGGACTCGCCTACCACGGAGATTCTCTGTCCGGGGCAGACAGCAAAATCGATGCCGTGTAGGGCCGGTGTGGTGGAGGACCCGGATCGATAATCGACTTTCAGTCCTTCCAACTGAAGCAACGGTGTCGTTGGCTTCGGGGCGCTCGACGAGGCATTTTCAAGCAGAACGGTCATGGGAATCAAACCCCCTTTCGCGCGGAAATCCGGCGGGCAATGACGTGGACGGAGAGCACAGTAGCAGCTACCACCAGGCCTGGTAGTAGCGTCAACCAGCTAGCACTGTAGAGATAGTTGCGGCCCTCAGAGACCAGGGCTCCCCACTCAGGTGCCGGCTTGGGAGCACCGAAGCCCAGGAAGCTCAAGGCGGAGACCGCTAGGATGGCGTTGCCGAATTCCAACACGGCCAGCGCGATGATGGGTCCGGAAGCATTGGGCAACACGTGTCGTACCAGGATGCTGAATCGACTGGAGCCGACGGAACGGGCCGCATCAACATAGTCTGCACCCGAGACTTTGAGGCTCTCGGACCGTGCGATGCGAGCGAAGGTTGCCACGGACCCCACAGCGACAGCAATGGCAACATTCAACGAGCCGAAACCGAGTGCGGAAATCAACGCGAGTGAGAGGAGCAACGAAGGAATCGCCAAAAGGACATCCACGATGCGCATGATGACCTGGTCGACTTTACCTGCCAGGAATCCAGAGAGCACTCCGAAGAAGCTTCCGCTCACGAAGGCGATGACAACGGCCATCAGGGCGGTCTGCAGTGACAGTGAAGTACCGTGGACTACGCGGGTGAACAAATCTCGGCCGAGTTGATCGGTACCGAACCAATGGGCCAGGCTGGGCGACTGTAGCACGTTATTGGTATCACCTTGGTAAGGATCACCGGGAGCCAGGACCCCGGGGAAGAAGGCCGCGATCACCACGAGGGCCAAGAATACACCGGCCAGGATCAGCCCGATTCGAGACGTGATGGATTTTGGCGAGAATTGTGGTGGTCGGTTGTGTTGAGATCGTTGTGCGATGGTGGGTTCTGCGGACGATCGGGGCAGTCGAGCAGAGAGTGTTTGAGTCATGATGAGTTTCCCGTTCTCTTAGGCGAAACGACGGCCAAGTCGTACTCGAGGATCGATCGCTGGCAACACCAGGTCCACCAGCAGATTCACGGTGACAAAGACGACAGCTGCTAAGACGACAATGCCTTGAACCACCGGAAGATCCTGAGTGGAAACAGCCTGAACCGTCAGCTGTCCGACACCGGGACGTGAGAACACCGTTTCAACGATGACTGACCCGGCTAGTAAACCGCCGGCGACCAGTCCCACCATCGATAGGGCCGGGACCAGTGAGGTTTGGGCCACATGGCGCAGGTGCACGGTAAACCGGTTGAGTCCCTTTGCCCGCGCTGTATTGACGTAGGACTCTGCCGAGCTTCTTTCCAGGCTGGATGCAAAAACCTGGCAGATCACCGCGCCAATCGGAAGGCTGAGTGTTATCGCCGGAAGAATGATTCCGGCCAGGTTCGCCCCACCCAATGCAGGTAGCCAACCCAACTGGAAACTGAAAACCTGAATGAGTAACAAACCAATGAAGAAGGTGGGTAAAGAGATGGCCAAGGGAGGCAACGACAACAATAGGTTCTTCAACCAGGTGATGTTCGTATAGGTGGCGAGCATGGCAATTGCTGCGCCCAACACTACGGCGAGTAACAACGCGACCCCCGCTAATTGCGCGGTGGAGGGGATGACCTCGGCGATCGCTGTGGAGACCGGTTGACCGGTTCGCATCGATTCACCGAAATCACCAGTGATGGCGGCACCAAGACGGTTGAAGTATTGGACGATGAGCGGATCGTTGAAACCATAGGCTTCTCGGTACGTTGCGAGTGTCTCTTCATCCACGGCACTCGGGTCGCCACCACCAGCGGCCATGGCCAGCACAGGGTCGCCGGGAATCATGTAGAGAATAATGAAACTGACTGTATAGGCTGCCCACAAAACGAGCAGCGCCATCAGGACTCGGATGCCAACGTAACGGGCCATCAGTCCTCACCTCGATTCAAAGTCACGTCGTACAGACGAATTCGTCGATCTGAATCAAATCGCAGCCCGGATACCTCAGCGGAGGTGGCCATGACGTTGGTGTGATCGATAACTGGAATGGATGTGTAGTCCTCAATCAGTGCTTTTTGAGCTTGGTGGATGGCTTCTTCCCGTGCTTCGGGGTCCAGGGTTGTGGCCTGAAGGGAAAGAGCTTCATCGGTGTGATATCCCTCCGGCAGATGAGAGGTATTTGCCAGACGAGAGTCGAAGACAGTCCGGAGAATGTCGGCATCAGAACGGGTAGTGTTGAACCAATCGAGGTGGTAATTGCCCTCGGCCACTTTGGCCGTCCACTGGGCGGGGGTCCCCTCATCTAGTTCTGCGGCGATACCGACTTCTGAGAGTTGCTGTTGGATCAACTCCACCGAACCCGAGTTCGTAGCGGTGATGGCTGACCAGGTGAAATCAAGTTCCAGGCGTTCGCCGTCACGAACCAGGATGCCATCGTCACCAGGGGTGAAGCCGGCCTCCGCCAGTAGCTGCCGTGCTCTTTCAGGGTCGTAGCGTAGCTCTTCGGAGAAATCACTGTGGCCCGGAGTGGTCGACGACAAGATACTCGTGGCTGCGGGAGCCCCATCAGGGTAAACGACCTCGGCCACTTGTTCCCGGTTAATAGCCAGCGAGATGGCTTCGCGCACAGCATGCTCTTGAATCACCGGACTGTCGTGGTTCAGTCGAAGCGACATCGGTACTCCGGGAACGGTCAGTGTGTGCAAGGTGGCATCGGTTTGTTCGATAGCGGGAATATCCTGTGGCGCCACGCTTCCAATAGCATCAACCTGCTCTGACTGCAAGAGCCCGGCGCGTACTCCAGATTCCTGAACGACGGTAAAGCTCACCCCGGAAATCTTGGGTGCCGAACGGTTTTCGTATAGAGGCGAACCCCAGTCGTAATCCTCCCTGGCGACCAGGTTAATTCCTTCATTAGGGCGGTAGGAATCCAAGACAAATGCACCGGACCCGATAACCCCTTGGCAACGTTCATCATCCGAGAGCTCGATGGACTCCGAAGCCAGCAACCCCAGGTTGTGGGTGGACGTGGCTTGTAGAAATTGCGCATTTGGTTCGGAGAACTTCACCACAAATTCGTGGTCGTTGACGATCTCGGTGTCCTCGTAATTCTCCAGATAGCTTCGCGCAATATTTCCGCGTGGACCGAACTCGAGAATTCGTTCAAAATTGGCTTTGACGACCTCAGAAGTCACAGGCTCACCATTAGAAAAGGTCACTCCGGGGCGCAGGGTGAATGAGAACTCGGTAGCTTGGTCGTTGACTTCCCAGTCAGTAGCTAGCCAGGGGACGATTTCACCGGTCTCAGGGTCCTGGTCCGTGAGTGAATCTACCAAGTGACGTGTGGAAAACACCGCATCATTCAGAATGAGTTGCTGAGGATCAGCGCAACCAGCGTCCGAACCAACCGCTATGTGTAAAACGTTCTCCTCGTCCACTTCCGCGGCGGGGGAAAATTCCAGGCCAGTTCCACTGCTGCAACCAGTGAAGGCGAATAGGGCCGTTGCAACAAGGGCTAGTGAGCGGACGCCATGACGTGAGGACCGTGCGTGACGCTGCTTCATGAGACATTCACCCCTTGCCGGAAAGTTGCCCGGCCGGTCGTGGCCGGATCCCACGTTGTGGGCAGACCGAGTAGTTCACGTAACGTTGCGCCCTCTGGGTAGTCGGTGCGTAGAGCACCCCGCTCTTGGAGTAACGGAACAACGCGGTCGATGAAAGGCACGAGTCCGGTCGGGCTCAGATGTGGTGCCAGAATGAATCCGTCGCTGACATGGGTTTCCACAGTCTCAATCATTTCGGACGCCACGGTTTCAGGGCTTCCGACGAAGGTCTGCCGCGACTGGGTGGCAATCACTGTTTCGCGCAGGTTCAGATTGCGCGCCTCAGCGATGTCCCGTAGCTTCTGCACGGTCGCGAACCGGTCGTCATGCCTGACCTCACTGCGACCCTTACTGATGGTGGTTTCACCGACCACCGGGTCCACATCAGGAAGTGGGCCCTCGGGATCGAACTCTGAAAGCTCTCGGTTCCAAATCTGTTCCAGCAACAGGATGGCGGTCTGACCGCTGACCTGCTGAGCCCGAATCGTCGCAGCCAGTTCTTCTGCTTCTTCATCGGTATCTGCCACAACAACGGAAGTACCCGGCAGGATCTTGACAGATTCGGGATCACGGCCGGCCTGTCGCACCCGCTCGGAGAGTTCATGGTAGAACTGTCGGCTGTCTTCGTTATCAGTGTGCAAAGTGAAAATAGCATCGGCGTTACCGGCCGCGAAGTCTTGACCCTGAGCGGATTTTCCGGCCTGGAAGATCAACGGACGCCCCTGAGGGGAACGGGGGAGCGGGAACTCGCCGTGAATATCGAACTGATCGTTGGTGACGTTCACACGTTCCCGCTCGGACTCGACATCTTTCCAGCTTGCCCAGAAACGATTGGCAACATCCAGAGCCTGAGAAGCCCGCACATAGCGGTCCGCCCGGTCGAGGTAACCGCCACGACGGAAGTTGGCGCCGTGGAAGGAATCGGAGGTGGTGACAATATTCCAACCAGCTCGCCCGTTGGAGACATAGTCCAAGGTTGAAAATTGCCGAGCCACCTCATAGGGCTCATTGAAGGTGGCGTTAATAGTCCCGACCAGTCCAATGTGGTCGGTCACCGAGGCCAAGGCTGCCAAGATCGGCAACGTGTCGGGGCGACCAACGACATCCAGGTCGTGGATCAGACCCCGGTTTTCGCGCAGTCGGAGCCCTTCGGCCAAGAAAATGAAGTCCAGGCGACCACGCTCGGCTTCGGCGGCGAACTTCTCAAAAGACTCGAACTCAATGTGGCTTCCAGACTCCGGATCGGACCACACGGTGTGATGATTCACCCCGGGGAAGTGTGCCCCAAGGATGATCTGGCGAGGGGAAGAGTGATTCTGCTGATTCGTCATGAGTGTCTCCTGGGGGAGGTTAGTGAGCGGAAGCGGACGAGGAAGCTGAGGCGTACCGGTTTGCGGGACGACCAAGTCCGAACCGGGCCCGCAATGGAGCGGCATTGTTATCGGCTGGGTGATCTTGGAGTGTCTCCACGACAGATTTCAGGTGCTGCTCGATCACAGCAAGGTCGTGCTGGTTCTGGGCAGGCCAAAGCCGGACGCCATCAACCCCGGCGGCCTTGACCTGGTCGAGGCGTTCACTGAGGTGCTCTGGAGTACCGATGACGACCTCATCGGCCTGAGAAGGATTAAGGGTCTGGACCTCGTTGAGGCGTTGCCAGCGTGCGAGCGCCTCTGACTCGTCTGGATCAACCGCAAAGTACACATCGGCCACGACCTTCGGCGGCGCGTTCTTGTCACGACCGTGCTGGTCGGACAGCGTTGTAATCCTTTCGTGGAGTGAGGTCAACTTCTCCGGGGCCGAGGTGCCGGTGAAGATCACGTCGGCAGCGCGCACTGCAGTGTTCAGCACCTCTTCGCTGGTACCTGCAATGGTGACCAGTGGCTGGCCTTGCGGTGGCCGGGGAACGATAGAGGGGCCTTTGATGGAGAAGAAGTCTCCTTCGAAGTCCACGTAGTGGAGCTTGTCGCGGTCGATGAATCGTCCGGTGGCTACATCGCGAATCTCGGCGTCGTCTTCCCACGAATCCCACAGACCGCGCACGACCTCGATGACGTCGCGGGCTTCAGCATAAAGCGAGGCCTCATCGTCGTAGGCGCGTCCTCGTCCCACTAGCAGCGTTTCGGCTTCGGTGGCTGAGACTGCAACCTGCCAGCCAGCGCGACCGTGACTGACATAGTCAAGCGTGGCAAGATTATTCGAGACGTGGAAGGGCTCGGTATGGGTGGTGGTCAGCGTCGGGATCAGGCCGATCTTCTCGGTGCGGGGCGCCAACCACGAGGCCAGCAACGACGTATCGAATCCCGGGCGGGTGGCGTCATTGAACGCATCCTCGAGGGTCACGAATCCGGCCCCCAGGTTCTCAGCCTGACGCACGAGGTCTTCCCACGCTGTGATGGAGAAGTTATCGGCAAGAGCCTGCTGGCTCCGGATGGCTGCGGGGTGGAAACCCCCTCGATCCAGCGCAACTCCGATGACGAAGTGGGAGGTTTCGGGTGTGGCACGTGACATGATTCTCCTTAAACACACTTGCCGAATGGGCCTTGTCTTCACCTGGAGCACCCCACTGTGTAAGAGATTGTGGTCGATCTCCAGAGAGAGGGTTGCTGTCCGATCAGCCAGGGCTTGAAATCGGATCTCGTGACAATAAATTCTCGGTGGTGGTTGGGTAGTTGATGGGCTGGGATGGGTGGTCAGGGGTAGCCGGAGGGCAACGGGGAAGCTATTGCCAGGCCTCAGCCAACAGCTGGAAGCTACGCAGGCGGGCTTCCGGGTCGTGGGTAATGGTCGAGATCAGCAATTCGTCGGCTTGTGTAGCGGCCTGTAGCGCCTTGAGTTTCTCGACCACCTGGTGCGGGTCCCCCACGTAGCGGGTCGTCGTCCGGTCGCGGACCAGGGGTTGCTGTTCGGCGGTGAGCTGGTTTTGTGCAGCGGTATCGGGTGAAGGATATGTGATAGCGCCTTGACCGCTACGGATGCTGTAGACCCACTGGTCGTAACCAGCTGCCAAGGTGTCAGCCTCGGAGGTGGTATCGGCCACCAAAACTTCAGCGGAGACGATGGTGTATGGGGCATCGAGGTCTTCGCTGGGTTGGAAGCGCTCGCGGTAGTCCGCCAGAGCTTCCAGAGTATGGGTGGGGGCTACGTGATAATTCGCACCAAACCGTAGTCCCTTTTCTGCGGCCAGTTGCGAGGAGTCACCGGCGTTGGTACCCAAAATCCAAATCTCCGGAGAACCCACATCCGCGGTGGCATTCGAGATCGGTTCGCCATGTACTACGGCGCGGTCATGGAACAAATCCAGTAATTGATCGAGGTACTCATCATAGAAGCGAGGCTCCGCGCCGGGCTGATGCAATAGGGCCTGCTGAGCGGTAGCACGCGGTGAGCCAAAGAGGTGAGACAAATCGGGGGAAGCGGGGATAAACACGCCGTTGTCGGTCTCGTAGTCGTCTGACTGCTGCTTAGCCTCATCTTTCTTCTCTTGTTTGGCAGCTTCGGCCTCGGTGCGCTTCTTTTTAGGGCCCTTCAACCCGGCACGTCCCAAGCCGAGGTCAATTCGTCCCGGAAAGGCCGCTTCAAGCAGGCTGAATTCTTCTGCCACCGAGAAAGGAGTGCGGTGACCGGTCAGAACCGTTCCGGAACCAAACCGCAAGGTTCCGGTTTCACTGGCCAACAAGGCGATGGTCAGGGCAGGGGAGTAGCCCAACATCCCTGGGTTCAGGTGGTGCTCCCCGTACCACAAGCGGTGATAGCCGGCTTCTTCAATGCCACGAGCAAAGGCTCGAGCATGATCAATACCTTCGGCAGGGGTATACCCTTCAGAGAGCGGTACCAAATCGAAAGCGCTAAGCCGGACTGTCATCAGATCACTTCCCGTTTTCCCATTGACGTTGGTTGATAGAGGAACGATTAACCATTCTTCAGATAGGGAAGGCTGGGACCTAGTCGAGGTCAAAGCACTGACACATTCGTCCGTTCATCTCTGGCGCGACGGTTTCCCCTGTCATATATTTCGTGTCCTTGACGCAGTGTTACACGTACCAGGCCACGCTCAACAGGCGGCCCGTCGCGAGAGGGCCGGTACGACAGGTGGCTCCCACCCAGGGTGTTGCGCCACGTCGGGACATGGTGGTCGATGCCTCATGAGGTACCCTGCTCTGGGACGAGAGAGCGAGAGGGTGGGAGGTAACGATTGCACCGGATGGATCAGATCGTGGTCCTGTCGCGGGCGTGATGCAGGAGGAGTAAGTCGGTGGGCACCAGCGCCCAGACCATGACGGAGACTCAGAGCCACACGGAAGCTGGCAGTCAATAGGCACAAACAACCCAGCGTGGAGGCGGGCCTGGTGGCTTTAAAGCTGTGGGTAGACGGTGGATTTGCCGTGTCCGCCGGATATGACAACGGCACCTGTTTGACGTGTGGCCAAACGAGGTGCCGACTTAGAGTGCGCCCCGTGGGACTCGAACCCACAACCTATTGATTAAGAGTCAAGTGCTCTACCAGTTGAGCTAGAGGCGCAGAACTAGATGCGCGTTTCGCACGAGGAACTACTCTAGCAGAGGAGTTTATCGATTGTTAAATCTGAGCGGTGTGACGATCACGACCTCTTGTTCAGCCTACTGATCTTGCTTGCGCTTGTAGAGCTCATCGAGCTGGTCCATCAGTTCGGTCATGAACTCGTGAAAGTCCTCCGAATCATCGAACTGCTCGAGAGCCACGCTGTGCCCGGCACCGAGAGGAACCTCGGGGTCTCCCACCACATCAAAATGTGCGCGATGGCCGGTCACAGTGGTGACTCCGTACCCAGCACCCGAATCAGACACCATGGCTACATTCGACAGGTCAATGGTCAGGATGTCTTCTCGGTCGGCCTCGGTGTGCACCCCAAAGGCTTCGACCTCTTCGGTGACGATCGGCAGCAATACCATCTCTAAAGGCTGGCGACGATAGCCGATCACGAAGGCCGGTCCGGTCGCGACCGGGTGGGCATAAATCAGGTTGTAATCGCCGTAGTTAAAAATTGTGGCTTCAAAGAGCAAACGCAGGCGCTGCTTCAGCGCCGCAGACGAGGAAGAGCCCTGCTTGAGGTGTGCCATCATAATGGACCAGTCTAGTCTCTGGGATGACGCTGCGTCATGATGAAATCACCAGCGATTGATTTACTCGACGATTCAGTCAGTGCAATGTGTTCGTCGTGTTGCAGATAACAGGGGCGAGCAGTCGTAGACTGTCGTCATGACACCTCGCACTACGGACAATTCATCTGAGCCAGATCTCAAGCCCCGCTCACGGGACGTGACCGATGGGATGGAAAGGGCCCCAGCCCGTGGCATGCTCCGTGCCGTGGGCATGGGGGATGAGGACTTCTCCAAACCGCTGATCGGTATTGCGTCGTCGTGGAATGAAGTCACCCCCTGCAACCTCTCCCTGGACCGTCTGGCTGATGCCGCGAAGTCGGGTGTCCATGCAGCCGGCGGGTACCCGCTGCAATTCGGCACCATTTCGGTCTCCGATGGTATTTCTATGGGCCATGACGGTATGCATTACTCACTGGTGTCTCGCGACGTGATCGCCGACTCGGTCGAGACGGTGATGATGGCTGAGCGCTTGGACGGTTCGGTGTTGCTAGCCGGGTGTGATAAGTCGCTACCCGGGATGATGATGGCCGCCGCCCGTCTGGATCTGGCCTCGGTATTCGTCTATGCCGGGTCGATCATGCCCGGCTATGCAACCTTGTCGGATGGCAAGACTCGGCAGGTGACCCTTATCGATGCGTTCGAAGCCGTAGGGGCATGCGCCTCGCGGGTTGATCTCGCGCGAGGACGTGGACACCATCGAACGCGCGATTTGTCCTGGCGAAGGTGCCTGTGGCGGGATGTATACTGCCAACTCTATGGCCTCGGTCGGGGAGGCCCTTGGTCTGTCGATTCCGGGCTCGGCCGCCCCGCCTTCGGCCGATCGTCGTCGCGATGCTGATGCTCGCCGGGCCGGTGAGGCTGTGATCAACCTCCTGAAACAAGGGATCCGCACTCGTGACATCCTCACCAAGGAAGCGTTCGAGAATGCTATTGCCGTGATGATGGCCTTCGGAGGCTCCTCGAACTCGGTGCTACACCTACTGGCCATCGCCAATGAAGCCCAGGTGAACCTGAGCCTGCACGACTTCAACCGGATCGGAGACAAGGTCCCGCACCTGTCAGATATGAAGCCCTTCGGTCAGTACGTGATGACCGACCTGGACCGCATTGGTGGCGTCCCGGTGGTCATGAAGGCGTTGCTGGATCTCGGAGTGCTCCACGGCGATGCCCTGACGGTGACCGGCAAGACTGTCGCCGAAAACCTCGAAGAACTCAACCCGCAGGGACTTGATGGCGAGGTATTGCGCACCCTGGACAACCCGGTGCACCCCACCGGAGGACTGACCGTGTTGCACGGGTCGTTGGCCCCGGAAGGCGCGGTGGTGAAATCCGCGGGATTCGACGCGGAGGTCTTTGACGGTACCGCGCGGGTCTTTGAACGCGAACAGGCCGCCATGGACGCACTGGCAGCCGGCGAGTTACAGGCCGGAGACGTGGTGGTCATCCGTTACGAAGGCCCCAAGGGAGGACCCGGTATGCGCGAAATGCTAGCCATTACCGGTGCCATCAAGGGCGCCGGTCTGGGTCAAGACGTGTTGCTGATTACCGATGGTCGCTTCTCCGGCGGGACCACCGGATTGTGTATTGGACACATTGCTCCCGAGGCAGCTGTCGGCGGACCCATCGGGCTGATCGAAGACGGTGACGCGATCCAGGTCAGCATTAAAGATCGTCGTATTGATCTGCTGGTCGATGAGGCCGAACTGGAGCGTCGCCGGGAGAACTTCGAGCCCCTGCCACCGAAATTCCAGCAAGGCGTGCTCGGAAAATTTGCCGACATGGTCTCCTCCGCCTCCGCAGGTGCGGTCACCTCACGCCCGGTGAGCACCCGGTAACGCAACAGTACAGCGCGCCACACAACAGCACAGAGCGGGCTGACGACACGGGGTCGTGAGATGGTCAAATCGGTGTGAGATAGCACACCGTGGGCCACCTCACGACATATTTGACTTTTCAGTTCCTCGACTGCAAATATAAGAACATGTCGAAGACCCTAGTAGTCGTTATGTAGCGCATGGCCTGAGTCGAGAAACTCAGCTGGCGAAGCACCGCCACCATGCGCTGACCCCGTAAGGCCCACACCAGAGCCGGTATCGGGGTTTTTTTATGGCCTTTTGTGCAAACCACAAATGGCGGAATCACGAGTCGAAGACAGAAGAAATGAATGAGGCATAGCTCATGAGTTCTGGAGCGAATATCACCCCGTCGGTGATGCCCCCTCATCCACCAACACGCGGCACGAGAACCACCGCCGGTGGATACGATGACCGAGTCCCCGGAGAGAACCGGCGGATCGAACCCACCACGATGACCGGCGCCGAGGCCATTGTCCGGTCACTGGAAGAACTCGGCGTCACCGATGTCTTTGGTCTACCCGGTGGGGCAGTTCTACCCCTCTATGACCCGCTTTTGGACGCTGAGAAGATTCGCCACATTCTCGTCCGCCACGAACAAGGCGCCGGCCACGCCGCCCAGGGCTACTACTTGGCGACCGGTAAACCCGGGGTTGCTATCGCCACCTCCGGGCCCGGTGCGACCAACCTGGTCACCGCCATCGCCGATGCCCACATGGACTCGGAAGCCGTGGTCTTCATTACCGGACAGGTCGGAGCCCAGTTGATAGGCTCCGACGCTTTCCAGGAAGCCGACATTGTCGGGGTTACCATGCCGATCACTAAGCACTCCCGGCTGGTGACCCGCAGCGAAGACATCCCGCAGGTGCTGGCGGAAGCGTTCTATATCGCCACCTCCGGTCGTCCCGGGCCCGTGTTGGTCGATATCACCAAGAATGCGCAGGAAGGCACCCTGGACTTCGCCTGGCCACCGAAGCCCAATATTCCGGGCTACCGTCCGGTGACCCGTGGCCACTCCCGTCAGGTGCGCGAGGCCGCCAAGCTCATTAACTCCGCGTCCCGTCCGGTGCTCTACGTCGGCGGTGGTGCCGCCCGCGGCGAGGCTCAAAAAGAACTCCTGGAGTTGGTGGAACTCACCGGCGCACCGGTGGTGACCACCTTGAACGCCCGGGGCATGGTTCCCGACTCGCATGAGCAAAACCTGGGCATGCCCGGCATGCACGGCACCGTGGCCGCGGTCACCGCCCTGCAAATGTCGGACCTGCTGATTACGCTAGGCGCCCGATTCGATGACCGGGTGACCGGCAAACTCTCCAGCTTCGCCCCCAAAGCCAAGGTCATTCACGCCGATATCGACCCGGCCGAAATCTCCAAGAACCGTGCGGCCGATGTTCCGATCGTGGGGGATCTCAAAGAGATCCTGCCCGATCTGTACCAGGACGTCACCGCATTGCGTGAGTCCGAGGGCACACCGGACCTCAGCGAATGGTGGACGGTGCTCAATAAGGTACGCAGCACCTACCCGCTGGGTTACCCACCCACCGACGATGGGCTGATGGCCCCGCAGACCGTTATCGAGAAACTCTCCCAGATTGCCGGTCCGGAAGCCGTCTACGTTGCCGGGGTGGGCCAGCACCAAATGTGGGCCTCCCAATTCGTGGCCTACGAACGTCCCCACCAGTGGTTGAACTCCGCCGGACTGGGCACCATGGGCTTTGCCGTCCCAGCCGCCATGGGTGCCAAGGTGGCCCAACCCGAACGGGTGGTGTGGGCTATTGACGGTGACGGATGCTTCCAGATGACCAACCAGGAACTTGCCACCTGCGTGATCAACCAGATCCCGATCAAGATCGCGGTAGTCAATAACTCATCGCTGGGCATGGTCCGCCAGTGGCAGACCTTGTTCTACGACGGCCGGTATTCCAATACCGATCTCAATACCGGAGCCGACACCGTCCGGGTGCCCGACTTCGTGAAGCTCGCCGAGGCCTACGGTGCTACCGGGTTGCGGTGTGAACGCGCCGAGAATTTGGAAGACACCATTAACCAGGCGATGCAGATCAACGACCGCCCGGTCGTGGTGGACTTCGTCGTCTCCCGGGACTCGATGGTCTGGCCGATGGTGCCCGCCGGGGTGTCCAATGACGATATTCAGGTTGCCCGTGATCTGACACCGGAATGGTCAGAGGAGGACTAGACCATGGCACGACACACATTGTCCGTACTCGTTCAAGACGTCCCCGGCGTGCTGACGCGGGTGTCCGGGCTGTTCTCTCGCCGCGCCTTCAATATTGAGTCCCTGGCGGTGGGCAACTGTGAAATCGACGGGCTCTCGCGCATCACCGTGGTGGTCGATGCCGATGGTGATCACCTGGAGCAGGTCACCAAACAGCTCAATAAGCTGATCAATGTCATCAAAATCGTCGAGCTCGATGATGCAGCAGTGCACCGGGACCACATTCTGGTCAAGGTCCGCTCTGATGCCTCCACCCGTGCCTCGGTGGTCCAAGCCGTAGAACTGTTCCGCGCCACCGTGGTGGATGTTTCCACTGATGCGGTGACCGTGGAGGCCACCGGTTCACTACAAAAACTTCACGCCTTATTGGAAGTTCTGGAGCCCTTCGGGATTCGAGAACTAGTCCGTTCCGGCACCATTGCGGTCGGCCGTGGCGGGAAATCCATGACCGATAGAGCCCTGTCTAAAAAAGGAGAATGATGTCCGTTCACAAGTTTTATGATGACGATGCCGATTTGAGCATCATCCAAAACCGCAAAGTGGCCGTGATTGGTTTCGGCTCCCAGGGCCACGCCCATGCCGAATCTCTGCGCGACTCCGGTGTGGATGTCACCATTGGTCTCGCCGAGGGCTCGAAGTCTCGTGCGAAGGCTGAAGCTGCCGGGCTGAAAGTCGCCTCCGTCGCCGATGCCGCCGCTGAGGCTGACGTGATCATGATGCTGGTTCCCGACCAGGTTGCCGCCACCGTCTACACCGAGTCGGTGGAGCCCAACCTGTCTGAGGGCAATGCGCTGTTTTTCGCCCACGGGTTCAACATCCGTTTCGATTACATTCAGCCTCCGGCCGGTGTTGATGTGGCCATGGTGGCCCCCAAGGGCCCTGGTCACGTGGTTCGTCGCGAATTCGAAGCCGGACGCGGTGTTCCTGCCCTGGTGGCTGTAGAGAAGGACGAGACCGGTTCGGCCAAGGACCTGGCCCTGTCCTACGCCAAGGGTATCGGTGCCACCCGCGCTGGCGTGATTGAAACCACCTTCACCGAAGAAACCGAAACCGACCTGTTCGGTGAACAAGCCGTGCTCTGCGGTGGGGCATCCCACCTGGTCCAGGCCGGTTTCGAGGTACTCACTGAAGCTGGTTACCAGCCGGAGATCGCCTATTTTGAGGTACTACACGAGCTGAAGCTGATTGTGGATTTGATGGTCGAAGGTGGTATCTCCAAGCAGCGCTGGTCCATCTCCGACACCGCTGAATTCGGTGACTACATTTCCGGCCCGCGCGTGATCGATGCCCGGGTGAAGGAGAACATGAAGGCTGTGCTGGCCGATATCCAGGACGGCTCCTTCGCCAAGCGCTTCATGGACGATCAGGCTCAGGGCGCCGAAGAGTTCCAGAAACTGCGCGCTGAAGAAGAACAGCACCCGATCGAAACCACCGGTCGTGAACTGCGCAAGATGTTCTCCTGGCTTAAGGACTCTGATGCCGACTACACCGAGGGCACCGCAGCTCGCTAAGCGCTCGCACGGCTCACTCGAGACTGAACCCCACCGCAAGGTGCGTGATCGATGATCACCACCTGCGGTGGGGTTCCGATCTTTCCCGCTTCGCACAGTCTCCCAGCCCTCGCTCGCGTCGTAGACTAGGTGAGGTGTCAGTGTTGGCGGGCCACATGGTCCGCTCATCAACACCGGTGACTGATGCACCAATAAGTGAACCACCCCTTGAGATGATGAAAGCGTGTCCAGAACCGTGACAAAACCTGTCGTGTTGATTGCCGAAGAGCTCTCCCCGGCCACCATGGACGTCTTGGGAGGTGACTTCGATGTTCGCCACACCGACGGGTCGGACCGCGAACAACTCCTCCAAGCCCTGCCCGAGGCCAACGCCGTCCTGATTCGCTCCGCGACCACCATGGATGCCGAAGCCATCGCCGCGGCCCCCAAACTGAAAATTATTGCCCGCGCTGGTGTGGGGCTGGACAACGTTGACACCCAAGCGGCCACCGACGCCGGGGTGATGGTGGTCAATGCCCCGACCTCGAACATCATCTCTGCGGCCGAGCTGACCTGTGCACATATCCTGGCTTCGGCTCGGAACCTGGCTGAAGGTAACGCCACCCTGAAAGCGGGGGAGTGGAAGCGCTCGAAACTCAAGGGCACTGAACTGTATGAAAAGACCCTGGGCATCGTCGGTTTAGGACGTATCGGATCGCTGGTGGCCGAGCGAATGCAGGCTTTCGGCATGAACATCGTCGCCTACGACCCCTACGTCACCGCCGCACGCGCTCAGTCCATCGGCGCGAAACTCCTCAGCCTCGAGGAAGTTCTCCAAGCCTCCGACTTTGTCACCATCCACATGCCACGCACTCCCGAAACCATGGGCATGATCTCGGACGAGCAGTTCGCGCTCATGAAGGACACCGCCTACGTCATCAACGTGGCACGTGGCGGTCTGGTGGATGAGGACGCTCTGACCCGCGCCTTGGAATCCGGGGCTATCGCTGGAGCCGGCATCGACGTCTACGTCAACGAACCCGCCAAGGACCTGGGCTTCTTCTCATCACCGAAGGCCACCGTCACCCCGCACCTGGGTGCCTCCACCTTAGAAGCCCAGGAAAAGGCCGGAGTCGCTGTGGCGAAGTCGGTGCGGTTGGCCATGGCCGGAGAGCTGGTGCCCGATGCCGTTAACGTCGCCGGGGGAGCGATTGATCCCTACGTGCGACCGGGCATTCCGCTAACCGAAAAGCTGGGACGAATCCTGACCGCACTGATGCGCAACCAGTCGCTGACCGCCGTGGAGGTCCATGTTGCCGGGGAACTGGCCGAGATGAACGTGGACTCGCTGAAATTGGCTGCCCTGAAGGGCGTGTTTACCGATGTGGTCTCCACCCAGGTCTCCTACGTCAATGCCCCGGTGATGGCCGAAAACCGCGGTGTCGAGGTGCGTTTGACCACCTCCCCGGAATCCCCGTCCTACCGTAATACCGTCACGGTGCGCGGAGCGGCCGCTAACGGTGAGCAGTATTCGGTTACCGGTACCCTGACCGGCCCCAAGCAGGTCCAAAAACTGGTCGGCATCGATGACTTTGAATTTGAGGTGGTCTTGGCTGACCACCTGCTGGTGTTGCAGTATCAGGATCGACCCGGGGTGATTGGTGTCATTGGTCAGACCCTGGGCGATCAGCACGTCAACATTGCTGCCATGGACGTCAGCCCCGATGGTGACAATGACACCGCCTTGGCCGTGGTCACCCTGGATGCCGCTCTGGCGGAGGGCACGTTGATCACCATCAGCGACACCATCGGTGCGGAACGTTCCTGCGAACTCAACTTGGAAGAACGCTGATATGAAATACTACTTGACCACCGCGATTGCCTACCCGAACGGCGACCCACACATCGGTCACGCCTATGAGTACATTGGCGCTGATGCCATGGCACGGTTCGCCCGCCTTGATGGGCGCGATGTGCGCTTTTTGACCGGCACCGATGAACACGGTCAGAAAATGCAACAAACCGCCCAGAAGCTGGGCATCACCGCCGCTGAACTCGCCTCCCGCAATTCAGCCCGGTTCAAGGACATGGACGACACGGTGCTGAAGGTGTCCTACGACCGGTTCATCCAAACCACCGACACCGATCACCGGGTGGCTGCTCGAGAGCTCTGGCAGCGGATGAGGGACAACGGTGATATTTACCTGGATAAGTACTCCGGGTGGTACTCGGTGCGTGATGAACGGTTCTTTACCGAAGACGAAACCGAGCTGGCCGACGACGGCACCCGCATCGCCACCGAAACCGGTACTGAGGTGACCTGGACTGAAGAAGAATCCTATTTCTTCCGGCTCTCGGCCTACCAGGACCGGTTGTTGGCACACTACGATGCACACCCTGAGTTCATCGCACCGGCCTCTCGTGCCAACGAAATCCGCCGCTTTGTCGAATCTGGTCTGCAAGATCTCTCCATCTCGCGCACCAGCTTCGACTGGGGCATTGACGTCCCAGAGCCCAGCGAAAAAGCCCTGGCCGCCGACCCTGGACTGGTCACCGACCAGAAACACGTGATGTATGTGTGGGTCGATGCCCTCGCCAACTACCTCACCGGTGCAGGTTTCCCCCACGATGATGAGATGTTTGGCTACTGGCCGGCTGATCTACACGTGATCGGTAAAGACATCTCCCGGTTCCACTGCGTGTTCTGGCCGGCGTTTTTGATGTCGGCAGGCATTGAGCTCCCGCAGCGAGTCATCATCCACGGATTTTTGACCAATGACGGCGAAAAGATGTCCAAGTCCTTGGGCAACGTGATTGCCCCGGCCGACTGGGTCGAGCACTACGGGCTGGATACGGTGCGCTACTTCCTACTACGCGAATTCAGCTTCGGTGCTGATGGGTCCTACACCCACCAGGCTGTGGTCGCCCGCAAGAACGCCGACTTGGCCAATAACCTGGGTAACCTGGCCCAACGATCGCTGTCAATGGTGTTCAAAAACTGCGACGCCCAGATTCCAGCACCCGGCGGTGACCTCACGGACGCCGACCGGGCGCTACTGGACCAAGCACAGCCGCTGTTAAAGATCAACCAGGACCACTACTACCGGCAAGAGTTCAACCGTGCCCTGGCCGAAACCTGGCGTGTGCTCGATGAAGCCAACACCTATTTCGCCGACCAGGCACCCTGGGTGTTGCGCAAAGCAGACCCCGAGCGGATGAAGACCGTCCTATGGGTGACGTTGGAAGTCGTGCGCCAGGTCGCGTTGCTGATCCAACCGGTCATGCCGGACTCTGCTACTCAGCTGTTGAGCCTGTTGGGTGTGCCTGCCGAGGGCGATGCCGGAGCAACCCTGGTCTCCGGGCACGGCCCGCGGTCCTTCGCGGCCTGGGATGAAAAGCTTACGCCCGGAACTGAGATTCCCAAGCCGGTCGGGGTGTTCCCACGCCACGACGACACCGACGATCAGCAGTAGGGGGCCGGTGATGACAACCATCCCCGCATTGGATCTTGCGGTGATACCCGGCGACGGGATCGGCCCGGAAGTTACCGCTGAAGCGGTCAAGGTGCTCAAGGCGGTCTCTCAGACCCCGGTGACCACCACCGAGTACCTGCTGGGTGCCGAGCACTATCTGGCCACCGGTGAGACCCTAACCGATGAGACCCTGGAGGCTATCCGTGGCCACCAGGCCATCTTGTTCGGTGCCATCGGCTCCCACCCGGGCGACACCCGGATTCCCTCCGGCATCCTGGAACGCGAGATCATCCTTTCATTGCGATTCCGCCTCGACCACGGGGTGAACTTCCGCCCCGCTCAGCTCTACCCGGGAGTCCGCTCCCCGTTGGCTGACCCCGGCGAGATCGACTTCGTGGTCTTCCGCGAAGGCACCGAAGGGCTCTACCTGGGACAGGGTGGTCGGTTGCGGGCCGGCACCGACCACGAGGTGGCCACCGAGGTTTCGGTCAATACCCGGTTCTCGGTAGAGCGAGTGGTGCGCGCAGCCTTTACCTATGCCGCCGAACACCGTGAGCGCAAACACCTCACCCTCGTGCACAAACACAACGTGTTGGTTCACGCTGGTCGGCTCTACCAGGACACGGTGAATCAAGTGGCCGAAGAATTTCCGCAGGTCACCCACGATTATCTGCACGTCGATGCGGCGACCATCTTTCTGACCACCGATCCGTCCCGGTTTGATGTGATTGTGACTGATAACATGTTTGGTGACATCATCACTGATCAGGCCGCCGCAATCACCGGCGGGATCGGTTTGGCGGCATCGGGGAATCTCTCCGATACCGCACCGTCGATGTTCGAACCGGTTCATGGATCCGCCCCGGATATTGCGGGCCAGGGTCGTGCCGACCCGACCGCAGCGATCCTTTCGGCAGCCATCCTGCTCGAACACCACGGTCAGCCCGAGGCCGCACGGGCAATCCGCACGGCAGTCAGCCGCGATGTGGCCAATCGCCGTCCCCGGACGACCGAGCAGATCGGCGATGACATCATCGCCGCCCTGCCAGAAACGAAGTGAAAGGTCGTTGATTTTCCCCATGGAATTTGAACTTCACCCCCATCCGGCACCCGTCAGCGCTGACGAACGTGCCCAGATTCTGAAAGATCCCGGCTTCGGTAGCTACTTCACCGACCACATGGCCACCATTGAGTGGAAAGCCGACGTGAGTGCCCAACGGGAAGCCGCGGCTGCCGGAAACTTCTTGGACATGAAAGGCACCTGGTCCTCGGCCCGGATCGAGCCCTTCGGCCCCATCACGCTTTCACCGGCGGCCGGTGTGTTGCACTACGCCCAGGAAGTTTTCGAAGGCATCAAGGCCTACCGCCACCAAGACGGCTCCATCTGGACGTTCCGGCCCTTCGAAAATGCGCGTCGGTTGAACCGGTCCGCACGCCGTTTGGCGTTGCCGCAATTAGACGAAGAAGCGTTCGTGAAAGCCATCCAGTTGCTGGTCGAACAAGACCAGGACTGGGTCCCGGACGGCGACGGTCAATCACTCTATATCCGCCCCTTCATGATCGGCACCGAAGCCTTCCTGGGGGTGCGCCCAGCCCGCGCGGTCTCCTTCCACGTGATCGCTTCCCCGGCCGGTAACTATTTCGGTGGCGAGCTCAAGCCAGTCTCGATTATGGTCTCCCGCCAGTACGCCCGCTCGGGCCCCGGCGGTACCGGTGAAGCCAAGTGCGGTGGAAACTACGCTGCCTCCCTGGCCCCGCAACTCGAGGCCGATGCTCAGGGATATAACCAGGTATTGTTCTTGGACCCCACCCACGACAACGCTGTTGAAGAGCTCGGCGGCATGAACGTGATGTTCGTGACCGACGACAACCGCCTGATCACCCCGCAGCTGACCGGTACCATCCTGGAAGGTGTGACCCGCAAGTCCATCCTGCAGCTGGCCGAAGATCAGGGTATGACCGTCGAAGAACGTCGTATCACCCTGGATGAGTGGGACCGTGGCGTGGCTGATGGGACCATTACGGAGGTCTTTGCCTGCGGTACCGCCGCGGTGATCACCCCGATCGGTACACTTCGCGACGGCGACCGGGTGATTGATTCCTCCCACTCGGACTTTGCGGTCACCAACCGGTTGCGTCAGACCCTGCTGGATCTGCAAACCGGTGCCAGTGACGACCCCTATGGCTGGCTCTACCGCCTGGCCTAATCAGATCGAGAGGACACTTGTCATCCATGCGGATAGCTCGAGCTGTCATCGACGACCAGCCCACCTTCGGGCTGGTTGACGACGCGACGTTCACCGAAATCCACGGCGACCCCTTCTATCAGGGCATCCAGCCGACCTCGACCACCCACCAGGTGGCCGATATCCGGCTGGTGGCCCCGATCATCCCGCGCTCGAAAATCATCGGGGTGGGCCGAAACTATCTCGACCACGCCCACGAACTGGGCAACGAGGTACCCACCGTCCCGATGCTGTTTTTCAAGCCCAACACCACCGTGGTGGGTCCCGGCGACCCGGTGACCTTGCCGTCGTGGAGTGAAGAGGTCTCCTACGAAGCCGAACTGGCCGTAGTGATTGGTCGGATCTGCAAAGAGGTGCCGGTGGAGAAGGTCCCCGAGGTGGTCTTCGGCTACACGGTCGCCAATGACCTCACCGCACGGGATATCCAGCGCGCTGAAAACCAGTGGGCCCGGGCTAAAGGCTTCGACGGCTCCTGCCCACTGGGCCCGTGGATTGAAACCGAGCTGGATGTAGAAGACGCTGAAGTTCGCTCGTCGGTCAACGGTGAGGTGCGCCAGGAAGGCAATACCTCCCAGATGGTCTTCGGTGTTGCTGATCTGGTTGCCGAGATCTCCCGGGCGTTTACGTTATTGCCCGGGGACGTGATCCTGACCGGTACCCCGGCCGGGGTCGGCACCATCGAGGACGGAGACCGCGTGGAGTGCGAGGTTGAGGGCATCGGCACCTTGACCACGCTCATCCGGCGCTAAAGCGTTCAGAACCGCACGTGCTCGGCACCAACCACACCATCAGTGGCGTAGGGTGGAGATTATGACCAGTTTTGACGATATTCCTGCAGTTGATGCTTCGACCCCGGTGCGCGTGCGGTTCTGTCCTTCACCGACCGGAACGCCACACGTCGGTTTGATCCGCACCGCCCTGTTCAACTGGGGGTGGGCCCGCCACACCGGTGGCACGCTGGTCTTTCGCATCGAAGACACCGACGCCAAGCGTGACTCCGAAGAGTCCTACCAACAACTGCTGGACGCGATGCGCTGGCTGGGGATCGACTGGGACGAAGGCGTGGAAGTTGGCGGCCCGCACGAGCCCTACCGTCAATCCCAGCGAGGCGAGATCTACCAGGATGTGATCAACAAGCTGGTGGAATCCGGGCACGTCTATGAGTCCTTCTCGAACGCTGAGGAAATCAAAGCCCGTCACCAAGCCGCCGGTCGCGACCCGCAATTGGGCTATGACAACTACGACCGGAACCTTACCGCAGCACAAAAGCAGGCTTTCCGGGATGAAGGCCGTGAGCCGGTGTTGCGGTTGAAGATGCCGGATGAAGACATCAGCTTCACTGATGCGGTCCGTGGGGAGATCAGCTTCAAAGCCGGTTCGGTACCGGACTTCGTCGTGGTACGTGCCGACGGCTCCCCGCTATACACGCTGGTCAACCCGGTCGATGATGCGCTGATGGGCATCACCCACGTATTGCGCGGGGAAGACCTGTTGTCTTCCACCCCACGCCAGATTGCGCTGTATCAGGCGCTGTACGAGATCGGTGTCGCCACGCACATGCCGGTTTTCGGCCACCTACCCTATGTGATGGGAACCGGCAATAAAAAGCTGTCCAAACGCGACCCAGAATCCAATGTGTTCCTGCACCGGGACCGCGGTTTTATCCGCGAAGGTCTGCTGAACTACCTGGGCCTGCTGGGCTGGTCGCTATCGGCCGATGAGGATATCTTCACACCCGAACAGTTCGTCGAACACTTCGATATCCACGACGTGTTGGCTAATCCGGCACGCTTCGATGAGAAGAAAGCCATTGCCATCAACGGCACCCACATCCGCATGCTGGAGCCCGAGGACTTCCGCGATCGGATGATCCCGTACCTGCAGGCCCAGCAACTCATCGCAGACAACCCCACCGAACGCGAGCTGGAAATTCTCACTCAGGCAGCACCGTTGGTGCAAGAACGTACCCAGTTGCTGGCCGATGCTGCCGAGATGATGGCCTTCCTCTATCTGGACGATGACCAGATCGAAACCGAACAACAGGCGCTGAAAGGCATGCCCGAAGACCTGGCTTCCGCTCTGGAAGCCGCCTATCGTGCCCTGGAGGCCATCGACCCCGAGCAGTTCACCACCGAGGCCATCGAACCAGCTCTGCGCGTGGCGTTGATCGATGGGCTGGGGCTGAAACCGCGTCAAGCATTCGGCCCGGTGCGCAGTGCGGTGTCAGGGCGCAAGGTATCACCGCCGCTATTTGAGTCGCTGGAGATTCTCGGTCAAGACGCCACCCTGGCTCGCATCCGGCGTTTCGCTGAGGAACAGGATGCCACCTTCCCGGTCACCTAAATTCAGGTGGTGAGCATCACGACGCAGATGCTCACCCTGGATTTGATATCTGGGAAAATCATCGGGTAGAGTGACTACTCGTGTTCGGCAGAGATGCCGGCAACACAACTCAATAGTGGGGTATGGTGTAATTGGCAACACAACGGTTTCTGGTACCGTCATTCTAGGTTCGAGTCCTGGTACCCCAGCTGAACCCGTCTCGACGGGTTTTGGCCCCATCGTATAGCGGCCTAGTACGCCGCCCTCTCACGGCGGTAACGCGGGTTCGAATCCCGCTGGGGTCACAGTCGAGGAACCTCCGGTGGCACCACCGGAGGTTTTTTCGTTCTCGCCATGTGCAGCTCGACCGATGACCGGCTGACGCGCGAAAGGCCACGATGACCATAGCAGATATCGGTGAAGATGGCATTCTCGACATTCTTCACGCTCGATTCTTTACCAGCTGGGCCGAGGACGAGGTCGGCCCCGGCGATGACGCGGCCGTGATTCACCTTGGTCACCACACGGCACCAGGCGCGGGCCCAGCCCGGATGGTGGTCTGCGCTGACACCATGAACCAGGACCGCAGTTTCCGACTATCGTGGCCCCGTGGGGTCGAGGACAACGGATACTCCACCGGTTGGAAACTGGTCGCCCAGAATCTTTCTGATCTCAACGCCATGGGAGCAATCCCCACCCACCTGGTTATTTCCCTGGCACTGCCCGGATGGCTTCGGGTCCAATGGGTGGAGCAGTTTGCCACCGGAGTGATGGCCAGCCTGCATTATTTGGGGGTGCCGGGAGTCAAAGTCGCCGGGGGAGATTTGACCGCAGGCGCCGAAATTTCAGCCTCGCTCACCGCCCTTGGGGTGCTGGCCACCGAGGCCGTGACACAACGGTCCATTCGCGCTAACCCCACAGTAGCCAGTTCCTACCGGCTGATTCATCGTGGCCACCCCGGCTGGGCAGCTGCTGGGCTGGAGGTCTTGGAGTCCACCACCGAGCTCCCACGGGCACTGTCTCGTGATGCCGCCCGGGCAGTGCGGGCCCAACTCCGGCCCCGTCCGGAGCTGGCCGTGGGACCGGCCGTGGCCCGGCAGGTGGTAGCGATGATGGATGTCTCCGACGGGATCGGTCGCGATGCGCACCGTTTGGCGAAAGCCAACCGGGCGAGGGTACGCGTTGACCCGACATGGGTGCGTCACCGAGCCACCGAGCTGGCGCCGTTGGCACAAGCCCTGACCGGTGAGACCGCGACGGCCGAGCAGTGGGTCCACGGTGGGGGAGAAGACTACGGGTTGCTGGCCGTGATCGGTGAGTACGACCCGATTCCCGACGGCTTCGAAGTCATCGGCACCCTGAGCCCGGCCACCACCGTCGACGGCGAGAGCTGGGCGGCAGCGGAACAGGACCAGGGTCCCGGCTGGGATCATTTCCGGACCAGCTAGGCAGAATAATTCTGGTAGAGGTCAGAGATTCGGTGAGCGGCGGCCACTACCGAGGTGGCGTGTAATTTCCCCGGATGGCGAGTGATGCGATCGACCGGTCCAGACATTGACACAGCAGCCACCACCTTGCCATTGGCCGCCCGAATCGGAGCCGACACCGAACCGAGGCCGTCTTCGCGTTCTGCCACGGTTTGGGCCCACCCCTGGCGGCGCACTTGAGCCAAGGTGCTCGCTGAAAAAACAGCGCCATCCAGACCGGAAACCATTTCATCGTGGTCTTCCCAGGCTAAAAACACCTGAGCTGCCGAGCCGGCCTTCATGGAGAAACGGGAACCGATCGGAATGGTGTCCCGGAACCCGACAGGGCGCTCGGCCGTGGCCACGCACAACCGTAAGTCTCCTTGACGCCGGTACACCTGCGTGGATTCTCCGGTCATCTCGGCCAACCAGCGCAGTGTGTCGGGCGCAACCACAGCCAGAGGATCATCGCCACCCATTGCTGCTGCTAACTCGCCAATCCGGTGGCCCAGCACATAGCGAGAACGCTCGTCCTTGGTGAGCAGGCGATGATGGATCAGCGCGGCAGCAATGCGGTGCAATGTCGGGCGGGGAATACCGGTGGCAGCGACCAGCGTGGTCAGGTCAGCCGGGCCAGATTCCAAAGCTGCCATGATCGTCATCGCTTTGTCGATGACGCCAACTCCCGACGGGGGGATCTCAGATTTATCGCTCATCACGACAGATTCTACGGGCACCTCGGTGTGTATCTCAATAAATGAGATGGGAACGTGGAGAGGTTGGAATTTCTCGCCGGTGGTGCCAGTCTGAGGGCAAGTTATCGGTGGTCATCGCCAGTCGCGATTCACCTCGAGCATCAAGGAGCAGGGAACCATGACCGAGAACGCGCCTCGGACGTTAGCGGAGAAGGTCTGGCAGGACCATGTGGTCGTGCCCGGCGAAACGCAGGGCGATGTGCAGACCCCGGACCTGCTTTATATCGACCTCCACATGATTCATGAGGTCACCTCCCCACAGGCCTTCGAAGGGTTGCGCATGGCCAACCGCGCGGTGCGCCGGCCCGATCTGACTATTGGCACCGAAGATCACAATGTGCCCACCCGGGATATCAACGCCATGATCCAGGAGCCCACCTCCCGGCTTCAGGTCAGTACCCTGCGTGATAATGTGCAGGATTTCGGCATCCGTTTGCACTCGCTGGGGGATGACGACCAAGGCATTGTTCACGTGGTGGGACCCCAGCTGGGCTTGACCCAGCCGGGTATGACGGTGGTGTGTGGTGACTCCCACACCTCGACCCACGGTGCGATGGGGGCGCTGGCTTTTGGTATCGGCACCTCGGAGGTCGAACACGTCATGGCCACCCAGACCCTGTCAATGCAACCATTTAAAACCATGGCCATCAATGTTGAAGGCACCTTGCGGCCCGGGGTGTCCTCCAAAGACATTATTCTGGCGGTCATCGCCAAGATCGGCACCGGAGGGGGAGCCGGGTATGTGCTGGAATACCGCGGATCGGCCATTCGGTCGCTATCCATGGAAGCCCGGATGACCATCTGCAACATGTCCATCGAGGCCGGAGCCCGAGCCGGGATGATCGCCCCCGATGAGACCACTTTCAGGTATCTCAAGGGTCGTCCACACGCTCCGCAGGGGCACCAGTGGGATGAGGCGATGGCCTATTGGCAGACATTGCACACCGATGAGGGGGCCGTCTTCGATCGGGAGGTCTTCATTGACGCCCATGAACTCGAGCCCTTCGTGACGTGGGGGACCAATCCGGGACAGGGCGTGCCATTGAACGCTGAGGTGCCCGATCCCGACTCCTTTGATGACCCGGTCGAGCATGACTCGGCGGTTCGGGCCTTGGAATACATGGACCTCACCCCGGGCACGAAGATGAAGGACATCGCCGTTGACACCGTGTTCCTCGGGTCCTGCACCAATGCCCGAATTGAAGATTTGCGTGCAGCGGCCCAGATCATCCAGGGACAGCGCAAAGCCGAGAACGTCACGATGCTGGTGGTACCCGGCTCGATGCAGGTCCGCCTGCAAGCCGAAGCCGAAGGATTGGACCAGATCTTCCGAGATTTCGGAGCCGAATGGCGATTTGCTGGATGCTCGATGTGTTTGGGGATGAACCCTGACCAGCTTGCCCCCGGAGAACGTTGCGCTTCAACCTCGAATCGCAACTTTGAGGGGAGACAAGGTCGGGGCGGACGCACGCACCTGGTGTCTCCGGTGGTGGCCGCTGCCACCGCAGTGCGTGGCACCTTGTCATCACCGGCAGATTTAGGACTGGCCCCGCCCGTGATGGCTACCACACCGGCCGGCGAGACCGCGGCTGAATAGCGGGAACAGAGAGGACAGCTCATGGAAAAGTTTGTGACCCACACCGGGGTCGGCGTGCCGCTGAAGGCCTCCAACGTCGATACCGATCAAATCCTGCCGGCCATGTATCTGAAACGAATCAGTAAGACCGGTTTCGACGACGCGCTGTTTGAACGGTGGCGCCAGGACGAGGACTTCGTACTCAACCAGCCTGCCTACAGCCACGGCAGTGTGCTGGTGGCCGGACCGGATTTCGGGACCGGTTCCTCCCGCGAGCACGCCGTCTGGGCACTGCGGGACTACGGATTTAAAGTGATCCTCTCGGCGCGTTTCGGCGATATTTTCCGCTCCAACGCCGGCAAACAAGGTCTGGTGGCTGGTGTTGTGAACCACAGTGATGTTGAGTTGATCTGGAAAGAGCTGGAGAATCATCCGGGCACTGCCGTCAGCGTGGATTTGGCACACCGGGTGGTCTCTTGCGGGGGGCTAACGACACACTTCGACATAGACGACTACACGCGGTGGAGGCTCATGGAGGGGCTGGACGACATTGGCATTACTCTGCGCCACGAAAAGGCTATCGCCGATTTTGAAAAACGTCGCCCCGGGTTTAAACCCACCACGCTCCCGGCGAAGCGCTCATCGTTTCGGTCATGATCACTTAGACTAGTTTTCGGACCACATAACAGTTTTTCCCATACAAGCCATGGTGACGTCCCGCCGTCACGATGACAGGTGGCCGCAGCGGTGGGATCTTGGAGGATTTAGACGTAGATGTCGAAGCTACTAACAATCAATGGGGGCAAGCCCCTGACAGGAACAGTTTCGGTACGCGGTGCAAAGAACCTGGTGCCCAAAGCCATGGTCGCTGCACTGTTGGGGTCTAAACCATCCATTATCCGCAACGTCCCGGAAATTAAGGACGTCGAGATCGTGATCGGGCTGTTGAAGCTCCATGGTGTTGTCGTGGAGTGGAATAAAGAGTCCGGCGAAGTCTACCTCAACCCCTCTGATACCACCACCGCAGCCAATTCGGAGATCGATGCGTTCGCCGGTGATTCCCGGATTCCGATCCTATTCTGCGGCCCCTTGATGCACTCGGTCGGTGAAGCCTTTATCCCGGATCTGGGCGGGTGCCAGATCGGTGATCGTCCCATTGACTTTCATCTCACCGTGCTACGGAGTTTCGGCGCCGTGGTGGATAAATTACCCTCGGGTATTCATATCCGGGCCCCCAAAGGCCTCAAAGGCGCCAAGCTGGAACTGCCGTACCCCTCAGTCGGAGCCACCGAGCAGGTATTGCTCACCGCGGTGAAAGCTGAAGGGATCACCGAGCTCAAGGGCGCTGCCGTGGAACCAGAGATTCACGATCTGATTCACGTCCTACAGAAGATGGGCGCGATTATTACCGTCCAAACCGACCGCACCATCCGGATTGAAGGGGTTTCGGAACTGGGCGGTTATAACCACTTTGCCATCTATGACCGCAATGAGGCCGCTTCCTGGGCCTCGGCTGCCCTGGTGACCACCGGCGACATTTTCGTCGAAGGCGCCATGCAACGCGATTTGACCGCGTTCTTGAACGTCTACCGCAAAATCGGAGGTGAATTTGAGGTCAGCGACACCGGCATTCGGTTTTGGCGCAACGGCGGAGATCTCAAGCCGTTGGTGCTGGAAACCGATGTGCACCCAGGGTTTATGACCGACTGGCAACAACCTTTGGTCGTGGCCCTGACCCAAGCCTCCGGCGTGTCCATTGTGCACGAGACCGTCTACGAAAACCGTTTCGGATTCACTGACGCGCTGGTGCGGATGGGCGCCTCGATTCAGTTGCACCGAGAGTGCTTGGGTTCAGTGCCCTGCCGTTTCGGGCAACGCAACTTCTTACACTCTGCGGTGATCTCGGGCCCCACCCAGTTGCACGGTGCGAAGTTCGATATTCCAGATCTCCGTGGCGGATTCTCTCACCTGCTCGCCGCCCTCGCAGCCCAGGGCACCTCGCAGGCCACCGGGCTAGAAATCATCAACCGCGGTTATGAGAAATTCATGACCAAGTTGGATGGTCTCGGCGCCGATGTTGAGTTGTCGAGCACGGAAGACCGAGTCTCAGCGTGAGTGAACCGTTTGCAGAGCGGCTACAGTTCGCCGTGGCCGCCAATATCGTGCGCCCGCTGGTGAATATGGCCTACGGCAAGAAATGGACCGGGACCGATAACCTTCCGGATGGTGGCTGTATTGTCGTCGCCAACCATATCTCGCAGATTGACCCGGTGGCCCTGGGGCACATGCTGTATAACCACGGCAAGCTACCGCACTTCATGGCCAAGAAAGAACTGTTTGGGATCCCTGGGCTGAAAACTGCGCTGAATGGGTTGAAACAGATTCCGGTCGACCGCGGTGGTCGCGGGCAAGAATCTCTGCGGGTGGCGTCCGAAGTCATTGGCGAAGGGGGCGTGGTGATCATCTATCCCGAGGGGACGATTACCACGGACCCGGATTATTGGCCGATGCAGGGCAAAACCGGGGTGGCACGTTTGGCGTTGAAGACCGGTGCTCCGGTGGTGCCGGTGGGTCAATGGGGACTGCACAGGATGTTGCCGAAACGGGCCACCAAGCCGAAAATGTGGCCGCGCACCATCCACCAGATCAACGTCGGAAAACCCCTGGACCTCTCCGACCTGCGCGATACGACACTGAATAGCACTGTGTTGCATGACACCACCTGGCGGATGATGACGGCCGTGACCGACCTGGTCGCGCCACTTCGCGGGAAGAACCCGCCGACAAACCAGCTGTGGAACCCCTCCAGGCAACGCTATGAAGGTCCGGATCAGGCGCTCAAGCACGCGCGAGCACCGCGCCCCAGGAACGGACCGGCACCGCAGCACTCAGAAAGGCGAACCGATGACGGCTGATACCGCACGTTTGCACCCCCTTCGGTCCACCCAGGCAGTCACGGTTGCCATTTTGGGCTCAGGCTCGTGGGGGACAACCTTTGCGAAAGTTCTCGCCGATGCTGCCGAAGAGCGGGGTGAAGAGGTTACCGTCCGGCTCTGGGCGCGTCGTCAGGAAGTCGCCGACGATATCAACCTCTCCCACCGCAATAGCCAATACCTCTCCGATATTGTGCTTCCTGCATCCATTACCGCCACCACCGACGCCGTCGAGGCAGTCAGGACCGCCGACCTGGTGGTCCTAGCTGTTCCGGCGCAGCAGGTGCGCGGTGTGCTTTCTGACCTCACCGAGAACATCGGGTCCGAGACCGTGATCGTCTCTTTGGTCAAGGGCCTGGAACGGGATAGCCAATCGTCGATGTGGGAACTGTGTCAGTCCGAACTACAGCTTGGACCCGAACGCTTTGTCGTGGTCTCCGGCCCGAACCTGGCTATGGAAATCGCCCATGAAGAACCCACCGCCACCGTGGTGGCCTGTCGTGAAGAATCGGTCGCCGACTGGGTGGTGGCGTTGTGTAATTCCAAATACTTCCGGCCCTATCGCAATACTGACGTCACCGGTGTCGAAATTGGTGGCGTGGTCAAAAATATTATCGCCCTGGCGGTGGGGCTCTGCGATGGCCAGGGGCTGGGAGATAACTCCAAAGCATCCATTATTACGCGCGGACTGACCGAAACCACCCGCCTGGCCACTGCCGTAGGGGGCAACCCCGATACCCTGGCCGGACTGGCCGGGCTCGGTGACCTGGTGGCCACCTGTGCCTCACCGTTGTCCCGCAACCGCACCGCCGGACGACTCTACGGGCAAGGGCTGTCGACCCAAGAAGTCATCGACCGGATGGAGCAAACCGCCGAATCGGTGAAATCCGTGTCTGCGGTGGTGGCCCTGGCCCACTCAGCCGGGGTGGAAATGCCGATTTCTGAGGCGATGAACGCTGTGGTCAACGGCCAGATCAGCATTTCCGATATTTCAACATTACTGCTGGGACGAGATTTGAAACCGGAGGCGCGGTTATGAGCACACCACTGCCTGTCGACACCGCACAGTATTCCACCGGGGAACAACCCCTCAACGTGCTGGTGCTCTTTGGTGGTATTTCACCAGAACATCCGGTCTCCATCGTTTCTGCAGTCGGGGTGCTCAATGCTATGGATCCGCAGAAGTTCCGCCCCATCCCGGTCGGGATCACCTCCCAGGGCTACTGGAATCGACTAGGGACCGCCCACCAGCACGGTGCCCCCTGGAGTGTGGGGACATTAGTCAACGACGACAGCGATGAGACCTCTGCCGGCCAATCGGCCCTGGGCTCCCGGTTGCCTCGGGTGCCCGAACCCGATCAGCCGGTGCACCTGGTGGCCGGGGATCCGGTTACCTTGCGCAACGACGACGGCGAGGTGCTGGAACACGTCGATATTGTCTTCCCGCTGTTGCACGGACCCGGGGGAGAGGACGGTAGCCTGCAGGGCTACTGTGAGACTGTCGGGGTGCCCTATGTCGGTACCGGCGTGTTGTCTTCGGCGGTGGGTATGGATAAGCACTTCATGAAGATTGCCTTCGTTCATGCCGGGTTGGACGTCGGTGACTGGGTCACTATCACCGAACGCCAATGGCAGACCGAGCGTGAGGCGGTGCTACAACGAGTGGGTCGGCTCCCGCTACCGGTATTCGTCAAACCCGCCCGCGGTGGTTCCTCGCTGGGGATTTCCCGCGTGGACGCACCCGAGCAGCTGGAACCAGCAATCCAACAGGCTCGCACCTTTGACACCAAGGTACTGGTCGAGGTTGGCATCGACGGTCGCGAAATCGAATGCGCGGTGCTGGATCTGGGGCCAGACAAAGGATCAATTGCCTCCTATCCCGGCGAAATCTCAGTGGTGGGCGATGACGAACACCTGCCGTTTTATGATTTCTCCGCCAAATACCAAGACCAATCCGCCGCGCAACTGCAGTGTCCGGCCGACCTCAGCGATGAGGCTATCCGCGAGATCCGTCAGCTTGCGGTGCGCGGTTTTGATGCCGTCGATGCCCGCGGGCTCTCCCGGGTGGATTTCTTCTACACCCACGACGGGCACTTTGTGATCAACGAGATCAACACCATGCCCGGTTTCACTCCCATCTCGATGTATCCGCAAATGTGGGAACACTCGGGAGTGAACTACTCCAGCCTGATCGAGCACCTGATCACCCACGGCCTGAACCTTGGACGCCGCGGTCACTGACGGCGCAGGGCTAGGCAGGAAGGGGACGAACACCGTCGGCACTGGTGGCCGCTACTGGTTACTGCTGTTCCAGCGGGCTGGTCTCGGGTATTGGTTCCACGGTCTCCACATCCGAGGTGGTGCATTGCCCGAAGGACTCAACGCGTGAGACCGCATCGGCCAGGTCCACCATGACCGAGGAGGAGGCCACCGCATCGGCGGTGAAGACTACCTCCATGGCCGGGTCCCGCCCGTAGGTGGTCAGACGCCAGGCTTGGTCTTCTTCTTGGGTAATCCAATCGACGCCGTTGGCTTCCACACAATGTTCGGTGGTGGGGCCGGGGACCGGCACACCACACCGAAAGATCACAGTGGCGGGGTCTCCCCAGGCGGCAGTTGATTGGGAGTCAGTCCGACGACGTTCCTGGCCGGCAACTTCATCGGGCAGCGCCACCATGGCTTCAGCGCATTCCGGGTTGGTGGCATCCTCGGCCACCTCAATACCGGCCACCGTGGCACTGCACCCGGTAGCAACAACGCTCAGCGCACCGGCGAGCAAGCCCCACATCGCAACGCGATGTCGCAGGTGATGATCATGACCAAACATAATCTCCAGCGTATGCCACGAGTGGACCATTCCAGCCAATATTGAGTGTTCGCATAGCAATTAGGCCCATGAATCGATAGGGTAAAGACGCATGGAATCGCCGGAGAAAGACCGGGCCGATGACCAGCGCTGAGCGATGTTGTCACCACGAACGGAATCAGGGCATGAGCACAGAGAGTTTCACCACGCAGGTGCAGACGACGTCTCATGCCATCCGTGACGTATTGCGCTGGCTCAAACTCTCTGAATCAGCCCTGGGTAACGCCAGTGATCGGCTGAACGCCATTAATATTTTTCCCGTCGCCGATGGGGATACCGGCTCCAATATGTATGCCACCATCTCCGCCTCCCGGGTAGCGTTGATGGCCCATGTGGAAAGCCTCAGCGACGACCAGCAAGCCACCATGACCGTCGGTGACTGCCTGGGCGTGGCCGGACGGGCCGCCTTGGATCATGCCCACGGCAATTCTGGCACGCTGATTGCGGTGATTATCAATGCGATGGCCCCACCTCTGGACGGTGCCAGCCGACTGAGCGCACCGTTATTCCTTGCCGGCCTCCAACGAGCCCGCACCGCTGCGTGGGCCGCGTTATCAGACCCTCAAGAAGGCACCATGCTCTCGGTCCTCGAGGCCGCCACCCAGGCCGCACAGACCGGTCTGCAGGAACTGAACTATGCCGAAGAGGACCGCCGGCATTCTCGCAAAACCCTGGAAGTCGTGGTCAACAGCGTGGTTGAGGCAGCCTGGCGATCGGCCGTGGAGACCGAGCACCAGCTCCATGAACTCACCAAAGCTCACGTGGTAGATGCCGGAGGAATGGGACTGCTACTGGTCCTGGACGCGTTACGCGCCTCCGTGCGAGGCCAGCGCCTCGACCCCGATATCTTAGACTCGCTCAATGGTTTCCACCCGCAATACCCACACGTGCACCAAGACATGGACGTCGAGGAAGGCTTCGAAGTGATGTGCTCGCTGGAGCTAACCCCCCTGGATGCAGCGACCTTGCGCTTTGGTCTGGATGAGATCGGCGACTCGGTGATCATGTCGCCGATGACCATGTCCGAAGACCAAGCCGGCACCGTGCGCTGGCGGCTACACGTCCACGTCCCAGAATCGGAACAGGCCCTGGACCTCATCCGGAGAGTGGGAGAGCCCGAAAACCTCACCATCACCGCACTGCACGAGATCGACGACGAACACTGTCACACCCATGACGACCACCAGCATTAACCACCCGCTCCACCTGGGACTGGATCGACTGCTGGGCCCCCAGACCGCCGGCCGGATCGCGACCGAACTGAACATTACCACCACCGGGGCCCTGCTGGATTACTTTCCGCGCCGCTGGATCGAACGTGGTGAACTGACCCCCATTTCCTCGTTGCCGGTCGGGGAACACGTCACCGTCGTGGCCAAAGTCCTGTCGGTGACCAAACGCCAGATGCGCTCGCGCAAAGGCTTCATTGTCGAGGTGGTGGTCACCGACCAAGCCGATGATTCGATGATGTCGATGGCATTTTTCAATGGCTGGGACGCGCTGAAACGCCTCAGCGCTGGAGCGCACGCTATCTTCCACGGCAAAACCAGCCTGTACCGCCACCAGCTGACCCTGAATAACCCGGAATTCTCAATCCTGTCGACCGGCTACGAGGATGTGGACACCGCCAACGCGACCCTCACCGCCGCCGATTTAGCCCCGGTGCCGGTCTATCCCGCCACGGCCAAGCTACCGACCTGGACGATTCGCACCTGCATCGAGATGGTGTTGGACGCCATCAATTGGGATGTCATCGAAGATCCTGTTCCCGCCGAGTTGCTGGTGACCCAAGGCAACCTGCCCCACCTGGGGGAGGCGTACACCATGATTCATCGGCCCGAGACCATCGACGAGGCTCACCGCGCCCGTCGCCGGTTTGCGCTCCAAGAAGCGGTCATCCTCCAAACCCTGCTGGCCCAACGTCGGACCGCATACGGCACCGACCGGACGGCAACCGCCTACCCGGTGCGTAAGCACGGAATCCGGACCGCATTGGATGAGCACCTGCCGTTTAGCCTCACTGCCGGACAGCGCGAAGCCGGCGACCAGCTAGCCGCCGAGCTGAACTCCACCACCGCCATGTCGCGTCTGCTCCAAGGCGAAGTCGGCTCGGGGAAAACCCTGGTGGCTCTGCGGGCCATGGCCCAGGTGGTGGACTCGGGAGCCCAAGCCGTGCTAGTGGCCCCAACCGAGGTGTTGGCCACCCAGCACTATCAATCCATCACGACGACGCTGGGCCCGCTGGCCACCGCCGGGCAATTGAGCTCCTACACCGGCCCAGCTACCGAAGTTGTCCTGTTGACCGGGTCGATGACGACCGCGCAGACAAAACAGGCGTTGCTCAAGATCGCCTCCGGCCAAGCCGGCATCGTGATTGGCACCCACGCACTGTTTTCTGACCAGGTCTCCTTTGCTGAGCTGGGACTGATTGTCATCGATGAGCAACACCGCTTCGGAGTAGACCAGCGCGAGACGTTGCGTGAAGACCACCCCGGGGCCCACATGCTGGTCATGACCGCCACGCCCATCCCACGCTCGGTGGCGATGACCGTCTTCGGTGATCTGAACATCACGTTGCTCCACGGATTACCCTCGGGCCGGCAACCGGTTGAAACTCATGTGGCACGGATGGCCCACGGCCCTCAGATTATTGGCAGAGTCTGGGAAATTATCGCCGAAGAGGTCGCTGCCGGACATCAAGCCTTTATCGTCTGCCCCAAAATCGATCCGCCGGACCCCGCCGAGCAACCAGCCAGTACGGAACTGGCCGACCCCGCACATGCGGCCAGTGTGACCGAGATGGTGCACAAGCTTCCGCAGGTCTCGGTCTTTGACCGCCAGCAGGTGCGCTTCGGTATGGTGCACGGCCGACAGGACGCCGACACCCAGCGAGCGGTGATGCAACAGCTGGTCGCCGGGGAGATTGACGTGCTGGTCTCGACTACCGTGATTGAAGTCGGGGTTGACATTCCCAACGCCACGGTCATGGCCATCCTTGATGCCGAGTCCTTCGGACTCTCCACCCTGCACCAACTCCGCGGACGGGTGGGACGTGGTCGCGCTGCCGCCCGGTGTTTTTTGGCAACCCGATTGCCGGATCACCATCCCTCCCTGGATCGGCTCGCGGTGCTGGCCGAAACCCAAGACGGTTTCGAGATCGCCCGGGCCGATGTCGAACAACGTGGCGAAGGCGATGTCCTTGGAGCAAGCCAACACGGCTACTCCTCTCGCCTGCGCGTGTTGCGGGTGATCCGTGACGAGGACTTGATCGTGGCCGCTAACAACTGGATTGCCCCCACCCTGGAGCGTGACCCCACTCTGGAACACCACCCGGCCTTGGCACACGCGGTAGACGTCTGGGATGATGAGCACGCCGAGGGATCGGCGTACCTGGTCAAGAACTAGCCACCGTCACCGGGGAGGAGCCACCTGTGAACCGAATTATCGCCGGGGCCGCCGGCGGGTTGCGTCTGAAAACCCTGGCCGGTGACCACACCCGCCCCAGCGCCGCCCGGACCAAAGAAGCGGTGTTCTCCTGGTTGGAGACCAAAGGTTGGTTGGACAACACCCGGGTCTTGGACCTGTTTGCTGGCTCAGGTGCTTTGGGTGCCGAAGCTGCCTCCCGGGGAGCCCAACAGGTCATCTCGGTTGACAACCACCGCCAGGCTGTCGCCGTGGCACGAGACAATGCCCAAGCCGTCAACCGGGCCTTGGGTGGGTCCCGGAAGGTCATCACGGTGCGTCAGGCCACCGTGGAAAAATTCTTGCCCTTGCTAGCCACCCGGCTGGCGGGGGAGAAGAACGCGCACGGAGATTTTGACCTGGCCCTAGCCGACCCGCCGTACCCGATCGAAGGCGAGAAGCTCGATCAGGTGCTGGCTCTGATCTTTCCGGCCCTGGTGGTCGACGGACTGCTGGTCTTGGAACGGTCGGCGCGCTCGCAGCCCCCGCGCTTTCCGGCCGCCACCGAGATCATCGACACCAGAACCTACGGAGAATCGGCGGTGTTCTACGTGCGAAAAGTACCCCGGGACTAGCGATCGACCACCAGACTATCGCCGCGTCACCGGCCATCAGGCAGGCGTTCGAGCCGCTGTAGCGCCTGGTCCATCACCGTTGGAGACTTGCAGAAGGCCAGCCGCATCCAAGACCCGAACCGCTTGAGCGCGTTGTCGGTGGAACAGAATGACGACACCGGGATGCCAGCAATACCCGGATCCTTGACCAGCTCGCGAGCCGCGGTGGCTGCATCGGTGACACCCAGCGGAGCCAGATCGACCACCACAAAATAGCCGGCATCCGGTACGACCGGATCCAGTCCAGCCGAGCGGAGCGCGGTCACCAACCGGTCGCGTTGGGCACCAAATTCGGCGCGTTGGGATGCGAGGAAGGGATCCAGTCGGTCCGGAGCATCCAGGGCCTCCGCAACGGCCATTTGGTATGCCGGACCCGAAGAATACGTCAGAAACTGTTTGACCGCGCGAATAGCGGAGACCACCGGTGCATCGGCCAACAGCCACCCGACCTTCCAGCCGGTCAACGAGAGCATTTTTCCTGCAGACGACACGGTGATGATTTTGGAGTATCCCTGGGCACCGTGGGCGTAGATAGCAGCCGAGCGGTGTTCACCGGTGTACATCAGCGTTTCGTAGACCTCATCGGAGAGCAACCACACATTGTGCCGGGCACAGATCTCCACGATCTGCGCCAGCGTGGCGGCATCGACTGAGCGACCTGACGGGTTATGCGGCGTATTGAGGATGACCATCCGTGTCGCATCGGTGATGGCCTGTTCTAATGCCTCTGGGCTGGGCTGAAAATCGGGGGCGTGCAGGGGAACCGGAACATCGCGGGCTCCCGCCAGACCGATGATGGCGCCGTAGGAGTCATATGAGGGCTCAAAGGTGATGACTTCGTCTCCGGGGTTCACGAAGGCCAGAATGCTAGCGGCCAGAGCTTCCGTCGCCCCGGTGGTCACCAGAATATTTGAGGCAGGATCCCACTCCACCTCGGTGCTACGACGGTAATAGTTAGCTAGCGCTTGCCGTAATGACTCAAACCCGGTACCGGCAGCGTACTGGTTAGCCCCGGGGTAGGTGGCGCTACCTGCGGCGATGATCTCCCCGGCACGGGCGCGGATAAACTCTGGTCCGTCTTGATCAGGGAACCCTTGCCCCAGATTGACCGCCTCATACTCACGTGCGGCCGTGGTCATCTCCTCAAAGATCGTGGGAGCCGGTACACCGTCGGTGAGTAAGCCGGCACCGGTAGCTACGGCTTGCCATGGGCCGGGAGGAAATTCGGTGACGCTGGATTGCGGGATGACTGTTGGGTCTTGTGCGTTGTCCATAGATCCATAGTAAGTTCGAGATATGCAACGTGCAGTATGCCCCGGCTCCTTTGACCCAGTCCATAAAGGCCATATCGAGATCATTGCGCGCGCAACCTTCATCTTCGACGAGGTTGTCATTGCGGTATCCACCAACCCGCAGAAGAAGTACCTGTTCAGTCTCGAGCAACGTCTGGACATGATTGAGCAAACCGTCTCATCACTCAGCGGTGTCTCGGTGGTGCCGATGGAGACCGGGCTGATCGCCGAGGTCTGCCGCCAGCAAGGGGCGAATGCGCTGGTCAAGGGCATTCGTAATCCCACGGACGTGGAATACGAAACTCCGATGGCGACCTTTAACCGCCACCTTTCCGGGGTAGAAACTGTGTTCCTGCCTGCCGATGCCCGGTACCAGCATGTCTCGTCCACGCTGGTGAAGGAAATCGCCAGTTTGGGTGGAGACATCTCCGAATTTGTTCCCCATGCTGTCGCCCAGGGGCTCTCCGAACAATTCGGTCGCTAAGACGCGACCGAAGCAGTTGATAAGTCCACTGCCTAGCGACCGCGCTTCGAATGCGAGTCACGTCCGCGACGCAGACGCGAGACCACGCCCCTAACCTTTTTCTTCAACAAGGCATAGCGCTTGTCGCGTGCCAATTTTGACTCGAATTGACGCCGTTCCTTGGGATCCAAGGTGTCCAGAAATTGGGAATGAAAGTAGGCCACGACATCTAGTTCGACATCGCGAGTCTTCCCGTAAGTCGCAAACTTGTGCATGCTGGGCCCCGGGGCGGTGTTGACCTCGAGTACTCGGGCAGTGGTGGGGTCGTTGATGTCTGTCACGAGGAGATCAATGCCGGCGACCTCTAACTCAGGAATGCTGTGTGCTGCTTTGACAGCTATCTGCTTGATCCCTGGATGGATGATGTCGGTAATGTCAACGATGCTCGACCCGTACCGAAGCACGATATACGGATTGATGATGACAATCTCGTCTCGGGCCGGGACGGAAGTCTTGCGATAGCCACGAGCCTCGAGGAATTTCCACCGTGCCGTGGCAGGGTTTCTCTTCCAATAGGCGTGGTTCTTCAAGCGCTGTCGAGACGCCTTTATGAGCTCGACGAGGTTGGACTTCCCGTCGCCGACCACGAACGGCTGAAGCCGTGCCGCGGCGGCCACCACAGTATCTCCGGTCACGTAGGCGCGCACATCCATACCTGCAACGAATTCTTCGACGAGGATCTTTGAGCCTTCACGTGCGTGGGTTAGAGCCTCATTCCAGGCTTTTTCGAGTTGCTCCAGTGTCTCAACTCCAAGGCTCACACCATGTGAGCCGGCGGCATCCGAGGGTTTGACCACAAAGGGACCAGGTGCGCTCTGGATTAACTCACAGGCCCGAGGCATTTCGTCATGATCGAAGGCTTGACCGCGAGGGACCTGAACGCCGTTATTCTCCAGATACTGTCGGGTGAGATCTTTACTGCGACAGATGGCGTTAACACTCTCGGGGTGACGGTACACCAGCGATTTGCGCATCAGAAGCCTGAGGCGGTCGTTGGGTGACATAATGCGACGTTTGGGAAACTTTGAGGTTTCCCCCGGAATGTCTTCGAAGCGCCAGCCCAATGAGATGAATTCATTTTCAATCTGGTCCGGTGCCGGATTGATTTTCTCCAGCGAGTTCACAGAAAGTCCCGGTTCGAGAATCTGAGCTCGGATAAAGTTCTTGACACTCTGGTAGCTCTCGCTCAACTCATCCCTCCATTGAGATGCTGATTGATATCGGACATGGCCGTGCTGGGGTCTCGTAGATCCGCAGGCCCTCGTATAGATCGCCGATACGGCTCCGGAACTGGTACTGCAAGGTGGTTTATTAAAGCCACCGAGTATTCTAACCTCACCAGCGTCGTTGCTCAGCGTTTTATCGGAGCAGGTGAGGGAAGGTGTCTTGCATTTGTTCTTCGATGACGGGTGCGAGCGATTGGGAGAACGGGCGAGTGAGGTGGTTGCTATCGAAAGTCACAAGAATATTCCCGACAACAGCGTCGCACCGTGATGCCGATTCATCGTGAATGGCCGGGCACACCGCATCGGTGAGGTCGATGTGCTGAACGCCGTCAGGTAGTTCGATGCTGTTCAGGGGGTTCGGTTGGTGCAGTGCTAGGGCTGAGGGCCCACACTCATGAGGGCTTCCGCCTTCGGCCAAACAAGATGGAAGATCGTGTTCAGAACGTGGTGTCCCCCGAATCAAAAGAAGCTCCGTATCCGTTGCGGTGATTCGCTCCCACCACTCCTCAGCTCGGTCAGGGATGTTTTCCCGATCTTCCTCGGCCTCGTGGCGGGTTCCGGGGGCGACGACAAGGTCAACGTCGTTGTTGTTGAGCCAGCCGATGAAGTTGTTGTTCCATGCGGTGCACATATCTCCCGGTTGATTCGCAGATCCGCTGAATACGCAGCCTGGTTTTAGGACGATGAGAACTTCCCAGTCATACTTGCGGGCCAAGGTTTTAAAGGCGTCTTCCAAGTGTCCGGCGTGTGATCCTCCGGCCAGCACCACGGTCGCAGTCGGCGACTCAGGTGCTTCCTCGTCGTCGCAGACAAGGACCTCGTCTGTTCCTGGGTTGTTTCCCATTTTTTGCGTGCAATTCCTGAAATGGTATGCGGCTCGGTAGTCCGCGGCGTCTTCGGGCTGTGGAAACACGTCTGCGTCGGGAGGTTCCTCATCTTGAAGCTCGACCGCGGCACCGGGGTAGACAGCTGGGTCGAGGTCACCGAAGGCTTGGTCTAGGTCGGCGCGGGATGGTGCAAGTTGGGTGGTCAATACGGCCAGCGTGACGAGACTGGCAGCACCGGTAAGCACTGTGGGCTTATTACGCAACAGGCCGTGGGACTGTGGTTTTCCGCCGTGATGCTGTAGGGGCCGTTCCACGAACCGGTGCGTGAGCATTGCCAGGAATAAGGACGCGAGGAGAATGAGGGTGGCACCTCGTATCCCAACAGCTTCGCGATCTCGTATCTGCAGGTAGTAGAACAGTAGTGGCCAGTGCCAGAGGTAGAGGGCATAGGCGTGGTCGGCGACCCAGCCAAAGGGACGGGACGACAATAGTCGAGTTGCCGTGTACGAAGGGTCGTGGTTGCCTCCGTCAGGTCCGGCGGAGATCAGAACGAGAACGAGCCCGAGTAGTGGCCAAAGAGCCCACGGACCAGGAAACAGTTGCGCACCGTCAAGGACGAACCCACAGGAGACGATCAGGGCGACACCCACCCAACTCCCAACGGGCCGAAGCATGCGGGGCAAACGCAACGTGCTGATGAACAAGGCCAGGAGAGCCCCGAAGGCTAGTTGCCAGGCTCTGGTCTCAGTCATCAGGTAGGCCTCGGCTTGGTTGTAACTCCCAACGTAGATGGCGTAGGTAAACGATGCGAGGAAGATAAGCGTCGAGATAATGGCGAGAACGAGTGGGGCCGAGCTCCTGATTGCTCGCGCTACCAAGACTGCGATGACCGTGATGAGAGGCCAGATGAGATAGAACTGACCTTGGACGGCTAACGACCAGAAATGCTGAAACGGGGAGGTCTCGGGCCCGGCGGCTCCGTACGCCAGCTGGGAGTTGATCAGCTCGAAATTTTCGAAATAAAGTAGCGAGGCTCGAGCTTCAGCCCACAATTGGCGATGACCGGTTGCCGGCATCACCAACAATCCCACACCAAGGGTGATCAAGGCGACCAATGCGGCAGGGACGAAAATGCGTCGGAATAAGCGTCCGAAGTAGTTCCAGAGATTGATGCGCCCACCTTGGCGGTGGCTTCTCGCAAAAGCATTCCGGTGGAGAGGAACCCCGAAACAGCAAGGAAGATATCAATGCCCCCGGAAATCCTGCCGGCCCCAAAGAGATGAAAGAGGACCACACCAGCGAGAGCGAGACCTCTGATGCCGTGTAGTTCCGGGAGGTACCGGCGTTCTGGCATCCCCCGAGATAAGATTGCGTTGCGCTGGGTCGTGGAGTTCATTTTGCGGTCCGTTTCATTCGGTATTTCTTCAAGGTGTGTGTTTCACTCGGTGAGCATGAGCGATTGTACCTTCAATGTGACGGGAAGCCATACGGAAAATAGAGAAGAAAGGCATAATAGCGGCAAAAGCCATAGGACACCGTCTATTGCGTGAACCCAAGCCGTACCAGATGCTTTCCTCCGCTCTAAAGCTTATGGCCTAATTTTGGTATCGAGATTTCACGGTGTATTCTGTAGGTTTGGCTCGGTGGTTGTTCTTCAGGGGAAGAATCGCTCTGAGATGGCTACCAATAAGAGATGTCCTCAGTAACGAGGGTCCTGATTTACCCATGAGACGGTGATAGGAGGTCCGATAAGCATGGCGAACCTAGAAAAGAATTCTGTGGCTGGTGCTTTCGTGCCCTCTGACTCTGCGTGGGTTTTGAACGTTAAGAACCTCAACGGTGTTGCTGGATCTTCTGAACCGGTTCAACGACAGGTCGTGGCACCCGAGGGAATGGAAACGCCTATAGCCCGAGTAGAGCCGGGCTCTGTGATCGAGTTGGATCTCAGGATGGATTCCTTGCACGAAGGAATTTTGGTTTCCGGGGACGTCAACGCGGAACTTCGTGGTGAGTGCTCACGTTGCCTGGACCCTTTGTCGCAGGACCTGAACGTGAGCATTAGCGAGCTGTACCAGTACGTGCCAGATCCGGAACTTGATCCGGAAGAGCAACGTCTGATCGTCAATGATGCGATTGATATTGGGCTACCAGTCATTGACGCAGTGTTGTCTGCTTTTCCTTTCAAACCGGTATGCAAACCTGACTGTCAGGGCCTGTGCGATCAATGTGGCGTACGTCTTGACGAAGTCGATGAGGATCACCACCATGAGCAGCTTGACCCACGGTGGGCTGCACTCGCGGCGTTATCATCAGCGGAACAAACTGATGCTGACGCTACAATAGATAACCAGACCCAGACCCAAGAACCAGAAGAGAGATAACCATGGCTGTTCCTAAGGGAAAAAAGTCTCGCGCCAACACCCGCATGCGTCGTTCGCAGTGGAAGGCCCAGGCGCCTGAGCTTGTTAAGACCGTTGAAAACGGCAAAGTAACCTACCGTATGCCACACCAGGCTAACGTTGTGACCGACTCTGCTGGTACCCCGCTCTTCTACGAGTACAAGGGCCGCAAAGTCGCCGATATTTAGTCTTTGATGACTGAAGATCTTACGAAGCATCTCGGAGTCCACCTAGGCTCCGAGATGCTTCGTCTTGCATTAACCCACCGTTCTTATGCCTTTGAGAAGGGTGGGTTGCCGACGAACGAACGTCTAGAATTTCTCGGCGACGCAGTCCTGCAGATTATTGTGACCGATCATCTTTACCGTGCATTCCCTGATGAGGATGAGTCACAACTTGCCAAAAAGAGATCATCGATTGTCTCCACGGTGGCCTTAGCACGAGTTGGGCGAAGCATTGGGGTTGGGCAACACATTTTGCTCGGTGAAGGTGAAACTCGCACCGGGGGCGCAGATAAGGACTCCATCCTTGCGGACACCATGGAAGCCTTGATTGGAGCAACTTACCTGGAAGAAGGACACCAGGCTGCCCGAGGTTTGGTTCACCGTTATGTCATTCCTCTTCTTGATGACGACTACGTGATGGGCATCGGTCACGACTGGAAGACTCTGGTCCAGATGGAGGCCGACTCGGCAAGTTTGGCGCCCGTCGAGTATCGACTCAGCTCGCGAGGTCCCGACCACGCACGAGAGTTCACCGCAGAACTCTATGTTGCCGAGAAAAAATACGGTGTAGGCCAAGCCGGTAGCAAAAAGGAGGCCGAACGGCTGGCTGCGTGGGACGGATACGACGCCCTGCAGAAAGACATTGCCCAGAATGCCTGAACTTCCGGAAGTTGAAGTGGTGCGGCGGGGGCTATCGCGCTGGATCACGAACCAACAGGTCCTTGACGTTGAGGTGCTTGATCCAAGGTCAGTTCGACGGCACCGGCAAGGTCCGATTGACTTCGTGACCTCGTTGCGTCAGGCGGAGCTCGAGCAACCTCAACGGCGAGGCAAGTATCTGTGGATTCCGTTACACCATTCCCCAACCGAGCAGAAATCTCCGACAGCGCTAGTCGTCCATCTGGGGATGAGCGGGCAGATCTTGTTGAGTCATCACAGCGCACCGGCTCCTCACCATCTGCGCATCAGATTGCGCTTGGACAGTGCATCCGGTCACGGACAGGCACCGACTGAGTTACGGTTCGTGGATCAACGGATCTTCGGAGGTCTCTATCTTGATCGACTTGTTCCCACCGCGGATGAGCCCGATGAGCTGATCCCGACGACGGTGACTCATATCGGACGAGACCCTTTGGATAACCATTTTGACGTAGACCACATCTATCAGGTGCTGAGCAAGAAGCAGACCGCAATTAAACGGGCGCTTCTGGATCAGAACCTGGTTTCCGGTATCGGAAATATCTATGCGGATGAAGCGCTGTGGCGGGCAAAAATACACTATAACCGGCCATGTAACCGGTTGAGCCGCAAACAAGTGCGAACGCTTTATCAGTGTGTACAGAAGGTTATGGAACAGGCCCTGAAAGAAGGCGGAACGAGTTTCGACGCTCTTTATGTCAACGTCAACGGCGAATCTGGGTATTTTGATCGCTCGTTAAACGCCTACCATCAGGAGGGCACGTATTGTCGTCGTTGCCTAGCCGAAGGGTACGACACTCTTATTCGCCGTGATAAGTTCATGAATCGGTCCTCGTATTACTGTCCGAGGTGTCAACGAAAGCCACGCACAACGCAACGGTAACTTGGAAATGGGTAGATTCGGATTTCTGATATACGATACTCGGAGTAGATTGTTACCCACTATGACGTTATCAGCGTACGGTATCGCGAAGACTCCACGTAGACTTCACGGGCTCGTTGCTGGCTTGTTGTTAACGCTTACCTGTTGCACTACCACAGCAGAGATGAAAGGAAGGACGCCGTATGGCTGAGTCCTCTCGGATCTATGCGCCCCGGCGCGTTAGTCGAGTCGCCACCCGCCCTCATGGCATTATCTTCTCCGTCATCGTCGCTGTGGTTTTGATTGTGGTGTCCGTCGTCGCCAGTACTTCGGTGTACGCGCGTACACTTATTTCGAACGTCAATGAGCGAACTCAGACCATCGATAGTGGTATTGATACCACTCGACCGGTAATGGATGATGGCGAACTGAATTTGCTCTTGCTGGGTAGTGACCAACGACCGGAAGAAAAAGAAGCCGGCGAAGATGGCGCGCGCACAGACACGATCATGTTTGTGCACATACCGGATGGTCACGAAGAAGTGTATGTGATGTCCATCATGCGCGACTTATGGGTCGAGATCCCAGGGTATGGCATGGGCAAGATCAACGGTGCATATGAAGAAGGGGGGTTCCCTCTGGTCGTTGACACTGTGGAAGGACTCGTCGGCTCGGACATCGATCACATTGCCATTATCGACTTTGAAGGATTCCGTGATGTCACCGAAGCGCTTGGCGGTGTGGAAGTCGACAACGAACAGGCATTTTCATCGGGTATCCGAAACCCCTCGTTCTTCCCCGAGGGCAAAATCAAAGTTTCCGGCACCGATGCGTTGCGGTTTGTACGGGAACGCCACGCGTTCAACGATGGTGATTACCAGCGTGTAAAAAACCAACAGCTGTTCCTCGAAGGTCTGGTGGATCAACTCTTGGCACGCGATGTTTTGACAAATCCAGGAACACTCAGCGATGTCATTACGACCCTGAGCCCGTATCTGTCGGTAGACGACGGCCTTGATGCCGAAACTATGCTGAACTACGGGCTGTCGATGTCTAACATTCGCTCCTCCGATATTAAGATGTTCACAATTCCGAATGCTGGCGCCGATATCACCTCAGGCGGGGCAGCGATTGTGCGACAAGACGAGGCCGCCACTGATCGCATGCGAGAGGCGTTACGCTCTGGCACCATGGATGAGTTCTTAGAAGAATACGACGCAGAACAAAATCCCGACGGTAGCAACCAACCAGAATCGACTTCCCCAGCGAACCCGCCAGAACCGTCTGCTGTGGAATCCGGGGTACAGGGATAGTGTGACTCGACGCCTGGTTCCCGCGCACGCCGCAACTATTCGATGCTCTATGGAATGTGTTTGATGACTGCTAGCAATCCCGAGCCGGTGAAAATTCTCCTCGTCACGCATTCGTATTGGCCTGAGCAAACTCCACCACAGCGACGGTGGCAGAACTTCATCAAGTTCTTACGAGGTTTTGGGTGCGAGGTAGCTGTTCTGACTCAGGGAGTTGCTGATCACCCGAGTGAAGAACTGGGACCAGCAGGAGAACGCATTATTCGAACTGGGGTGACCCACCGCACGAAGCACTCTCGGTGGGCTCGTCTGCTGGAGAGCACGATACACGCCGCGGAGTTTATTCCTTTGGCCCGAAGATTTTCCGACGTCGACATCGTGATTGCCACCGTACCTGCCTTGCCGAATTTAGTATCTGGTCGCGTTATCTCCAAACTGCTGAAAAAACCGTTCGTCGTCGAGATGCGCGATGCATGGCCCGATCTTCTCACCGAAGCGAATGTTGGCGGAAAAGTGGTTTCCGAATCTGCGTCACAGGTCGTGACCTGGCTTCAGCGATCGGCAGACCTGCTCATCACCGTTACTCAAGGATTTGCTCAGACATTGCGAGAGCGCGGAATGACAAACGTTGCCACTATTCGAAATGGCGTGAGTGTTTCAGCTGAGGCTCTGCTACCGTCGAGGTCACGCGAACCAGGGGAGCTACACGTCCTGTATTTGGGAAATCATGGAGAATCGCAGAATCTTGCCCTAGTGTTGCAGGCAGTCGCGTTAGCACAACGCCAGAATTCCCGGATCCAGTTGCGATTTGTTGGTCAGGGCACTCAAAAACACCTTCTGATTAAAACCAACCGGTCGTTAGGGTCACCGGCGGAGCTTTACGACGCCGTGCCGTCGCACCGCGCTACCGAACATTATCAATGGGCCGATACATGTGTTGTGAGTCTTCGACCAGACTGGCAGAGCTTCAGACACACTGTTCCTTCCAAACTCTACGAATTACTGGCAACGGGAAAACATATCACCGGTTTGGTACAAGGAGAGGCAGCGCAGACACTGCGCGTTGCCGGACATCAGCCACTCGGCGAGCTTACTGCCGACCAATTGGCCTCCTATTGGCTGGAGCTTGCGAAGAACCCAGATTCTACTGCTCAGAATATTGCATCCCACCGGTGGGCTGCCGACAACATTTCTCTCGATGTCGAGGCCTCCCGGCTCTCTGCGCTGCTAGGTCACCTGCTCCAGGCACGAAAGGGCTCTTTAGCAACGAACACGGCCAATGCGTCACCATCATGGAACAGAACCCCTCAGCTTCTTCGCAATTTCCAGCTTGCGGCCCAAACCGCAAGAGACCATATCGGACAAGACCCTGCGTTATTTGCCTTGCAAGTAGCGCGACGGTTGCCGACGTCGATTTCTGAGCCTGTCGCCAGCGTTGCGTCCAAGATCCACGGCGGACCACTTGATGTTGTCGGGGCTCTGGGGGCAGCCATACGTGGGAACTCCGAAAGCTTACGAGAAGAATTGTGTAGAGCCGTGGAAGCACGTGCAGGCTCCCGTAAAGTTCTCGAGCTGGTCAACCTGCTCACCAGCAGTGGAGACACCGAGGCGGCCGAATGGGGGTTGGCCAGAGTGCGCCCCGGAGGCAAGGGCTACCGCCTCGCACGGTCACGGATCCAGTGGAATAAAGGCAACATGACCGCTGCTGTCGAAGGGCTGAAAACCTCGGGGAAAGAAGGCTGGAAGCGCAAAGGGTACCGGTCACAGTTGAGAACCTTCCAAGGAGAGCGTCCCCAACTAGCAAGGGTGCCGGACTATCACCCCGAACAAGGTGCCATTCTCCACGTGCTGACTAATTCGTTGCCATATACCGGTTCGGGATATGCACAACGATCACACTCCATCTTGCGAGCCTTGCAATCTCGGGGATGGAACGTGAGCGCCGCAACTCGCATGGGATGGCCTGTGGTGACCGGAGGGCTGACAGCCCCGGCCGTCAATCATCTTGATGGCATCGACTACCACCGGCTGATTCCAAGGCGCCTGCACACTGATGCTGAAAAACGTGAGCAACAGTATGCTGAGATGTTGCTCACTCATGCCCTCAAGGTTAAGCCGGCTTTGTTGCACACCACCTCACATTGGAATAACGCTAACGCCGTGCGTGCCGTTGCAGAAGCTTTGGATATTCCATGGGTGTATGAAGTCCGAGGGTTACTTGCCGATACGTGGGCGTCAACACGTGGTGCGGAAGCCTACCGGTCTGAGTATTACCGGTTGTTTACACAGCGGGAACAGGAATCTGTGCTGGCCGCTGACGGCGTGGTGACACTCGGGAAGCAAATGCGAGCCAAACTCGAAGAATTCGATCGCGATAGTGCAGACATCGTCCTGACACCAAATGCAATCGGGGGCGAGTTCCTCAAGGAACCCCGGTCCACTCAGGAAGCGCGCGAGGCCTTGGGGCTGCCGCGTGACCTGGAACTTGTGGGGACGGTCAGTTCATTGGTTCCGTACGAAGGACTCGATACTGTCGTGCGTGCCGTTGCTCACCTGGCCCCGAGCAGGCCTCGGCTACGGATGCTCCTTGTCGGAGATGGTACCGCCCGCCCCAGCTTGCTCCGTCTGGCCGAAGAGCTGGGACTAAGTGATCGACTGATTGCACCCGGCCGGGTGCAACGAGAAGAGTCGATACTGTATCACCAGGCCTTAGACGTGTTCGTCGTGCCCCGTATTGATTCGTCCGTCACCAGGACCGTCACTCCGATGAAATCGGTTGAGGCTTCCGCCAGTGGCAAGCCCGTTGTCGCCTCGGATCTTCCGGCTCTGTCGGAACTGGTCCATCACGGGGTGACCGGTATGTTGGTCCCGCCAGAGCATGACATTGAGTGGGCGCGCGTCCTGACGGATCTCTTGGATAACCCCACGCTACGACAAACTATCGGTCATGCCGGACGGTCGTGGGCGTTGCAGGAAAGAACCTGGAAGTCCAACGAAAGTCGCTACACTGAGCTGTATCAGAAGCTCACGGGGTACGTACCGTAGGTGTTGCGTTGTCACCTCATTGAAAATCCTGGGGTATACTTCCCCGGGGTGTACAGTGCCCCCGCACGGACCGCGGTGCTGTACTGAACCAAGTGCCGAAAGAAATCGAGGGATAATTCTATGTCGAATATTTCGACCGTGGCCGTCGTGGGGCTTGGCTACATTGGCCTTCCAACGGCTGCAATTCTGGCCGAGAACGGTGTGAAAGTCTTTGGCGTTGACGTCAATGAAAGAACGATTCAGGCGATTAACTCGGGAACTGTACCGTTCGTTGAGCCAGACCTCGAGGACTACGTCAAGCGAGCCGTTGATCAGGGCCTGCTGTCAGCTTCGGCAGAGACTCCGCAAGCTGATGCCTACATCGTGGCCGTACCCACCCCGTTCCACGATGACAAAACCCCGGACCTTTCCTATATTGAAGTAGCAGGTCGCAATATAGCTCCTCAGCTACAGGGCGATGAGCTGGTGATTCTGGAATCAACCTCACCTCCCGGGGCCACCGAACACTTGGCGGATGTGATTCACCAAGCCCGTCCAGATCTTCAAGACAAGGGCACACTGGAATTCGCTCACTGCCCAGAACGAGTGCTGCCCGGTAAGGTCATGGTCGAGCTGGTGACCAATGACCGGATCGTTGGTGGCTCGACACCGCACGCTGCTGAGCGCGCACGCGACCTTTACCGTAGCTTCTGCAAGGCAGAACTACTTTTGACCGATTTGCGCACGGCCGAGATGTCCAAACTGGTCGAAAACTCCTTCCGTGACGTCAACATTGCCTTCGCGAATGAGCTGTCTGTGATTTGTGACGAGCTGGGGATCAACGTCTGGGAAGTCATTGAACTGGCCAACCACCACCCGCGGGTTAACATCCTTCAGCCCGGCCCTGGCGTTGGTGGGCACTGCATTGCTGTGGACCCCTGGTTCATTGTCGCCGCTGCACCGGATTCGGCGAAGTTGATCCGCAACGCTCGCGAAATTAATGACGCGAAGCCAGATTGGGTCATCAAGCAGGTCAAGGCAGAAGCCTATGACGTTGAGAAAGAAACTGGCCGAGCTCCTGTCATTGCGGCGCTGGGTCTTGCCTTTAAGCCCAATATCGATGACCTGCGAGAGTCGCCGGCCATGCGAATCACTGAGCAAATGGCACGCGAGCTTTCCAGCTCCAAGATCCTCGCGGTAGAACCCCACGTGAACGAGCTTCCCGCGAAATTGCAGGGTTTGCCCAACGTCGACTTCGCAAGCGTGGATGCCGCTGTTGAAGCAGCCGATATTGTCCTGTTGCTTGTTGACCACGCTGTCTTCGCCGATCTGCGTGACCGCGTGTCGGGCAAGCATGTGATTGATACTCGTGGGCAGTGGCGCGATAAATAACTGCATGTCGTCCTTGGACGCGGGAGGGCAACCAGAGAGGTTGACGGTTGCCCTCCTCGAAGTTTTTGGCGAATAAGATGTCGTCAGCAGAGACAGCCATATTTGACCGCATGGAGGACAAGGAGTCGAGGAGAGGGAAATGCGACTTTTAGTGACGGGCGGGGCCGGCTACATCGGTGGCCATTTCGTCTCCCGGGCTCTCGAGCTGGGAGCTTACGATATTGCCGTGGTCGATGACCTCTCCACGGGGCTTCAGAGGCGCGTGCCCTCGGATGTGCCGTTATATCAACTCGATCTGTCGGCCGATAAGGCTGTTGAGCAGCTCAGCAAGATTCTTTCGGACCATCAAATTGACGCCGTGGTGCATTTTGCGGCGAAGAAGGCTGTCAACGAGTCCGTCGAGCAACCCGAGATGTATTTTCGAAATAATATCGGTGGGCTCGTCAATCTGTTGAGTGCTATGAGAGACTCAGCCGTTCAGAAGATCGTTTTCTCTTCGTCCGCTTCGGTGTATGGACAACCATGCGAGTCGGAAGTGTTCGAAAACACTGCCTGTCATCCCATCAACTCCTATGGCCAGACCAAGCTCATCAACGAGCAATCTCTCCACAACGCGGAACGGGCGTGGGGGCTGTCCGCCGTGGCTTTACGCTATTTCAACGTCGCTGGCGCGACGAGTTCAGAACTTGCTGACACCACCACCACGAACCTCATGCCTGCTATCCGCAATATGCTGACGAGCCACGGTGTGGTTTCAGTCTACGGAGATGCCTATCCCACTCCTGACGGCACCTGCATTCGGGATTATGTGCATATAGAAGATCTTGTCGATGCACATATTGTCGCCCTTGACGCACTTGGCCAGCCGAATGCGACAGGGGTCTATACATATAACGTAGGCACAGGTATCGGAAGTAGTGTTCTGGATATCGTCCATGCATTCCAGAGAGTTCCAGGGGTTGACCTGGAGTATCAGATCGCGCCTCCACGCGATGGGGACGCGGCGACAGTAACTGCCAACGTCGATAAAATTCGCGAAGAACTGGGTTGGAAAGCATCTTACGGGGTCGAAGACATCGTTGAGTCCGTTGTTAAGCACCCTCCGTTGGCGACCGAACCGACAGAAGGGTGACAGATGACACTGGACTATTTATTTCCGAAACGCAACATGCTCGCCATGCGCGACGCGCGCTCGCGTTTTGTTGACCGTGACCTGATGACTATCCAACCACGACAGACCTTGCGACTTGAGGATGGTCAGGTGTGGCGTCACCGACGTACCCGTAGTCTGGCTCGGCAAATGCACGGTTGGCTTTTTTATTATTATCTTCGCCCGTTTCATATCGATTTAGACGATGCTATTGCGGAAAAGTTAATATGGCTACTCCATACCTGGCGTGACGTAGTGGGGTTACCTCCTTCCCGGATTCCAATGTCGTACCACGATGAGTCCACTGCTCAACGAACTATCGCGTTGTGCTGTCTGCTGGACGACTACGGTCCTTTGCTCAGCGCCTCGGATCAGACTTTCGTGAAGGACATTATTCGCGAAGGCGTTGATCTTTTGGTACAAGACGAATTCCATAGCGCCGGAACGAACCACGGGATGTTCCAGGACCTCGCCTTGATGCTCGCCAGTAGCTACATTGACGACAACGAAGGTTTATATGATTTAGCGTTCGGGCGATTGACTGCCTACTTCAAGAGCAGTTACACGGCCGAAGGAGTGCATAAGGAACAGTCCCCCGACTACCACGTCATCGTGAGTCGCCATCTGAAAGAATACAACCAATTACAAGGCCAGCAAGCGTCGACGACGGAACAATCCTTACGAGAAGTCTTCAAAGCCTCTGAAAGATACGCAATCGCAACCATCAGCCCCTTGGGCTCCTTTGCGCCTGTCAGCGACACCCCGCCTGGGCCGGTTCTTGGTAGAGGATATGGTCGGGTCTATAACTCGGACTCATATAGGTATGCGTTGACCCAAGGTGCACTTGGCACTCCGCCCGATTTCGACCGGTTCATTGCCGATGAAGCTGGTGTGGCAATATTTCGTGAAGACTGGCGAGATCTTGATTCTTTGTATCTGCATTTCGTAGCCGCTTATAACTCCGACTACCACAAACACAGCGATGAGCTGAGCGTATACCTCGTCTACAAAGGGCTCGAGATTCTCAGGGAAGCAGGCCCTAATGGGTACGAGATGTCTGATCCGTATACTATTTATGCTTTCTCTAGTTTCGCTCACAATACGCTTATCGTGGATGGCGAAGGACTACCTCGTATCGACCCCACAAAAATGGACAAGGTAGGGCTACAGCAAGTCGAGCAACAGGGGATGTTCGACGTCAAAGGCTTCAACCACCGCTACGAGGGCGTCAAGCATAGTCGCAGAGTGACCGTTCAACCACAAGACGATCAGCCGAATGATGCCAAACGCCACGTACGGATTATCGATACGATTGAGTCTGCTGATCTCCATCAGTACACGTTGCTATGGCATTTCGGACCCGATGTCAGAGCCAGGCCATCGGGCGATACCGTGGTCATCCAGAACGCGTCGAACGAAAATCTTGGGCACCTGAGATTACGTTCGGAAGGCGATCTCAAAATTGTTCAACGCCGAGGCGAAGAGACCCCTGATATTCAGGGCTGGTATTTTCCCAAGAATGGTGTTCATAAACCAGCGGACGTCCTTCAAGTGGAATTTTCCGCAGCGACTCGCGAAGTAACGACTGATATATACCTGTACTAAATAATTGTGGAGAGCTGAAAAGTTATTATGCTTGGTTTGTTCAGACGGTTTAGTCGTAAGCAACAGCTTGTTGTTGGTTTCTTTGGTTTGGTGGCGGTTGCTGCAACTGTCTTGGCATTTTTTATAGACCTGGCAATCTTGGTTGTTGCTCTATTCTGGCTATTGGCGCTCTTGGCATTCGTGATGGTTATGTTCCTCCGGCGCCTTAATGCAAAGGTCGTGCGCTTGACGAGAAACTCTGTTCGGCGCGCAGGTGATGTCCGAGGAAGGGTATTGCCGACAGCAGCCAGCAATCTCTCCTCGAAAGAATCCCTGGAAAGCCTGAGAGACCGGTTTCAGAAAAAGCCTACGGTGAAGAACGCATTGCCCTATGCAAATAAGGTCTTGAACGTCCAAGGGAACATCTCTGAAGCGAACAGTATCCTCGACAGTGTTCCAGAAAGCGCCGTGCTGGGCGATGGAGAGAAAAAATTTGTTCAGCGTGTTCGGTCCTTGCATAAGTTACTTGACAAGCCTGTCGAGCTACCTCAGAAGCACTATACGTGCAATTATTTGCCGGTTCAGAATCGGATTCTCTATGCGGTTGGCATTTCGCCCGTGTCCAATAGCAATGGCTACACGACCAGAACCCAGGGGATTGCACAGGGGCTCCAGTTGCAAGGCGCTGACGTCATTGTCGCCCCACTGCCTGGTAAACCGTGGGATAGGCGCCCGTCGACAGGCTTTAAAGTTCCTCAAGAAAAGCGTCGCTATCAGCAACAGATCAATGGTGTCCATTATGTTCACAACCCCGGACTCAAAAGCTGGGAAGGCGACATTGGCGTTTTCTTGCAAGTCAGCGCAGACGCTTACGTACGCGAGGCCATGATCGACAAGCCTGAGGTGATTGTGTCAGCGTCAAATTACCTCACTGCGCTTCCGGCCCTGATGGCTGCACGCCGACTCGGGGTGCCCTTTGTCTACGAAATGAGAGGCTTCTGGGAAGTCACAGCGGCGTCTAAGAACCCAGCGTGGGCCGGATCTGAAAAGTACGCACTTGACCGCCGGCTTGAGTTTCAAGTTGCCAGCGAGGCTGACCACGTCGTGGTCATCACAGAAGAAATGAAAGACGATCTTGTCGAACGTGGAGTCAACGGGGACAACATTTCCGTTGCTGCAAACTCGGTGGATATCGATAAGTTCTTTCCTCAAGGTAAAGATCTCCAACTGCTCAAGAAGCTCGGATTCTCCCAGCCTGAACTGCCTGTTGTTGGCTTCGCCGGTAGCGTCACCGAGTACGAAGGGCTTGATCTGGTGGTTGACGCACTCTCCGCTATTCAAGAAGAGGGAGATGAATTCAACTTCTTGGTCATTGGTGGTGGATCTTATCTGCCCGAACTCAAGAAACGTGTATCCGAGGCTGGTTTAGAACCTCGCACCAGGTACCTCGAGGGCATACCGAATGCCAACATGCCGACTTATCTGTCGAGCATCGACATTTTCCCGCTAGCCCGGAAATCGTTGCCAGTCACTGAGCTTGTTTCTCCGCTCAAGCCTTTGGAAGCTATGGCCGTGGGGCGTTCGGTGGTGTTGTCTGATGTCTCGCCACACAGAGCTTTCTACGGTACAGACGAAGATAAATCACGGGCTTTGAGCTTCGCGAAGGATAGTGTCCCTGAACTGAAGGAACAGTTGCACCGGCTCATCCGAAACCCGGAACTTAGAGACCAGCTCGGTGTACGCGCTCGTCGCTGGGTAAGAGAAAACCGCACGTGGAAGCAGACAGGTGAGATCTACTGGTCTGCGCTCCAAGAGCTTTTGAGAAGTCAATCGCAACTAGCGAAGAGCTCTTCTGAACGGCCGTTGGATTCCTACACCGTTGCCTTCATTGGTGATACGTTTACCTCCGAGACGTTCCTACCCGAGCTGACAGCGATTCGGGTCACGCCCGATGACTGGCGGGAACAGTTCGCTCACAACGACATTGATGCTGTCTTCATTGAGTCTGCCTGGCAGGGTAACGACAAAGCGTGGGAAGGCATCATCGGATATTACGACGACACGAGTCACGCGCCAATTGCTAACCTGATTGATCATGCCCAAGAACACGGCATTCCCGTGATGTTCTGGAATAAGGAAGATCCAGTTCATTACAACCGCTTTAAGCGTACGGCTGCTCGGTGTGACTACGTGTTTACTACTGATGCGCGCACGATTGTCGACTATAACGCTGAACCAGATAACCGCATTTCGGCCGTCGCGTCGGCGCCTTTCGCAGCTCAACCAATACTGCACAATCCGTTGCCGAGCACTCGTGAACGCGAAGACACCATTGCCTACGGTGGCACGTATTATGGCGACAAATATGCCACACGAAAGCAGGGCCTTGACTTTCTCTTCTACGAATCAGCTCCGTACGGGCTGGCTATCTATGAGCGGGTGCATAACGACCCGAATTCGCCCTATCGGCTTCCAGATCGCTTCCGTCGCTACGCTCGACAGAGTTTGAGCTACCCCGAGATGTGCCAGGCCTATAAAGCACACCCGATCCATCTCAACGGGAACTCTGTTGTGGATTCTCCCTCGATGTTTTCGCGCCGAGTTGTGGAGATTACTGCATCCGGGTCAAGCGTTCTTAGCTCGCCTGGTCGTGGTGTCGATGAAACTTTCGCGGGTACAGTCCCCACCGTTGAAAATCCCGACGAAGCCAATAGTGTCTTGAAACGCTGGAAATCGTCCGAGGAAGCCCGGCACAAGGATTTGTGGAAGGCCTTGCGACATGTTTACGAGGCCCACACGTGCGCCCATCGTTTGGTGTACATGATGCGCGTCGCTGGGTTCCTCGTAAGAGCTCCCAAGCTGCATCCCTTTGCCGTGGAGTGCTCGGCGAGTGATATCCCCGAGTTCGAGAAGCAGTCAGTACGTCCTGACATGTATTTGCTTGACGAAGAATTCGACGGTCAAGAAGTCGCTGGCCAAGTCGTTGTAGCGCCCACGGCACAGTCGAAGATGGACGCATTGCGCGAGTACGACATTCGACATGTCGTTAAGGCGGCCAATTCCATCGGGACCTTGAGCCGAAACGATGTGGAAGACCTTCTCAACGGCCTAACCTTCGGCGATTGGAAGGCCGTCGGAAAGCAGGCTGTGTCTTGGTCGCCGGGAAACCTATTTGTCCCCGTTGCCACGTGTTCGGCAGCCATCAACAGTAGGCTTGTTCTCTTCGAACGCGACACTTACGCGCAAATTTTAGAGGGTGAAACTCCTACTCTCGACGACGAGGACGTTTTCGCATGGCAGATTGTCAGAGACAAAAAAGAGCAAGTAGACTCAACGAAAACAGCAGTTACTACTAGTTCTGCTAGGAACGTTTCCCTCGCTGGTCCTGATGAGAGCTCGCAAACCGTCCTTATCGCTGGACACGATTTTAAGTTCTTTATCGAGATCATGAATGGTATCCAAAAGGCGGGCCACCGTGTCCGAATTGACCGATGGGGTGGCCATAGCATCCATGATGAACAACAAAGTCGACGTCTTCTCGATGGCGCTGACGTGATCTTTTGTGAGTGGTCGCTGGGCAATCTGGTGTGGTACAGCCAGAATAAGCTTCCGGGACAAAAACTCATCACGAGGGTGCATGCCCAGGAACTGAGAACGAAGTTTCTAGACCAAGCAATCCTCAAAAATGTTGATGCGTTTATTTTCGTCTCGCCGGTAGGGATGCGCAGGGCGCAGGTTCGCTATGGTATTCCGACGTCTAAGAGCTTCGTCATCGGCAATACGTTCGATATGGGCCGATTTCTCACCTATAGAAGCGAGATTAACCCGAAGAATATCGGCTTTGTCGGGTCTGTTCCGCAGTCCAAACGGTTCGATCGAGCTTTGGACATCATCGAGCAACTCGCATCTAAGGACCAAGAGTATAAGCTGATCGTCAAAGGGAAAGAATATACGGAGTATCCCTGGTTGCAGGATAGACCCGCAGAACAGGAGTACTTCCAGAGGGTTTATGAGCGGATCGAATCCTCACCGGTGTTAAAAGACGCTGTAGTATTTGATGGCCACAGTCCTGACCTTGCAGAATGGTATACCACCGTCCCCGGTTTCATTCTGTCGACGAGTGATCATGAAGGAACTCATCAGGTGGTTGCTGAAGGAGGGGCTGCGGGCTGTGTTCCGGTGATCCTACCTTGGGCTGGAGCAGAGCAAGTATATGGAACACGGTGGCTTGTTGACGATATCGACAGCGCTGTCCAGCGAATTCGGTCGCTGGCCGCAGATCCCCAGGCTCTGCTCGACGAGTCATATGCAGTTCGTGACTATATGCATAAGCATTTCCGTCCAGGAGTCATCTCAGGAAAAATCTTGCGGTTGATTGAGAGCTAAAACCCGTAAGGTCCCGCATATCTCTGCCCCTCCCAGTACATCGTTGGGAGGGGCAGAAGTGCGTTTAGGCTAAAGATGACAGGACGCCATGAGGTATGGCCTCGTTATGATGGCTGGCCGTCTTCCACAATGTCGTCAATCCGATCCTGGAATGTCTGCATGTGCTTTTCCTTCACACCCTGGGCGACATTTTCGCCGTGGCGCCGCAACGCATTCATGAAATAGCTGTAGTGCTTCATCACCTCGTCAGGTTCGCCATCTTCGACAACTGCACCCTTATCGAGCCAGATGACTCGAGTACACATTTCACGAATTGCAGAGGGCGAGTGGTTAACGAGGAATCCCGTACCGGAGCGGGCGATCAAGTCCTTCATGGCCTGATTCGAGCGTTGTCGGAAGGCATCGTCACCGGTGGAAAGGGCCTCATCGATCATCAAGATATCCGGGTCTGCCGACACAGAGATCGAGAAACGGAGCCGAGCTCCCATACCGGACGAGTAGGTACGCATCGGCATCCGTACGAAGTCACCAATGTCTGCCAGTTCGACAACCTCGGGCACTTTCTCTTCGACCTGTGCCGGTGTGAGTCCCATGGCCAATAGTCCGATACGAATATTGTCGATACCGGTGAGGTTCGGCAAGAGTGCGGCGCCAACACCCAGTAGCTGCGGTGTGGAGCGTGCCACGACCTGGCCTGAGTTCGGAGTCTCGACACCGGCGAGAACCCTGAGCAAGGTACTTTTACCCGACCCGTTTCGCCCTACGAGCCCAATGAATTCACCTTCGCGCGCTGCCAGCGAGATCCCTTTCAGCGCCTGAAACGATGTCTTCTTGCCGCGTGACTGAATTAATCCGCGCTCTTTGCCTTCATCTAAAATCCGCACGCGGTAAGTGAGCTCAATGTCTGTGGCGAGCATCGTGAGCTCTCCGAGCTCTGTCGTGGTTGGTGAAATGGTGTCCTCGCTCTCGTCCGGTTCCGGGGTGGGAGAGTTCTTAGGCTTAGACGTTTCGTTCGCGACCATAAGATTCCTCTCCTTGCCAAAACACTAGAAACCCAGCGACAAACAACACAACGGCCCAACCGCAGAGAACCAACCAATGCTCGACTGCTGGCACCGTGCCATCAATGAGTATTTCGCGGTACATCAGTAAGACGGTGTAGATCGGATTCAGCTCGATTATGGCTTCCAACGTTGGATATCTAGTCGTAAACCGGGTGATCGGAAAGATCACTCCAGAGCCGTACATGAGCAGGCGAGTTAGAAAAGGAATCACCTTACTCAGGTCAGGGAAAACGACCGCCAGCCGAGCAACAAGTAGCGTGATGCCAAAATTTAGGACGACGTGAATGAGCAGAATGATGGGGAAGAGGAGCCAACTCCACTCTGGAAGTTCGTGGGGAGGGATAGCCATGATGATCAAGAACATCATCAAAAAGGCCGGGCCTCTTTGCAACAAATCGTAGAGAGCCTCTCCTAAAGGCAGCGCCATCCGCGGGAACTTGAAAGCCCGTATCAGTGAGCGAGACGACGCGATCACCTTGCTACCGGTTCCCAAGGCACTACTGGTCATCTGGAACATGAAGACACCAATAATGACAAAGGCCACAAAGTTGTCCATGCCCCGATCGAATTGCAACAACAGCCCGAAGATAATCCAGTAGAAAGCTGCGTCGAGAGTTGGGCGAAGAACCAACCAAAGTGGCCCCAGCTTGGCGTCGTCGTTGCCCGTAACAACGCGGCCTCGCGACTGACGCCAAATGAAGTGACGCCGTTGCCATAGCTGACGAATATACTTTCCGATTCCAGGACGCCCTCCGATGGGAGTGAGCTTGTCTACACCTGGATACGAATCTTTTACGGCCGAAACGAACTCAGCGGTTTGTGGATGACCCGCTTCCTTGTCGTTGGTAGACGCCATACTTCTCGCTACAGCCTTTCCTGCTCCTCCACATACAACGGCATCAAGAGGTCTTCTTTGTGCCGTTGCAGGGAATCTGCACCTTCACATTGAGACTACATTGTATCGCCACGGCGAAACGATCTTGCCAGATGCTAGGAGGGTCGTCCGAACTGGGAGGTAAATGGCAGAACGAGGATCACCCGTGCAGATAAGCTGAGGTATTCGCCGAAGCTGATAGTTTTGTAGGGATGCCGGGTCAAACCAGCCATTGAGTGAAGCTACGGCCACAGATGGTTGTGCCCAGTCGATATACCCCCGAGCTGTCGTTCAGAAGGCAACCATGAATTCTCAGTCCTCATCCGTCGTTCGCGCTGTGCTGATTGATACCCGAGCTCGGACCATCGAAGAAAGTGCGGTCCCGGGTAAGTGGAAGCCAAATACGAAGGTTGCGGAGTTCGGTGGACTTGCTTTGACAGGCAAACAGCTTTGCCGGGGAGAATTTGGGTTCGCTCACCCCGAGAATCTCACGATTGCCGACTTGCGTGATGCTCCTGGGGAATGGCTAGCCATAGCTAGTTCTCGACACCTGTTGTCAGGAGTGAAACACCTTGTTTTTGCCGATCGCTTCGGATTTGGACCAGTCTTTTATGCAATTATCCCTAGGCGTGGGGTGGTCTTGTCGGATAGCTTTATCGCCGTTGCGGTTGCTCTTCGAGAGTCCGGTGTTTCGGTTCATCTGAATCTCAGTACATACGTTGCCGCTCTAACTAGTCGTGGCCGGACTGCCGAGGGGATGAGTGACTCGACGACCATGGCAGAACAAATACATATTCTCGAGCCAGATTGCGTCCTCGAGATTACCGGTCGCCAAGCGACCATCCGTCCGCGGGTTACACTGGGGGGCTCTGAGACAATCAATGACTACACCGACGCCGTGTCGTTAGGCATAGAGCTAGCCAGAGAGTCCTTGACGACTGCAGTGAATTCGTTGTCCGCTCGGAAAGTTATCACCCTTTCCGGAGGCGTTGACTCCCGGCTCGCTCTAGCGCTCCTGACACTGACTGGTGCTCATCAAGACTTCAAGGTCTTGACGTTTGACCCACGAAGATATGAGGGTAAGAAACGTAAGGTTTACGGGCGAGATATTCAGCTCGCCAATGCGATTCGCGCTGATCACGGCATGGAGTGGTGGGGCCCTACTGAACAGTGCGGTTTATCCTTATTGTTCAGTGAGCGTGTCTTCACCCATCAAATACGCGATTCGAATCGCAACTACGAGATGTTTCTGTCCGATTTTTCAGGAGAATACGCCATTCCCCAGATGACGATCCGCGGAGGTGGAGGAGAGCTACTTCGCGTCCCGGGGTCTGCTGAAGGTCTGGCTAACCGTGTTTTCCGGGAACTTGGAAAGGGCGTATCGATGTCGGACCCGCGGGTCTTCAACTTTTTTCTCCAAGCGCACAGCTACCCCCGGCTTGCGAATAAGCACTTCAAACCATTAGTTGCTGAGCATTTCGAAAGAACCTTTAAACGCTCTAGGGGATCCGACCTGTTCCAACGCCTCGACGGATACTACTTTCGGACTAGGAATAGGTACCATTTCGGTATCACGCGACAGGCTTTAGACAAGCGCGAAGTCCCCTTGTTTCCACTGGCTAATCCTTACTTTTTGCAAGCGTCGCGACTCGCTGAATTCCACGAAAGAACCCAAGGCAAGCTGGTCAAAGACATATTCCAGGCTTCGGCGCCCCAGTTGCTGAAGTACCCTTTCGACAGTGATCAGTGGACAAGCCGTCTCACCACTGCAGAGCTGAAAAAGGTGCCGGACGACGACTCATGGCGCGAATCGTATGATGTAGCGGATAGTGGCAAAACCGTACAGATTCGACGCGATGAGGCAGACGCGCAGCGCTTCACATTCAACGCTCAGCGAGCTGGAGATCTCTTCATCCGTGAAGGGTTCGCGACGATCGTTGGACACGCTCCAGAGCAGTTTCAAGAGCCTCTGCAACAACAACATGAAGCAGTATTAAGGACGATGGAGCAGGGTATACTGAACAGATCAACCATTCTCGGAAAAGTCGCCTCGGCCTTGGATGTCGTGACGCCACCCCCACCCGAGATCGCCTCACTGAAGACCCTATCGGTTCCAGGACTTTCTGCGGACGAAACCGCTCCACGAACCAAGGTTCGGCTGATTACAGATCTGCGTGAATCATCGGCCGCACTGTCTTATCCTGATCCCACTAGTTCAGTGACAACCGTGCAACGTATCCATGGGCGAATACTTGTGGCTAACGATTTCGCCAGTGTCGAACCGAGTGAGTATGAATGGGCTTTCTACCTGTATCGCGATGGGACAGAAATCTCCGAAGTTTGGTACCAAGACACTCCTCGGTACGCTTTTACTGGCGTTGAGGAATCGGGGAGATATACAGTTCTCACGTTCATCAGAAGAAAGGACAGCCCGCAAAACGTGATAAAGGTACCGAGCACCAGCGCGATCAGTATCTAGCCCGGGGAATGTCGGCGATCACAGTGATCACAGTGCAGTCATGCGGGTACTAAGGAAAGGATATCGAGAAAGGTCATATGTTTATCTCGGCCCTCCCAACGAAAATGTGCTGATTAGGGTGGTAGCTGTGTAGGGTTGTCTCGGCATACTAAAATGAAATCACCGGCTCACTGCCGCGTGAGGTCGTTGTGTCGTAGTGATGTAGGAGTAGAGACATAATGAAAATCATGCCGGTCTACGGCACCCGCCCCGAAGCGATTAAGATGGCCCCGATTGTGAAAGCTCTTCAGGAGTCGGATCAATTCGAGTGTGTGGTGACCGTCACTGGACAACACCGGGAAATGTTGGACCAGGTGAATGAGCTTTTCGGAATCACTCCCGACCACGACCTCAATATCATCCAGCCCCGCCAGACCCTGAACATGGTGATGGCGAAAACCATCAATGGTCTCGACGCGATCATGGATGAAGAGAAACCCGATGCCGTGGTGGTCCAAGGTGACACGTCGACTTCCACAGCTGGCGCCATTGCCGCCTTCAACCGTGGTGTGCCAGTGGTTCATGCCGAAGCCGGGCTCCGTAGCTTCAATATCTTTTCCCCGTTCCCGGAAGAAGCGAACCGGAAGATTACCTCCCAGATTTCTTCTCTTCACTTAGCACCGACCTCGGTCAGTCGCGATAACCTCCTCCGTGAGGCCGTCAACGCGCACGATATCTACGTCACCGGTAACACGGTCATCGATGCCCTGCTTGAAGTGGTGGACCAGCGTGTTCCGTTCAGTGAACCTGCTTTGCAAGAACTGATCGAGCAGGTAGACCAGGGACGAAAGGTCGTCCTCGTCACGACTCACCGCCGTGAGAACCAGGGTGATGCGATGCGCGGTGTCGGCCGAGCATTGGCACGACTGTCGGACTCACACCCGGACGCGACCATTGTTTTGCCAGCCCATAAGAACCCTGTAGTGCGTGAGGCAATTCTGCCGTTCCTGGAAGGCAAAGAAAATGTCATCGTCACCGAGCCGTTGGCATACGGGGAATTTACCCACTTGATGAACCTCAGCACCGTCGTCCTCACCGACTCCGGTGGCGTTCAGGAAGAAGCACCAGGTCTGGGCAAACCGGTGCTCGTGATGCGCGAGAACACCGAGCGTCCCGAAGCGGTGACCGCCGGAACCGTCCGACTGATTGGTACCGCCGAAGAGCGCGTTGTCGAGGAAGTCTCCGAGTTGCTCACAAATGACGAGGCATACGCCAAGATGGCCAATGCGGTAAACCCCTATGGTGACGGCCGGGCCGCACCGCGTTCTGTCTCGGCGATTGCAGAGCTACTCGGCGTGGGCTCTCGTTTACCACAATTTGACGACGGACTCGGTGAATAAGGGCTTATTTGCCGTCCGGTGTGACGTGTAAATGTATCTGAAAAAGCTCGAGGTTCGAGGGTTTAAGTCCTTCGCTTCCAAAACTACTTTCGAATTTGAACCTGGGATCACCGCCGTCGTCGGCCCCAATGGGTCGGGGAAATCAAATGTTGTCGATGCACTGGCCTGGGTGATGGGCGAGCAGGGTGTGAAGAACCTGCGCGGTGGCAAGATGGAGGACGTCATCTTCGCAGGCACCTCAGGTCGCCAGGCTTTGGGGCGGGCACAGGTGACCCTGACCATCGATAATTCTGATGGTGCCCTCCCGATTGAATACTCCGAAGTGGCCATTTCCCGCACCCTGTTTCGAGCCGGCGGATCCGAGTACCAAATCAATGGGTCACCGGCCCGACTGCTCGATATCCAGGAGCTTCTCAGTGACTCGGGGCTCGGTCGAGAAATGCATGTCATCGTCGGTCAGGGGCAACTCGACCGCATTTTCCATGCCACACCGGAGGAGCGACGGGGGTTCATTGAAGAAGCCGCCGGAATTCTGAAGCATCGTCGCCGGAAAGAACGGTCGGTTCGCAAACTCGATGCGATGCGTGGGAACCTGGACCGAGTCAGAGACCTCACTGAAGAAGTCCGTCGCCAGCTAGGACCACTCTCGCGTCAAGCCGACACGGCACGCAAAGCCCAGCGCATCCAATACGATGTCCGAGATGCCCGTGCCAGACTGCTGGCCGACGACGTGGAGCAGCAACTGCGGGTGGTGGCAGATCTGGTGGAACAAGATCGGGGCAACGACGAAGAGCTCGTCGCGGCTCGCCAGAACATCACTCAGGTCTCTGAACAAATGGACGCGCTGGACCAAGAACTCGACGACATTACGCAGGCGGCCACCGTCGCTCGTGAACACCGGTACGGGCTCAGTGGTTTGCAGGAACGGTATCGGTCGTTGCTGTCGGTGACCGACGAACGGCTGCGGACCGCGTCGGCACCGATCACGAAAACCACGACCATCACCGCCGAGCAAGCGCAAGCCCAGCTTGATCAAGCCGCCGAAGAATATCGGCAAATCTGCGATACCAGAGCAGAAACCGATAAGGCCCTGGCGCGGGCCATCCAGGAAAAGGACGATGCCGAGCGTGCAGCAAGAATCGCTTCGCAAGCATATACGGACTCACTGCAAGAAGAGGCCCAACGTCACCGCGCCATTGCCACAGCAGAAGCAAAGCTCGCCTCGGCCATCGCTGAACTGGAAGCAGTGAAAGCCCAGCGCAGGCACGTGACTGAAGAATCAGAGTACCGTCAAGACAGTCTTCGTGAGCTACAAAACTCACTTTCCGCATACCAAACGCAGGCCGATGAGGCAGCACGGCAACGTGCACAGATCGAAGGCCAGCTTGACGAGGCGGACCGGAAACTGTCCCAGAAGCGTGGCCAACTGGATGACCTGATGGCACACTTGGCCGCGCAGAATCGTGAATATAGCGCTATCCAGGCACGGATCGAGGTCCTCAAGGATTCGTTGGAACCACACAAGGGCTCGGCTCGGGCGTCTTTAATGGATCTGGCTGTCGAAGAATTGAGTTCTCAATTTGTGGTCTCAGCTGGGTGGGAACGCGCCGTTGCGGCCGTGCTACCGGTGGCGGTTGAACAGCTTTGGGCGGATGACTCGCAAACCGCCAAGGCTGCTGTGGACTTATTGCAACACGGCGAGGTTGAGACCACGCGGATTTACACTCCCACCTCTGAAGGGGAGAGTTACGTGAAGCGGCAACAACTCCCTGATGGGCTTGTTACTGCGGTAGACCACGTCTTCGCGCGTGAGCCAGACGCGAATTCTGCCGTGACCGCGACATTGCAAGAGCTGTTCGGACACGTCGTGCTGTGCGAAGACCTCGAGGAAGCCGAACGCGCTATACAACGCTTCGAGGAGACCGACCTCGATAATGCCCATGTGGTGATCGCTACCCGGAATGGACACCTCATGACGCATCTGTGGGTCCAGGTTCACGGAGCCGGCGGGAGTAGCCATGTCGAAGCTCGCGGGTCGCTTGATGATGCCGAAAAGACCCGAGATCGGCTTGACACGGAGATCTCGACTCAACAGCAACACATTGAGGGTATGAGACAGGAAGTACGCACCTCGCAGCAAACTCATGACGAGATCCGCGAGAGGGTAGATGAAGCTCGACGGCGAGAGACGACCTACCTGGAGCGACAGGCAGCGACGAAGAATAGCTTGGCCCAAACCCTGCAGAATAGCGAGCGTTCAGAGCAACAATTGGAGGAGCTTGCCGATCACCTTCAGGCGGCTCAGAACCGTGTGACAGGATACCAGGAGGCTTACGATACAGCCGTGGCTGCCGAGCGGGTAGCGTCGCAACAGCACACCTCGGAAGATTCGCCGAGCGAACAAGAAGCCGAGCGTGCAGAGGCTCGCGCCGTCGAAGCTCGACGGGCTGAAACGGATGCGCGGCTGGCGTTGCGAACTCAGGAGTCGACTGAACAACAGGCACAACAACGCGTGGAACAAGCCCGGCGGAGGCTATCTGCTGCTCACCTGGCAGAACAAGAGTATTCCCGCGCGCTACACCAGCAACGACACCGAGTCTCTCACCTCGAACAGGTCCACGTGGCCGTAAATACAGTTCTGGAAAAGATCGGTAGTTCGGTTCGTCGTGCTGAGGTTGATGAGCAAGAGTTCGCGGCCACTCGTGAAAAAACTCAGCAACGTCGGGAAGCTCTGGTTCACCGACGCCAGCAGGCTCAATCTGATCTAGAGAAACTCAAAGAACGTACCCACGCTCGTCAGCTTGCCCGCCAGGAGCAAGAAATTAAGCTCGAGCAACTCAAACAAAAAAGTCTGGACACTTTGGGGTACACCCACGACTATCTGGTCGCGAATTTTGGGACCGACCAACCAATCCCCGAATTTAACGAGGGCCAGCAAGATCAGGACGAGGCTGTATCGTCGACTGCTTACCGTCGAGACGAACAGGAGAAACGCTTGAAGAAGGCCGAGCGTGAATTGCGCGCGCTCGGCAAAGTCAATCCGCTGGCTTTGGAAGAGTACTCGGCGGTGCAGGAACGACACCAATACCTCAGTGAACAGTTGGAGGACCTAGAGAATTCTCGCAGGGACCTGTTGCAGATTATTGAGGATGTCGATGCGACGGTGCTCAGGGTCTTTCGAGAAGCCTTCGAGGATACCTCCGCTCAGTTTGAGCATGTTTTCTCCACGCTTTTTCCCGGAGGTGAAGGAGCGCTCGTCCTGACCGATCCGGAGAACATGTTGGAAACGGGCATTGAAGTCCATGCCCGTCCGGCCGGTAAAAAAGTCACGAGGCTATCGTTACTCTCTGGAGGCGAGCGGTCGCTAGCCGCCGTTGCGCTACTGGTGTCGATCTTTAAAGCCCGGCCTTCACCCTTTTATGTGATGGATGAGGTAGAAGCTGCGCTGGATGACGCTAATCTTTCCCGGTTGCTGACGATCTTCAAAGAACTCCAACGGGACTCGCAGCTGATTATTATCACCCACCAACAGCGCACGATGAACATCGCCGATGCTCTCTACGGTGTGTCAATGCGTGGAGATGGGGTATCCCAGGTCATCAGCCAGCGTCTGAGTCATGACGAAACATAGTCTTAGCCTCTGACTGAGTCGGATCAATCTTCGGTAAGGACCCGGTCCGGGGGCCTCCCGGAGTGATAGGGACGTTTGTCTCGGGCGAAAACGTCCAGACCAGTGCGGCGGTGACCAAGATAACCCCGGTGAGGCCAAAGCCCCAGGCGTAGCCAGCGACGTCGACAATGAGCCCGACCAATAACGGTCCGGCAATGCCGCCGACATCGGATGCCATTTGGGCCGTCGCCATCACAGTTCCTGCCTTCTTGTCTTGACCCACGATGTCAATAATCGCAGCTTGTTGTGGGGCGTTGAGCAAACCCGTTCCGGCACCGGCGATGGTATTGAGGGCTAAGAATAACCAAGGGTTAACGAACACGCCGAGCACGCCAGTTGTCACGCCAGCGATGAATAATCCGGAGACGATCAGGGGCTTACGCCCAATCCGGTCGGAGAGCCTCGACGAGAAGGTCACAGCAATTACGTTGCCCACGGCAAATAAGGACAACCCGACCGCCGCGGTTTGCGGACCGTCGAGGAAGAAGGTCATTCCCGCGAAGGCCGAGGCGGCAAAGAGGGGAGTCACGGAGTTTCGCACCCCGAACGCAGCCCAGCCATTGGCAAAAAATGATGTCAGCGTTGCCCGATAAGAACTATTGCTCAGTGCCTGCCTGAGCTTCATCGCCGGTCGGTCATCTGGTGCCGGTCGGTGCGTTTTGCTACGACCGACGCCGGTGAGGGTGAAGAAGACGACCGACGCGGCGACCACAAGGGAACAACCATAAATGATAAAAGGAGCACGAGGCCCCAACCCTGCAAGAGCACCGCCGACGATGGGACCAAAAATATTGCCTAGCAAGAAAGCAGAGGCATATGCGCCAGAGATCCGCCCGCGGATTGTTGGGGGAGACTTACGGGCCAGATACGACATCGCGGAAACGGTAAAGAGGGTGGAGCCAATGCCTCCCAAACCACGGAAGATGAGAAGTTGTGGGTAGGTCTGAGCAAGGGCCACCAAAAACATCGACAGCGCCACAATGGTGACGCCGGTGGTGTAGACATAGGGTTCACCAAACTTACTGGTGACTCGGCCGGAGACGGGGGCGAAGAGTAAGCGAGCTAAACCGAATGAGGACACCACAGCTGAGACCGCAAATGCCCCGACACCAAACGACTCTGCATACAAAGGAAGAATCGGGGCAACGATACCGAACCCGATCGCGATGAGGAAGGTCGCTGTAATGAGGACTTTTAGCTCTGCTGGAATTTTCGGGACATCGCGATCTTGGGGCATATATTCGATTTAATCACGAAGCCCGGATTGATTCGGTTGTCCTCAGTGTGCTCTTAGCAACGGGCTGAAACTGGCTCGGCAAGAACCCGGAGAATATGAAAGACTGAAGAGGTGGAAATCCTTATTATCAGCGCCGTTGTTCTGCCCGTCTTAGTCGGTCTGGTGTCGACGTTTGTCTCGGATCGACCTGATGAAACGAAGGTGGTGTACACAACCACCGCAACTCCGGAGGAAGTTGCTCCATCTCCGGAGGATGTTGCAGAAACTGCCGTCCCAGATGAGACACCGGTTCTGCCTCCATCGGAGGAAGCTCAGGCTGAGACCGAAGTCGACGAGCTTGAGACTGTCATCGAGGAGCCGATTGCTCCCGAGCTGGAGAAACCAGAAGCAGCCAAGACCCGTTTGGGGCGCCTGCGTGCGCGTCTCGTGAAATCCAACAACATCTTTTCCAAAGGGTTGCTCGCCCTCTTGTCCCAGGACGACATTGATGACGATGTCTGGGATGAAATCGAAGAGACTCTGTTGACCGCAGACCTTGGTTCCGGTCCCGCACTGGAACTTGTCGATAAGCTCCGTGAACGAGTCACCGTTGAGGGCACGAAAGACACCGAGCAAGTCCGTGAGATGCTCCGCGAAGAACTCATTAACTTGGTAGACCCGACGATGGATCGTCGTCTGGCCGTATCGCGTCAAGAAGGCCTTCCCTCCGTTGTGATGGTGGTGGGCGTCAACGGAGTGGGCAAGACCACCACTGTCGGTAAAATTGGTCGCGTTCTCGTGGCTGAAGATCATTCGGTGCTCTTTGGTGCAGCTGATACATTCCGTGCAGCTGCCGCCGAACAGCTGGCGACGTGGGGGTCCCGCGTTGGGGTTGAGACGGTACGTTCCGAGGCAGAAGGAACCGACCCAGCCTCAGTCGCTTTCGACGCCGTGCAGAAGGGCATCGAATCTGAAGTCGATACCGTGATCGTCGATACCGCCGGACGTCTGCAGAACAAGGGTAACCTCATGGACGAGCTCGGCAAGATTAAGCGTGTTTCTGAGAAACAAGCGCCGGTCCGCGAGGTCCTGCTTGTTATCGATGCCACAACGGGACAGAATGGCCTGACCCAGGCAAAGGTCTTTACCGAAGCCGTCAACGTTACAGGTATTGTGCTGACCAAGCTCGACGGATCTGCTAAGGGAGGCATCGTGGTCGCAATCCAGCGTCAGCTGGGTGTTCCTGTCAAGCTGATTGGCCTGGGCGAGGGTGCCGACGACTTGGCCCCGTTCGACACGCACGGTTTCGTTGACGCGCTGATAGCAGAGTAACCTCCGTGGCACTGACTCAGACCATCCGGACAGGTGGCGTCTTATCGACGTGCCCCAGTCCTGTGAGTTGATTCAGTGACATGGCAACGATTGAAGTCCTCTTCCCGGCCAGGAGCGATTGGTGAACCGGCTCGCTTCTGTCTCGGTGGAGGGCTTCAGCTGTCTGGGGGTCGCATCGCTCTTAATGCAAGGCGATCGGCTTTGAGATTGTCTCCCTGTGGTAGCATGATGGTTGTCTAATTAGACACTTCTGTCTCACTGTCTTCACATTTCTCTCACACCCCTTGGATAGGCCCCTTATGCCTGGCTTCACTTTGCGAAAAAAGCTCACCGTTTCATTCGTTCTTCTTGCTCTCGGTGTCTCCACCGTCAGTCCAGCAGTAGCCGACACCGTTTCTGTTGCGGTTCACAGCCAAAATGCTACAGTCGACGAGCCTGCCGAAACCGCCGAAGGACCTGCAGAGGCTGACTTTCCTGAGGCGGAGGTGCACAGTGAAGATATCCAGGTATTTTCTATCGATGGTGTCTCTCGGGAAGCCCTTCCCGAGGGCGAAGAGATCGAAGCCGAGACCTCGCCCGAGCCCCTGAACGCAGAAGCCCATGAAGAGGGGGATAGCCCGGCGACGAACGAGGTTTCGGAGGATCCAACTGAGTCTGCCCTGAGTGAGTCTGCACCCACCGACTCGGAATCCACCGAGTCTGAACTGGCGGATCCCGAACCGGTCGATGCTGACCCGAGCGAGAACGCTGTTGAGGACGATGAGACTGTAGCAGACCAAGAAACCAGGCAAACGGTTACCGATGCAGCGGAAGGGTCGGAACCGGCGACTGATCGTGAAGAAGACCATCTGAGCGAGTCTGCTCTGGATGGGGAGAGCGACGAAGGCGAGCTGTCTGCGCTGACTGTTCCTCTGGAATCCATTGATTTCGTGATTGCCGGTGTGACCTGGCATCGATCCACTTCTGAAATCGTCACTAATGTTTCGATCCGCGTTCGCGAGCAAGATCGTTGGTCTCAGTGGGAATCACTGGAGATCATTGATGACGAAATGGCCGAGGGCGATGTTATCGGTACAGAGCCACTTGCGACCACGGAAGCAGACGCCGTGCAGGTTCGCGTCAACACCGAATCAGGGGAGGTTCCTTCGGGCCTGGAGGTTACACTGATCGACCCCGGTGTTTCGGATAATGATGGAGCTGTGGTTGCCAACACCGCCAGCCATGTTTCCACCAGCAAGAAGAACCCTAGCGTAGGTCGACCAACGATCGTCCGAAGGTCACAGTGGGGTGCCAACGAATCCTGGGCGTCTCCCAGCAAGCAATCCAGCACGCTCAAAGCGATGTACGTCCACCACACAGCGGGGACCAACAACTACTCGCGGTCACAAGCTTATGCGCAAGTTCGCGGTATCTATAGCTACCATGCCCGGACGCTGGACTGGGGAGATGTCGGATATCACTTCCTCGTCGATCGGTATGGAACGATCTACGAAGGCCGCAAGGGGTCGATGGATTCTTTGCCGATAGGAGCACAGGCCGGAGGATTCAACACAGACACTATTGGTGTCAGTGCCATCGGGAACTTCGAGGCAGCTACTCCGCCGACAGCTATGGTGAACTCGCTGACACGGGTTCTGGCGTGGAAGGCGCACCAGTACGATCTCAACCCGCAAGGGAAAACAACACTTGTCTCGCGCGCTTCTCCGGGCTCGACCGCGCGTTATAAGAGCGGTACTCACGTTTCGTCGCCCGTCATTCTTGGCCACCGCCATACCAACGCTACTGCATGCCCCGGGGCCCGCCTGAATGCGCTACTGCCCAGCATCCGGTCCAATGCGTCTTCCAAAGTTTCCAAATTTGAATCCTCTGTGAAGACATATCAGTATGTGACCTCGTCTGGTCCGATGCGTGCTGGTACGTCGTCGAAGACGCGTCGGATTGGGACGGTTCCGGCTGGTGAGCGCGTTCGAGTGTTGGGTTCGAAGGGTTCGTGGACCCGCGTGGTTGCCAAGGTGGGTACTGGTTGGGTTCCTTCCCGGGTGCTGAGCGATAAACCTCCCAAGCCCTAACCCCTACTCGGCATCAAGGCTACTGGAGCTACGGTTTACAGTGATGTGAGTTTCTCTCTGACTGAGGGGTCACGCTGGTATTCCTCAGGCAGACTTGACTATTTCTGAAGACCGACGTAAGTCTTGCTACCCTGGGTAGGAGCTAATAACCGTTTCCGAAGGAAGTTTCTTTCCAGTGTTCACATCTCTGACAGACCGTCTGACGTCGACCTTCAAGAATCTGAAGGGTAAAGGTCGCCTGACCGAGGCGGATATTGATGCAACTGCTCGGGAAATTCGCCGTGCATTGCTCGATGCTGACGTTGCTGTTCCCGCGGTGCGTGAGTTCATCAAGCGCGTGAAGGAACGTGCTTTGGGTGAAGAAGTCTCCCAGGCGCTCAACCCAGGCCAGCAGGTTGTCAAAATCGTCAACGCTGAACTGGAAGAGATCCTTGGAGGCGAGACCCGTCGTATCCAGTTCGCGAAAACCCCGCCGACGGTGATCATGTTGGTGGGTCTGCAAGGCGCGGGTAAAACAACCCTTGCCGGCAAGCTGTCCCGTCATCTTAAAGAAGACGGGCATACCCCGATGTTGATCGCAGCTGACTTGCAACGTCCGAACGCTGTTCGTCAGTTGGAGATCAACGGTGAACGGGCCGGAGTTCCTGTTTTTGCTCCCCACCCAGGCGTCTCCTCGGAGTTCGAAGATCCCACTGGTGACCCGGTCCAAGTTGCCCTGGACGGGGTTAATGAAGCGAAGAAACGGCAACACGACGTGGTGATTATCGATACCGCTGGTCGCCTCGGTGTCGACCAAGAGCTCATGCAGCAGGCCTCTGATATCCGAGCTGCGACTAACCCGCAGGAAGTGCTGTTCGTCCTCGACGCGATGATCGGTCAGGACGCGGTGGCCACCGCTCAGGCGTTTAACGAAGGTGTCGGTTTTACCGGTGTCGTCCTGTCGAAGATGGACGGGGACGCTCGCGGTGGCGCCGCCCTGTCGGTCAAACACATCACGGGCAAACCCATTATGTTCGCCTCCACCGGGGAGAGCATCAAAGACTTTGAAGTCTTCCACCCCGATCGCATGGCATCACGTATCCTCGACATGGGTGACGTGATGAGCCTGATCGAGCAGGCCGAACGTAACTGGGACAAGGCCGAAGCCGAAAAGATGGCGAAGAAGTTCGCCGGGCAAGAGGACTTCACCTTTGACGACTTCTTGTCGCAGATGCAGCAACTCAAGAACATGGGGTCAATGAAGAAGCTGTTGATGCGGATGCCCGGCGCCCAGAGTATGCGCCAACAACTTGACCAATTCGACGATTCCCACATTAACCGTATTGAAGCTATTATTCGGTCGATGACCCCGCATGAACGGAACGCGCCGAAGATCCTGAACGGATCGCGACGCGCTCGCATCGCAAAAGGTTCTGGGGTTAAAGTCTCTGACGTCAATACTTTGGTCGAACAGTTTGGCCAGCTTCAGAAAGTCATGAAGAAGATGGCCTCGGGTGGAGGCATGCCGAGTATTCCTGGCATGCCCAATATTCCCGGTATGCCAGCGGGTGGCCACGGGGGCAAGAAAAAAGGTAAAGGTGGCAAAAAGAACGCCAAGAAACAGCGCTACGGCAACCCCGCTAAAGCGGAGGCTGCAGCGCGGGAGCAAGCGCAGAAAGCCGCTAACCGTCCCAAGCCAAATCCCTTGAAAGGCAGCTCTTTTGGTGGTGCTCAAAACTCTCAGGGAATGGATCCCAGTCAGCTCAACTTGCCGAAAGGCTTCGAGAAGTTCCTGAAATAGGGGTTATCCACCACGGGGCGTCGAGTGGAAATAAGAGTGCGTTGTCTGGCATAATGGTTCGGTACTGATTCGCGGAGGAAACGACCCTCTATCCTTTCCTCTGCGTTTCCGTTCGCACGCTACGTTTCAACTTTGATCCCCAGTGAAAACGTTGACGTGCACTCAATGTGAGAAAGAGGAGTAACCACAACAGTGGCTGTAAAAATTCGTCTGAAGCGTCTGGGTAAAATTCGTTCGCCGCACTACCGTGTTGTGGTGATGGATTCCCGCACCAAGCGTGATGGTCGTGCCATCGAAGAGATCGGTCTCTACCACCCGACGCAGAACCCTTCTTTCATCAAGATTGACTCTGAGCGTGCTCAGTACTGGTTGTCGGTCGGCGCTCAGCCGACCGAACAGGTCCAGGCTTTGCTGAAGCTGACTGGCGACTGGCAGAAGTTCAAGGGCGAGTCCTACGACGAGTCCACCTTGAAGCAGCCGGAAGCTAAAGAGGAGTTTGTTGCTCCGGAGAAGGGGTCGGTGATTATTCCTGAGGCCATTACCCCGAAGGGTGATGACAAGGAAGAAGACCAGGCTGAGGGCCAGGCTGAAGAGAGCACCGATGAGTCTGCGACTGAAGAGAACGCAGACAGCAAAGAAAAGTCTGAATAATCATGTTGCAAGAAGCGTTGGAACACCTGGTCCGAGGGATCGTTGATTATCCCGAGGACGTACAGGTTGACCTCCGTGAAAACCGCCGTGGCGAGCTTCTCGAAGTGCGAGTAAATCCCGACGATCTCGGCCGTGTTATAGGCCGAAAAGGTCGGACCGCCAATGCCCTGCGCGCTGTCGTTGACGGGCTGGCCGGATACTCGGTGCGAGTAGACGTGGTTGACACGGACCGTCGTCACTAAAAGCAGAGATGACCTCGAGGGTTCCTAGAACACCGATCACATTGTTCTAGGAACCCTCGGTGTTTTAACATGACAACCACCCAGCACCAGCAGGTACTAAGGAGCAAGAATCGGCATGGCCCAGGAAAAGCTAGACGGGCTCGTGAGAGTGGCCCGGATCGGCAAACCCCACGGCATTAAAGGCGACGTCACCGTTCAGATCTTCACAGACACCCCAGAAACTCGTTTTGTTCCCGGCGCGGTGCTCACCGTGGATCATGGAAAAAAAGACTCGCCATTAGCTGGTAGCCTGACGGTCAACAACGCCCGCTGGAATAAGCATATTTTGCTCCTGTCCTTCGAAGAGATCAGCGACCGGAACCAGGCCGAACAGTACCGTAATTGCCAGCTCTATGCTGAACCGGAAGACCTGGAAGACGATGATGATGCGTGGTACGCCGAAGACTTAGCGGACTTTACGGTCAAACTCGACTCTGTTGAGGGTGAGACGATCGGTACCATCTCGGACCTGATCCCTGGGGAGGCCCAGGACTTGCTCGAAGTCACACGCACCAACGGCACGACAAACCTCGTACCCTTCGTGGTCGAAATCGTTCCGGAGATCGACGTGGACCAACAACTGGTGATCCTCACCCCGCCTGCTGGCTTATTGGAACTGGGACAGGACTAACCCCGATGCGCATCGACATTATTAGCATCTTTCCCGAGTTTTTCGAGGTCCTGGACGTCTCGCTGATCGGTAAAGCCCGCCACAAGGGCCTGCTGGAGATTCATGTCCATGATCTCAGGGACCAGACCACCGACCGGCATCGCACCGTGGACGATACACCCTACGGTGGTGGGGCTGGAATGGTCATGAAACCGGAGCCGTGGGCACGTGCTCTGGAAGAAGTGGCATCCCACGGCAAACACCTGGGCTATGGCACACCGCATTTAGTGATCCCGACTCCGTCCGGGGAGGTTTTCGCTCAACCCACCGCCGCGACCCTAGCGGACTGCGAACATCTGGTTTTTGCCTGCGGACGCTATGAGGGCATCGATGAACGAGTGTTTGAGTGGGCTGAAGAACTCTTCGAAGTGCACCTTGTGTCCTTGGGCGACTATGTGCTCAATGGGGGAGAAGTCGCGACCTTGGCCATGATCGAAGCTATCGGGCGATTGATTCCTGGAGTGGTAGGAAACCCTGCGTCGTTGGTGGAAGAATCCCATTCAGATGGGCTCTTGGAATATCCTGTCTACACCAAACCCGCCACGTGGCGGGGACGAGAGGTCCCCGAGGTACTTCTTTCCGGAGATCACGGCAAAGTCGACGCGTGGCGTTTAGCACAAGCTGAGGAACGAACCAAGAGTCGCAGACCTGATTTATGGAAAATCCGCAAGGATCTGGCATAATAGATACTCGTGCCCGCTGGGTCCGCTGTCTGCCGCGGGGGATAGCGTACCGCCTGTGTGCACCGGGACAACCCTCAACAAGGGTGTCTCGAAATTTCCATCGCAAGACGTCAAGAGCTTGCTGTATGACGTGGGTGACCTGCGGCGTCCCACCAGGAGAGATCCATGAACATCTTAGATCAGCTCGATGCAAAGTCGAAGCGCAACGACATTCCTGATTTCCAGGCCGGCGACACCGTCGCTGTTCACGTGAACATTATCGAGGGTAAGACCCAGCGTGTTCAGGTTTTCGAAGGCTACGTTCTGGGCCGTCAGGGCTCGGGCCTGCGCGAAACCTTCACCGTGCGCAAGACGTCCTTCGGCGTCGGTATTGAACGCAAGTTCCCGTTGCACTCTCCCGTGATCGACAAGATCGAGGTCAAGAAGCGCGGTGACGTGCGTCGTGCCAAGCTGTACTACATGCGCGATCGTCACGGTAAGGCTGCTCGTATTCCCGAGAAGCGCGTTGACTCCTAGTCAGCGCTGATCAGTAGCTTGTCCTGACGGTGACACAGCAGAACCAGCAACGGACCGTGAGCCCTCGTGATGGCTCGCGGTCCGTTGCTGTGTCGGGGGGAGCCAAAGCCCTGATGTGGGGGCTGATTTTCGTGCTGGTGGTGGTGCTGGCGATCGTGTTCACCTTGCGCTGGTGGTTTAGCGACTCGTACGTGATTCCTTCTGAGTCCATGGAACCCGGACTGCAAGTCGGAGAGCGTATTTGGATCGACCCGGACTACTACGAGCACCATCCGGTAGAGCGCGGAGATGTGGTGGTCATCGATGCTCAAGGCTCATTTACCCCCTATCAACCGGAACAACCGTTCCAGGACGTGCTCGAAAGCGTGGGAGCATGGATCGGCATCGCCCCGAGTCGTGACAACGTGGTCAAAAGAGTGATTGGCATCAGCGGAGACCGGGTCACCTGCTGCACCGCGAACGGTCGCATCGAAATCAACGGCCAAGAGCTCCACGAAGAGCACTATCTTGCTGAGCCTGACCGGCCTGCCTCAAGCACAGCGTTTGACGTCACGGTACCCGAAGACAGAGTCTTTCTCCTGGGGGACAACCGGGAATCCTCCCTCGATTCTCGGGATTTGCTGGGTGCCCCCGGTGGTGGCATGGTGCACAATGAACGCGTGCTAGGACCTGTTCGAACTTCCAGAGAGTAGAGTAAATCCACGATGAGCAAATTAGACAAGGACGTTGATCTGAACGAGCAGTCCGATGATGTTGCATACCAGGGTGATGACCGCCAAGACGCACCGAGTCTGGGACGTCGTATCTGGGTCAATGTGCGAGAAATCCTCATTATTGTCGTCGCTGCTCTCGTCCTGTCTTTTATCATCAAAACCTTCTTCTTCCGGGCCTTCGTGATTCCCTCCGGATCAATGGAGAACACTCTGCAAGTCAATGACCGGATCTTCGTCAACCTCATGGTTCCCGGGGTGGCCGACCTGAAACGCGGTGATATCGTCGTGTTCGAAGATACGCAGGGCTGGCTCCCGCCGGTTGACGACGACAGCAACGTCTTTGAGACTGTGTTCGAAGGCGTTGGTCTCCTCCCAAATTCCTCAGAACAGCACCTGGTGAAACGTATCATCGGCATGCCTGGCGATCACGTCACCGTCGATGAACAAACCCGCAAGATTCAAGTCAACGGGGAGATCATTGACGAGCCCTACGTGTATCCGGGTGCCTCGGGATCCGACCAAGACTTCGACGTCACCGTGCCTGAAGGCAAGCTCTGGGTGATGGGCGATCACCGCAATGCCTCGGGAGACTCCCGAGCCCACCAGGAAGGGCCCAACGACGGATTCGTTAACGTCGATGATGTGGTCGGACGTGCTGAGGTCATTGCCTGGCCCATTGACCGGTGGGGCCCGGCCGGGTCGAATGACGAACCTTTCAACGACGTGCCTGAACCCTAATGGTTGCCGACGCTAGCTTCGCGACAGAACGTCAGCTCGCCGCCGACGAAAGTACCCACCGGCCCGACCACTATCCCAAAGACACCATCCTGGTGGCCGGCATGGACGAAGTCGGACGCGGTGCGCTGGCTGGGCCAGTAACAGTGGGAATCAGTGTTGTTTCCCCATTCACCACGCTCCTCATCCCGGGGTTGCGGGATTCCAAGATGCTGTCTGCCCGACGTCGAGAAACTCTCTCAGACACGATTCACACATCGTGGATGGTGGGCATCGGCCACGCCGAGCCGGCAGAATTTGACCGGTGGGGGATCAACGCCGCGCTGGCGGTCGCCGGGTACCGGGCCTGGTATGACCTGGTGAGGCGACATCACCGGGTGCCCGATGTGCTAATCCTGGATGGAAAATTCAACTGGCTGTTAAGCCTGCCGGTCGAGGTCGCTGAGGAACAGCGGCATCTCCCGGATGAGCTTCGAGTACATCTACAGGTCAAGGCCGACCGGGACTGTGCGAGTGTGGCTGCCGCATCCATTGTGGCCAAGGTCTGTCGCGACCGACTGATGACCGAGGCTGATGCGTTCTACCCCGACTACGGCTGGTCTCATAACAAAGGATATGGCTCGGCACAGCATCGCCAAGCACTGCGCGACCAGGGCATCTCTCCGTATCATCGGCGGAGCTGGCATCTGATTCCGGCAGCACATCGTCAAGACACACTGCTGTAGGATTGGAGAAGTTGCGCAGAATGTATTCGGCCGTCGAGCGTGATCGCAGCCTCGCCGGTGTCGTATCCGCTACGCCTCGCCCCGGGGTAGCCAGGATTACCTATGATGGAGATATGCACGACTCCGAGGACGATCTTGAAGAATACCATGCCACCCAGGAGCTCAACCTCTACAGAGAGTACCGAGACGTTCTGCACCTGTTTACACACATCGTTGAAACCGAACGGCGGTTCTATTTAACGAACCACGTGGAGCTCACCACGGTGGAGGACAAGGGGCAAACTTACTTCGAGGTCTACATTGAGGATGGGTGGGTCTGGGATGTGTTCCGTCCCAACAGGTTTATTCATAACGCTCGCGTGGTCTCGTTCAAAGACGTCAATATCGAAGAGTTGCCAGATCAGGATCTCGACGTGAGTACGCAGGTCGGACTGGGTCCCGAATCGTGTGCTTAGTCTCGTGGTGTGTTCCTGGTGGTCTTCTGGGGGCGTCGTTGTTGTCCACAGGTGGTGGGTCGTGTTGTGATTGTCCACAGAAATTCACCAGGTACTGAGCTGATTCTGCGGGGATTTCACACTGGTTGTGGAGGTGCAATCAGTGAGAAACTCTCAAACATCGCAGACACAACGCAACCCAAAACGTCACCGCGATCGCCGGTCCTTTGGTACACACGGTGAAGAATTAGCAACACAGCTTCTGGTAAAACGTGGTTACACCATCCTGGAAAGGCAGTGGCGGTCACGTGAGGGTGAAATCGATATTATCGCCGTGGCTGGTGGCGACCTGGTGGCCGTGGAAGTCAAAACCCGTGGTGGGATCGGTTTCGGTTCCGCCGAGCAGGCGCTCACTGCGTACCAACTTCGTCGCATTCAGCGAGCTCTGCTGAGTTACCGGGCCCAACATCCTCAGCTTCAGTACACTCCGGTACGGGTTGATCTGCTTGCCATCACTGTGGGCACGCAACGTCAGCACGAGGCGCGGTTGTTCCAGGACGTGATGCTATGAACTCCGAATATGACAACAACCCTGCGCCGGCTACTGCGGACGCGGTCCTGGACTCCATGGTGTTGAATGTGACTGAACCAGCACGCATCGGGCGTACCTACGCGATGGCGCTCAGTGGCCTGCACGGGGAACTGGTTACTGTTGAAGCAGATATCGGGGGAGCGCTGCCCGGATTTACTCTGGTGGGCCTACCCGATCAGTCACTGAACGAAGCGAAAGATCGTATTCGTGCAGCAGCACGAAATTCGGGAATGCCGATCACCCGACGGCATCTGACGGTGAACCTCACTCCCGCTGGACTACACAAGAGCGGACCACTGTTCGATTTGGCCATCGTTATGGCAGCCTATGGCGCCGAGTATCGGGTCAACGATGAAACCGGGCCGGTGTTTCTGGCTGCTTTAGGTCTCGATGGAACCTTGCAGCACGTTCCAGGACTGCTGGCAGCGGTACTCGCTGCACAAAAGGCCGGGTTTGACACAGTTGTCGTGGCCGAGGCCTCGAAGAAAGAGGCCGAACTAGTGTCCGGGGTGACCGTGTTGTCGTATCGTCATCTCAGCGCGGTTTTGGAGGATTTCGGTGCCGCTGTCCGAAGTGAGAATTTTGATGTGTTCACCGCATCGGCCCCGGACGCAACAATGCAGGAACCTGATCGGCAGGATGAGCTGGACTTCGCAGAAGTTGCCGGGCAACACCACGCACGCTGGGCACTGGAAGTCGCCGCTGCTGGCGGGCACCATCTGCTGTTTCAAGGACCTCCGGGATCAGGCAAAACCATGCTCGCCCAACGCTTACCGACGATCCTGCCACACCTGGACGAAAAGGTCTCACTGGAAACGACCGCGATTCACTCGCTGGCCTCCTCACAGGCCAAGGTGATCGCTAGCATCACGACACCACCTTTTCAGGCCCCGCACCACACTGCTTCACTAGCGTCCGTGATTGGGGGCGGAACCCGGCAGGCCCAACCAGGCGCTATCTCGTTAGCTCACGGCGGGGTGCTATTTCTCGACGAAGCACCTGAATTTGACCGACGCGTCCTCGAAGCTTTGCGTGAGCCACTGGAAAACCGTCACATCGAATTATCCCGACTCCGTCATAACGTCATCTATCCCGCCTCATTCCAGTTGCTTCTGGCAGCCAACCCGTGTCCGTGTGGGTGGGGATATGCCGGATCACGCCAATGCTCCTGCACATCCGCTGTCAGACGACGGTACAACGCGCGACTGTCGGGACCTCTTTTGGACCGCATTGACATCCTCGTCGGGTTGCACCCGGTGACATCCCGCGACCTAAACCGTCGCGGGATGCAGCCGGAGTCATCCGCCACGATTCGCCAACGGGTTTTGGCAGCCCGCGCTCGCCAAGCCGAGCGACTAAAAGGCACGGGCATCTGCGTCAATGCTGAGATGAACCAACGCTTACTCCATCACCCATCGCTGAGCGTTAGCCCCTCGGCTCGGGCGATACTCGACAGGAGCCTGGACCGCGGTGAGATCACCGCACGTGGGTATTCACGTATCCTCAAAGTCGCCTGGACCTTGGCCGACCTAGCAGAACAAACCCATCCCGGAGTTGACGAAATCGACATGGCCTTCCATCTTAAACTGTGGGGGAGCGAACATGACCGGTAGCCAGGGCATCTTCAGCGAGGAAGAGCTCGAGCAGATCGCCTTCGCTCGGGCTGGACTGACCCAAATCATTGAGCCAGCAGATGCACTCGCCACACAGATCATCACTGTGGTCGGTCCCCTGCGTGCAGCGGAATTCGTGCAAGGGTCCGCCCCGACTCACCAGGAATGGGCGCATCTGGTGGAAGGCTTCGACGACCTCGGGCTGAGAGGAAAGAGCACGAGAAAGCTTCGCGAGATCCTGTCTCGCTGGAAAGACAAACGGGATAATTATCGTCCGGCAGCCATATTGCCAGACTTTCGGCGCAACGGGGGTGGTTTCCTCATTCCGGAGGACCACCGCTGGCCGGTCGCGCTCAACCGTCTGGATCACACCACCCCGGTGGCGCTGTGGACACGAGGACCGGGGCAGATCCCTTCTCACTCACACTCGGTCGCCGTTGTCGGCAGTAGAGAAATCTCCCCGTACGGACGGAGGGTAACCGAGGAGTTCGTGAGCCTGCTGCGGCACAAACAGCGCACTATTATCTCCGGAGGCGCCTACGGTGTGGACGCCCTAGCGCATCGAACAGCCTTGGCAACAGACAGTGGCCAGAAGGCTCCCATCTCGACCATGGCCGTCATGGCCGGAGGATTAGATCAGTATTATCCATCTGGAAACCAAGAGTTACTGGCCGATATCGCGCGCACCGGAGTGCTGATCAGCGAGCTCCCACCCGGTGCCAGACCCAACCGGTACCGATTCTTGAATCGAAATCGACTGATCGCTGCGCTGAGCTCCCTGGTGTTGATACCGGAATCCCGCTGGAGATCCGGAGCCCAAAACACCGCTCACCATGCGCTGGAGATGGGTATTTCTGTGGCGGTCGTGCCTGGATCTATTCATTCGGCAGCCTCGGCAGGTTGCCACCGGCTATTATCCGAAACTCCAGCCACGATCGTCTTTGATCACCACTCGCTCACTGAGATGCTGGACGATATCGGGCCGGTCACACCAGTCGTACCAGCAGATCAGGAATCTCATTGCCGGTACAGTGACGTTTTAGATCAGCAGCTGTCTTACGAACAACTCATCCTTTATGACGCGCTACCACTGCGACGCTATGCCGCAATGGACGAAATCTGTGCAGCCAGCGGACTCAGTGCCCGCGAAGTTGCCCGGAACCTTCCGAAACTGTCTCGCGCCGGCTTAGTTCATGAACGGCACAGGCAATATCAAGCGCAACGGGTGGCCATGTCCTCGTCACAGTGAGCTCGCCAACGTGGCAGAGTAGAGGCATGAGCGGTTCCGGGCAGTCCACACTCCACATCACCGACGAACAGTGGATCGAGGAGTTCTGTGACTATCTACACTTTGAACTCAATCGGTCGCCAAATACCGTCACGGCTTACCGCAGTGATTTATACGCTTTAGCGCAGTATTGTGCGACCCAGCGGGCAAAACAGACCACGACACCGCAGTCCGCCGTGTTACCGGATATGGAACTCTCAGACCTGCGAGAGTGGTTAGCTCACCTGCACCGGCAGCATCATTCTCGAGCGAGTATCGCGCGCAAAACAGCATCAGTCCGCCGGTTCTTCGGTTGGGCCAAACGGCAGGGCCTCATTGAGCACGACCCAGCGCTACGTCTACGGGCCCCCAAGAAGCAACAACATTTGCCTGCGGCTCTCACCCAAACTCAAACCAGCCAACTGTTGGACCAGATGGGAGCACCCGCTCCAAACGAAACGGGAGAACACTCAGCAGCATCCCACGCCTGCACCCCCACCCAACAGGCTGTTGAATTGCGAGATATCGCCATGATGGAACTACTGTACGCGACCGGAATGCGCGTGGCCGAACTCGCCGACCTGAACATTGCCGATCTCGACACCGCTCAGAACACCGTGCGGGTCACTGGGAAAGGGCGCAAACAACGCGTCGTTCCACTGACCCAGTCTGCGCTAGACGCAACTGCCCGCTGGCGTGAACAGGGCCGACCCCACCTCGTGAAAGCCTCGACACCGGTCGAGGCCCTTTTTCTGGGCGCTCGCGGTGGTCGTATCGGTGTCCGTCAGGTTCGAGAGATGGTCGATCGTCATTTACGAGCCCTTGGATCGACTTCGGCGTCAGGGCCACACGTTTTGCGACACTCCGTGGCCACACACCTGCTCGATGGTGGTGCAGACCTTCGTTCCGTTCAAGAATTGCTGGGACATTCATCATTACAGACGACTCAGCTCTATACACATATCTCCATCGAACGGCTACGCGATGGATATCGTCAAGCTCACCCTCGGGCCTAAATAATCGTGGCGAACGCCGAGCTGGAGTCCTTCCAGCCAATAGTGCATAATGGAAGAGGAATGTCATTTAACGTGGCATAACAACCTCAGAAGATATTTTCCGGTCGTAGGGGAAGACGTACCAGAAAATATGGAGGGTGGTTATGTCTTTACCAATGGCTAATGGCGTGTTGTACGTCCATTCCGCACCAGCAGCGCTCTGCCCGCATATCGAGTGGGCGGTCGGCGCCGTTCTTGGTGCCCAAGAAAAAATGGATTGGGTGCCACAACCGGCCGCGCCGGGAACCTACCGCACCGAAATCAACTGGCGTGCGGAGCAGGGTAGTGGCGCAAAGCTTGCCTCATCACTGCGCGGGTGGGCTCATTTGCGTTATGAAATTACTGAAGAAGCTTCAGAAGGTTCCGACGGGTCCCGGTGGTCTCACACGCCCGAACTGGGCATTTTCCACGCCACCACCGATGTGACGGGCAACATCATGGTGTCCGAAGACCGAATCCGTTTTGCCTACGAGCAGGCAGCAGGAGAACCATCCGCGGTCTATCACGAGCTCAGCCTGGCTCTCGGGGAGGCGTGGGACGAAGAACTCGAGCCATTCCGTCAAGCAACCGACGGGGCCAATGTCCGCTGGTTGCACGAAGTCGGCTAAGTCAGCCTTCTACCCTCCTCCATACAGTTCAGCCCGGGTCCGTCACGGACCCGGGCTGAACTGTTCGTCGGTCTTTGTCGTGGGGCCTTAGATGCTACGGAAGGCCACCACAGCATTGTGGCCACCGAATCCGAAGGAGTTCGAAATGGCCAGGCGCTGGCCTTCAGGAAGGGTCGTTTCGTCCGTGACCACATGGAACGGGATGTCCGGGTCCTGGTTTTCCAAATTGATAGTGACCGGTAGCTGACGATCGGCCAAAGCTTTCACGGTCAACACCGATTCGATGGCACCTGAAGCACCCAACAGGTGACCGGTCTGAGACTTGGTGGCCGAGACGGGAATTTCGCAGATGCGGTCACCGAATACCGAGGCTAAGGCCAAGTACTCGGGCTTGTCGCCAACAGGCGTTGAGGTGGCGTGGGCGTTGATGTGAATAACGTCATGCGGTGAAGCCTGAGCGGACTCCAGAGCCTCCCAGACCGCGCGGGAGGCTCCCAGACCTTCGGGCTCGGGCGCGGTGATGTGGTGCGAATCGGAGGTCACACCGGTACCGGCCAGCTCGGCATAGACGCGTGCCCCACGAGAGGTAGCGTGGTCTTCGGACTCGATTACCAAAGTGCCGGCTCCCTCACCCAGGACAAAGCCGTCACGGTCAACGTCGTACGGGCGAGAAGCAATCTGGGGGTTGTCATTGCGCTTGGATAGCGCCTGCATGGCAGCGAAGCCGGCCACCGGCAACGGGTGGATCGCGGCTTCAGAACCACCGCAGACCACCACATCGGCTGCCCCAGAACGGATCAGGTGCAGAGCCTGGTCGAGCGCTTCGGTGCCGGAAGCGCACGCAGACACGGTGGTGCGAGCTCCAGCTTCTGCGTTGAGCTCCAGCGAGATCATGGCCGCGGCGGCGTTGGGCATCAACATTGGCACAGTCATCGGCATCACCCGACGTGGCCCACGCTCCCGCAAGGCGTCCCAGCTCGACAGCAGTGTCCAGACCCCGCCAATTCCGGTACCGTAGGCAACCGCCAGTCGTTGCGGATCTAGCTCAACATCAGTCAACCCGGCGTCAGCCCAGGCCTCGCGGGTAGCAACCATGGCGTACTGCGTGGTGGGATCCATGCGCTTGAGCTCGACACGGGAGAGCTTGTCTGCGGGATCATCGGACAGGGTGCAGGCGAAGTGCACCGGGAGATTATATTCTTCGACCCAATCTTCTTCGATGGTGCGGGCGCCTGAGGTTCCGGCCAGAGCGTTGGCCCAGAACGTCGGAACGTCGCCACCAATAGGCGTGGTGGCACCGAGACCGGTGATCACAGCTTTGCGAGTCATGCTTTCAGCCTTTTATCTTCTGCAGGGCCGAAGACCACTGCCTTCGGCCACTAAATCGGTCGGTGTAGGTGTGTGGGCGGCCACAAGGGGCACCTATGCGACAGCCTCCGGGTGCGGCCCTAAGACGTGCCATGTCGTGAAACAGACGTGACAGGGGCATGTCTTAGGACCGCTCCAGAATGCTCATGGGTGCGATCAGCGACCGCGAGAGTGTGTCCTGGTGAGTCTTAGCTCTGAGCTTGAACGATGTAGTCGACGGCATCCTGGACGGTCTTGAGGTTCTTGACTTCCTCGTCTGGGATCTTCACGTCGAACTTCTCTTCAGCGTTGACCACGATGGTCATCATCGAGATGGAGTCGATGTCCAGGTCATCGGTGAAGGACTTGTCCAGCTGGATCTCTTCAGTCTCCAAGCCGGTCTCCTCGTTGACGATCTCAGCCAGTCCAGCCAGAACTTCTTCCTTGTTAGCCATGAGCAATACTCCTTTTCACAACGTTGGCGTGTTTGTCAGCGGTGGTCTGTCGTCAGATGGGAAGACAACCCGACGGCTCAAAGCCTTAGGGCAGTCGAACCACCTGGGCGCCGTAGACCAAACCGGCGCCAAAACCTATCTGTAGGGCCAAGCCTCCGGACAGCTCGGGCTGTTCTGTTAGCAACCGGTGCATGGCCAGCGGGATCGAGGCTGCCGAGGTGTTGCCCGCATCGGCAATGTCTCGGGCGATAGCCACGGTATCGGGCAGATCTAGTTGTTTAGCGAACTCGTCAATGATACGCATATTGGCTTGATGGGGGATGAACGCCGCCAAGTCATCAACGGTCACCCCAGCTGCGGTCAAGGCATCGTGAGCAGCATCGGACATCGACCACACAGCCCACCGGAAGACCGAGGGGCCGTTCTGGCGCAGTGTCGGCCAGAGCTTATCGTCTCGATCAACGATCTCGGAGGCATCAGCGTGCTTCTGGGCCTTTTCCAGGGCGTCGCGAACATCCAGCATCGAGTGGGTCATGTGAATGGTGTCCCATCGGGAACCATCAGCACCCCACACAGACCGACCGATGCCCGGTTCCTCGCTCGGACCCACGATCACAGCGCCGGCCCCGTCGCCGAGAATAAAGGAGATCGACCGGTCGGTCTCATCGATAATGTCAGAGAGTTTTTCGGCACCAATGACCATCACATGGTCGGCTGCTCCGGACCGGATCAGGGCATCTGCCTGGGCCACACCGTAGCAGTAGCCAGCACAGGCGGCTGAAATGTCGTAGGCCGGAGCCGGGTTGGCGCCGATGTTGTCGGCGACCTTGGCTGCCGCTGAGGGGGTCGCGAAGGGGAAAGTCACTGTGGAGATGATGACCGCATCGATTTGGTCACCGGTCATTCCGGCCGATGTCAAGGCGTCTTCGGCTGCGGCGGTGGCCATATCAACCACGGAGGTCTCAGCATCAGCGCGGTGGCGGGTGATGATCCCGGTGCGTTGCCGAATCCATTCGTCCGAGGAGTCGATAGGCTCAACGATATCGTCGTTGGGGACCACCAAAGTGGGACGGTAGGCGCCGACTGAGAGAATCCGGCTACCTGCTCGAAGAGCCGATTGCTTCAGGGTCACTGTACTCATCTGATCATCCTTCAACTGCAGCACCGAGGTGCTCGGCGATAAATTCTTGGGCGGGTTCGAGGTCCTCGGGTGTCTTAATAGCCAGAGTCTTGACGCCCTTCAGCCCGCGCTTGGCGAGGCCGGTGAGGGTACCGGCGGGCAACAGCTCGATCAGTCCGGTGACGCCGGCATTTCGCAAGCTCTCCTGGCACAGATCCCACCGCACCGGGCGGATCAGCTGGGACACCAGTCGGTCCAGTACCTCTGTGCCATCCGTGACTTCTTGGCCATCGCGGTTGGACAACAGGCGCACGGTGGGATCGGCGGGAGACAAGGTGTCGGCGAAGTCATGCAATCCGGCCACGGCTGGTTTCATGTAATCGGTGTGGAACGCTCCGGCGACCTTCAGCGGGATGACCCGGGTTTTATCGAGCGGGTCATCGGCCAGGGCCTGGAGATTTGCTTCGGCACCGGCGGCCACGATCTGGCCACCACCGTTGACATTGGCCGGGGTGAGGTCGTGGGCGCGGATATGGGCGCTGACCTCCTCCGGGTCACCGCCAATCACCGCGGCCATGCCGGTCGGGGTCGTCGCAGCAGCTGTAGCCATACCAGCGGCGCGGACCTTGATGAAATTCAGGGCGTCGGATTCGGTCAGCACCCCGGCCAGGGCACTGGCGGTCACTTCACCCACGGAGTGTCCGGCGGTGATCCAGCCGGAGGGATCCAGACAGCTGAGGTTCAGGGCGCGTGCGGTAATCAGTCCGGCAGCAACAATCAGGGGTTGGGCCACGGCGGTGTCTTTGATGGTCTGTTCATCTGAGACCGTTCCGTGGGCGAGCAGATCAATGCCGGTTGCCTCAGAGTAGGTGCCCAGACGTTCGCGGGTATCCCCCAGTTCCAGCCAGTCTGTCAGGAATCCTGGGGTTTGAGAACCTTGTCCGGGGCACACAATTGCAAGCATAGATTCAACTCTCCCAAACTCGACGACGATTCACAGGCGAGACACAGCACGAAGCTCACACCACACTATTGTAGGAAACCTACAAACCACGGTCGAGGTATCAATGTCGGCCGAGTGCGCGGTGATCAGTATTCACGCGATGTATTCGCCTCCATGAGTCTACCGGTTGCCAGCGCAATTTGTAGGACATATGCATCTCGAGGGTTCAGGGGATCTTTGCCAGTTAGCTTCGCGATCCGACGTAAGCGGTACCGAACGGTATTGACGTGAATGAACATATCGCGGGCGGTGGCTTCCAAGGAGTGACCCAGCCGTAAATAGCTGTCCAATGTTGAGATCATGGCCGCGCCGGCAGTTTTCAGCGGCTGGTAGTAGAACCGCACGAGCAGTCGTTGGGCTCTGGCGTCACGGTTCAACACGCGTTCTGCTAACAGCTCAGAGGCCGCAATCGGGCGCTGGGCCCCCGGGTAGGCCGGAGCCGCGTGGAATCCGGCGATCGCTTCGTGGGCGGCGTGGTGGACCTCGCGGAGTGAATCAACCGGGGAGGAGTAAATCACGGGACCGTCTCCAAAGAAGGGCGTGAACCGTTCGATGAGGTCGTGACGTCCTTCTGCCGAGCCCAGCACGAGGAGCATTTGCTCGGAGAAAACACCCACCAAGGCCTCCACGCGGGCCCGGGTGGCGGTTTGGCGTAGCTGCGGTAGGACCGCCGGTTGGTTTTCCGACGGGGTATTACCGGCGATTACCAGGATGCCACTGGTGGCCCGCCAGCCCAGGGCGGCAGCTCGTGATTGGATTTCTTCGGGGTTCTCACCGCGCAGCACCGAGTCGAGTAGTAGTGCTTCCAGACGGGTGTCCCAGGCTCCGCGCTTCTCGGCAGCCCTGGCGTAGACGTCAGCCAAGGCGAAGGCGATCTCTCGGGAGTAACGCAAGACCGCTTCTCGGATGGTGCTCCGGTCGGATTCGGCGACCGCGGTGGGCAGGTGAGTTTCCACCGTGTCCAGGATGGATCGCAAGAGCTGGGAGGCTCGTCGCAAATTCACGGTACGAGACAGTTCCACCGGTGCATTGGCGAACACCGATGCGAGCACCCGGTTCATCTGATTAGCCGGGCGGGGCTGGTCGGTGGCGAACCAGTCGATGAAGGCCTGCAAGCCTTGTTGGGCGATAGCTCCCAACGAGGCACGTTGTTCGGCTTCCAACTCGCGATACCAGCTCAAATCGGTTTCCAGCTGCCGCAAGATGCTGGTTTTCAACACGCCGACCTGGCTGGAGAGCTCTTTGAGGGCTTCCTCCGACAGCGTCGGTGGTCGTCTCGCAGACGATTGGTGGTCGGTCTCGTTGGTGTTCTCACGCATGAGTTTGAGTTAGGTGATGTGGTGTCTGTGCTATGTCTGTGCGGTTGCTGATCGGGACGGGTGCCGGAACCGAATAAATCGGTGCCAACGGCGGATCTGCGTCTTCCCAGACGGGCGTGCCCCGGTCTGCGCACGACAGCTCGGTGGCCACCACGGCAGTTCCGGGGCACAACGCCGGGGAAGTTCGCGCAGGGCAGGGGCTTGTTAGGCGTCTCCTCCGGCGGTACCGGTGGTGCCGGCAGCGACATCATCAATCCGGTACTGGGCGAAAGCCTGGGCGGTCGTGCCCTCGGGCACCTCGCCAGTGGCTTCGAGTTCCTTCAGAGCGCGCACCACGGTTGAATGAGCGTCAATCGTGAAGTACCGACGTGCCGCGGCCCGAGTGTCGGCAAAGCCGAAGCCATCAGCGCCCAACACGGCGAACCGGTTGGGGATGTAGGGGCGTAGCTGGTCGGGCAACAGGGTGACGTAGTCGGTGGTGGCCACGATCGGACCGTCGACGTCCTGGAGCACCTGGGTGATATATGGCACCTGGTCCTGCTCATCGGGATGCATAAAGTTGTAGTGCTCGGTGGCCACGGCCTCGCGACGTAGCTCCGTCCAGGACGGCACCGACCACACATCTGCGGAGACCCCCCAGTCATCAGCCAGCAACTCGGCGGCTTCAATGACCCAGGGCAGGGAGACACCCGAGCCGAAGAGGTTGACCTTCGGGCCACCGTGCTCCGACACCGAGTAACGGTAGATACCCTTCAGCAACGACTCGACGTCGAGGTCTTCGGGCTCTTCGGGGTGCACGATCGGCTCGTTATAGACGGTCAGATAGAAGAGCACGTCACGGTCCAGCGGATCCCCGTCGTGGTCGCCGTACATCACATCCAAACCGTGGCGGACAATGTGGGCGATTTCGTAGGAGAACGCCGGATCGTAGTGGCGGACCGCCGGGTTCGTGGCAGCCAGGATCGGGGAATGGCCGTCCATGTGCTGAGTGCCTTCACCGGTCAGGGTAGTCCGACCGGCGGTAGCCCCAATCATGAAACCACGGGCCAGTTGGTCGGTGGCCGCCCACACCAGATCCCCGGTGCGCTGGAATCCGAACATCGAGTAGAAGATGTAGATCGGAATCATGATCTCGCCGTGGGTGGCATACGAGGTACCCAAGGCGGTCATCGCCCCGGTGGCACCGGCTTCGTTAATACCCACGTGCAACAGCTGGCCCTGGCTTGATTCCTTATAGGACAGAAACAGGTCGCGGTCTACGGCCATATAGTTCTGCCCGCGCGGGTTGTAGATCTTGGCGGTGGGGAAGAAGGAGTCCATCCCGAAGGTGCGGGCCTCATCGGGGATGATCGGAACGATGCGCTGACCGATATTCTTATCGCGCATGATATCCCGAAGCAGACGCACGAAAGCCATCGTGGTCGCCACTTCTTGCTTGCCGGAGCCCTTCCGCGCGTGCTTGTACAGCTTCTCATCGGGCATCGCCAGCTGATCGTAGTTCTCTCGACGCTGTGGCAAGAAACCACCCAGTGCCTCACGGCGCTCCATCATGTATTTGATTTCCGGAGCGTCCGGTCCTGGGTGATAGTAGGGCACGTGGTACGGATCGGCCTCGATCTGCTCATCGGAGATCGGGATCCGGTGACGGTCGCGGAAGACCTTGATGTCCTCCACGGTCAATTTCTTCATCTGGTGGGTTGCGTTACGACCTTCGAAGTGGGTGCCCAGACCATAGCCCTTGATGGTGTGAGCCAAAATCACCGTGGGCTTGCCCTTGAACTTCAGCGCGGCATCATAGGCGGCGTAGACCTTCTTATAGTCGTGACCGCCACGCTTCAGGCCCCAGATCTCATCATCAGACATATCGGCAACCAGTTCCTTGGTGGTCGAAGACCGACCAAAGAAGTGTTCGCGCACAAAGGCGCCATCTTCGGCTTTATAGGTCTGGTAGTCGCCATCGGGGGTTTCATTCATGATGCGCACCAGTTCGCCGGTGTCGTCGGCTTCTAATAGCGGATCCCATTCACGACCCCACAACACCTTGATCACGTTCCAGCCGGCACCGTGGAAGTAGGCTTCCAGTTCCTGGACGATCTTGCCGTTACCGCGGACCGGGCCGTCGAGACGTTGCAGGTTGCAGTTGATCACAAACGTTAGGTTGTCCAGCTTGTCGTTGGCTGCAATATGCAAAGCACCGCGGGATTCAGGCTCATCCATTTCGCCATCGCCCAAGAACGCCCACACGTGCTGCTCCGAGGTGTCTTTAATACCCCGGTTGTGCAAGTAGCGGTTAACCTGGGCCTGCTGGATTGCATTCAGTGGGCCGATCCCCATCGACACGGTGGGGAACTGCCAGAAGTCCGACATCATCCGCGGGTGAGGGTAGGAGGGTAGCCCGTGGTCGCCCTTTGATTTCTCCTGGCGGAACCCATCTAGATCCTCTTCGGTCAGCCGGCCCTCGAGAAAGGCTCGAGCGTAGTTTCCCGGGGAGGAGTGGCCCTGGAAGAAGACCTGGTCGCCACCACCGGGGTGATCGGGTCCGCGAAAGAAGTGGTTCAAGCCCACTTCGTACAGGGTGGCCTGGCCAGCGTAGGATGAAATGTGGCCACCGACCTCGATGCCTTCACGCTGAGCGTGCTGGACAATCATGGCAGCGTTCCACCGCAAATAGTTACGGTACCGGCGTTCCAGTTCTTCATCGCCGGGATAATCCGGTTCCTGGTCCGCCGGGATGGTGTTGACGTAGTCGGTGGTGGTCACCATGGGAATAGACACCGACTTGGAGCTAGCCCGCTGCAAAAGATTGCGCATGATGTACTCAGCGCGTTCGGTGCCCCGTTCCTCGAGCATTCCGTCAAAAGATTCGATCCAGTCCTGTGTCTCTTGGGGATCCTTATCCGGAACGTTGTCGGTCAATCGATTGCGGATGTGGGAACTTTCTTCAGCTGCGCTCACGTCGTGAACCTCTCTTCATCGGTGGTATCGCCACCACATTGGGTTGCGTCATCACGGTGACCAGATCGCAGACCGGTGGGTGTGCGAGCTGGTGCTGATACTTTCGAGAATACCGCGTGCAGCGGAGTTCAGACACGCTCAGGACGCGATCGTTACCTGTCTCACGGTCGCCATCGAGCCGGTCAAAACGGTGTACGAACGGGTAACGACAGCATGTCGAGGCAGTAACGTTGGGCCCAACCGTAGCGACCGAGCGTGGCATTGTTGCTAACGTCACCGGCGTCGATATGCTAGAGATACTGACTAACGCCGGAACCGGGCCGATTCGGTTCCGGCTGTTACCCTCACACATCACAAGGAGCGTGTCGTGAACCAATCGGCCGGCCTCGTTGAGGCCCTGGGCCTGTCCGTGGGCGATATTGTTCAAGAACTGGGATGGGATGACGATATCGACTTCCAGTTTCGCAACGGTTTGGAAGACGAACTCGGCGAGCCACTGTTGGCCGAAGATGACCGCGAACCGGTCGAGGCCGTTTTGCTGTGGTGGCGATCCGATGAAGGCGACGCTCAAGATCTCGCCGATGCTCTCGTCGATGCCCAAACCAATCTGGCCGAAAACGGCGCCATTTGGTTGTTGGTGCCCAAACCGGCACAAGAACTCCATGTGCCGCCGTCTGATATTGAAGAGGCCTGCCGCTCGACCGCATTACGTCGCACCTCCCAGGCGGGAGTGTCTGACAGCTGGTCAGCCACTCGGCTGGAAGTCGCCTCACCGCTGTGAGCTCGCCCGGTGCCCTGTCGGCACGAGACCAGTACGGCCAGAGGTGGTCCTCTCCGTTCCTGGCACCCGAGAGAACCGAGTGTTCGTTGGCGGGGGTGTGGCTGTATTTTCTTCCCGGCGCGTTTACGCCGGTGTGCTCCCGCGAGTTGACCGCCCTTCCCACACTGGTCACCCAGCTGAGCGAAACCAGGGTGGGACTGCGTGTGGTGGCGGTGGATTCTGTGGCCGTGCTCCGGGTGCTAGCCGACCAGCTCTGGGGCGCGGATGATCCCGCCACGGGGTCGGCGGGTCCCATACCGTTACTATCTGACTTCTGGCCACACGGCGCGATTGCCGAGAGCTTCCAGGCGTTTGATCCCGCTACCGGTAAGCCATTGCGACACAGTGTGCTACTGGATCGCGCTGGTGTCGAACGAGCCCGCGTGACCGGTAGCGCGCTCCAGCCCCGGGAACACACCGAGCACCTGCGGTTGGCTCAAGAGCAATTTGGCGAAACTCCACCGCTGGGTTAGGATAGTCTGCGTTATTCTTCGGGTCTTTAGCTCAGCTGGTAGAGCAACTGGTTTACACCCAGTAGGTCATCGGTTCGATCCCGGTAGGACCCACTCTGTGCTGAATGTGTTAGCCAACCGTCCAGATCGCCACGGTGCGAGGGTGGTTGAGAACTCCGGGCGATGAACCACGTGGTCCAGGTGGTTTTATCGCCTTTTTTGTGTTCTACGTCGTCCATGATCTGAATTACTTGCGGGTATATAATGAATTGTTCCGACATAACGGGAAGTTGTCAGACCGAGACGTGAGATGCCGCGTACTCAGGGAGCGTGCTCAAGGGGGCCGGTGGCCATGGGAAAACTCAACGCTGTACAAAAGTACTTCGGCTACCAGATGCGACGATTGGATGGCCGGTATCTCAGGATCTGGAACGAGGTGATTGACCTCGATCTCACGCCCGTGCAGTTCTCCGTGTTGCTATCGGTGCAACGGCTCTGCGAACTCGACGATCAGCCCGTCGACCAGCACGCTGCTCTGGAGGCAACCGGCGTGGAGCGAGCCCAATCCTCGGAACTGTTTCGTCGCCTGGAAGACACCGGTTGGGTCACCCGGCACCCCGATCCCCACGATGGGCGACGACGGACGATCTCGTTGACCGGCCCAGCCAAGATTGCCACGGAACAACTGAAGACCTCGGTCCAGGTGGTCCAACACCGGCTGTTGGATCCGTTGAATCCCGAAGACGCCACGTGGGTGATCGACCAGTGGCGCATCATTGGACGACTGACCGAGGATGACCTGTCCTGGTCCTACCCCGGAGATATGGTGCGACGGGTCTTAGACCGCCACGCAACCCTGTGGTCTCGTAGCGTGGAGTGGAACCACTACAAACCCGAGGAAATGTGCGTGCTGGTGACGGCCGGTTTGCATCCGGGCATTTCCCAAACTGAGTTGGCACGCCACGTGGGGTTGGACCGATCCACCACCTCGGCAATTGTCACCCGGCTGGTGAAAAATAAGCACGTGGTGCGTCAAGTGGCTGAGCACGATCACCGAGAGCGTGCTGCGGTGATCACTGAGCAAGGTAACGAATTCGCCACGCAGCTATGTGACCGGATCACCAAGACCGGCCGGCGGATGACCCGTGCGTTGAGCAAGCGCGACCGAGAACGGCTCCGCGATTTGCAGTGGCGTGTGGTGGAAACCGAAAACCGAGAACTGTTCACCGCGGATTCACGTGACCGTTAGTCGGAGCTTGACCGAGCGGTTATATTGACGGTGGTGGTGGGTTCGACGCCGAGTGCACCACAGCAATCTTGACCCGTACCAGAGGAGACAACGACCATGCTGGAAATGTTGGAACCGGATTCCCCGCGCCAGAATCTACGTGAATTTATTGACGCCATGCGCGAGGGCGGGTACACGGTCTCGGACGGTCACACCCCCGACCCCGATCTGATTGATCCTTTGGGTAAGGCCGTCGACACCTGGCGCGAAAACTACCCGTATGAGGAACGCCTGACTCGTGAAGAATACGAGCTCGAGAAGTACCGGCTCCAGATCGAATTGCTGAAACTGCAGTACTGGACCCAGGACACCGGGCAACGCCACATTATCGTTTTTGAAGGTCGCGACGCTGCGGGTAAGGGTGGCACGATCAAGCGCTTCACTGAGCACCTCAACCCTCGTGCTGCTCGAGTGGTGGCGCTGAATAAGCCCACCGAAGTTGAATCGGGCCAGTGGTACTTCCAGCGCTACATCAACCACTTTCCCACCGCCGGGGAGATGGTGTTATTTGACCGCTCCTGGTACAACCGCGCCGGTGTGGAGCGCGTGATGGGCTTCTCCACCGACGAGCAATACAAGACCTTCATGAACCAGGTGCCACTGTTCGAGAAAATGCTGGTGGAAGACGGCATCCACCTGACCAAGTTTTGGTTCTCGGTCACGCAGACCGAACAGCGCACGCGGTTTGCGATCCGTCAGCTGGACCCGGTGCGTCGCTGGAAGCTGTCGCCGATGGACTTGGAAGCTTTGGACCGGTGGGAAGACTACACCGAAGCCAAAGAAAAGATGTTCATGCACACCGACACCGACCACGCCCCGTGGATTACCGTCAAATCCAATGACAAAAAACGCGCCCGTCTGAACGCAATGCGCTACTACCTTTCCCAGTTTGACTACGACGACAAAGACTACGATGTCGTCGGTGAACCCGATCCGCTGATCGTTCAGCGTGGCCGGGATGCCGTGGGAGACTAATCGTCGACCAGAATCCTCGCTGCGGCTCCCGCTTCCAGGACGGGACACCACCCGGGCGCTAGACTAAACGGGGACGGTCCCCGCCCCGACCGACGCTTTCGCCTGCCAGGAAAGGATCCTTTCGATGAGTGCGGAACCCACCGAGACAGCCACCGAGTCCTCCCCAGAGCCACGCGCCGATATTGCGGTCACCGGTCTGGCAGTGATGGGTGCCAACCTTGCCCGCAACTTCGCTCGCCACGGCTATGTGGTCGCTGTCCACAACCGATCCGCCGAACGCACCGAGTCGTTGCTCGCCGAGCACGGTGACGAGGGCGAATTTGTGGGGACCGAAACCCTGGCCGAGCTGGTCGCTGAGCTGAAGCGCCCCCGTCGGGTGCTGGTCATGGTCGCTGCCGGTGCGGTGGATGCCGTGATCGCAGAGCTAGCTGAACTCCTGGAGCCCGGGGATGTGGTGATCGACGGTGGCAACTCCCACTACCCGGACACCATCCGTCGCGAACAGGCCCTGGCTGAGCGGGGCCTGCACTTCGTGGGAGTCGGCGTTTCCGGTGGGGAAGACGGCGCACTGAACGGCCCGGCCATCATGCCCGGTGGCCCCCCGGCCTCCTACCAGAGCCTGGGCCCGATGCTCGAAGACATTGCCGCTGACTTCCAGGGCGACCCGTGCTGTGCCTGGATCGGCCCCAATGGGGCCGGCCACTACGTGAAGATGGTGCACAACGGGATCGAATACGCCGATATGCAGGTCATCGGTGAGGCCTATGATTTGATGCGCCAGGTCGCCGGCATCTCACCGGCAGAACAGGCCGAGATTTTCGCCACGTGGAACACCACCCAACTGGAGTCCTACCTGATCGATATCACCGCCCAGGTTCTGGGCCACATCGATGCCACCACTGGCAAGCCCCTGGTGGATGTCATCGTTGACAGTGCGGGACAAAAAGGCACCGGTCGCTGGACCGCGATCTCTGGGCTGGACATTGGCTCCGGAGTCGCCGCGATCGCTGAGTCCGTCTTCGCCCGTACCGTCTCGTCACAGCGTCAGGTACGAGCCCAAGCCCAGCAGCTTCTCTCGGCCGGGGCTGAACCGGTGACCATTGACGACCGGGAGGCTTTCATCGACGATGTGGCCCAGGCACTATATGCCTCCAAGCTGGTGTCTTATGCCCAAGGCATCGACATGCTCACCACCGCGGCAGCCACCTACGACTGGCCATTGGATATTGGCACCATCGCCTCGCTGTGGCGGAATGGTTGCATCATTCGCGCCCGGTTGCTCGACGAGATCATGCAAGCCTATGGCGGACGCGATGTGACCCGGCACCCCGATCCGCAGAATTCCGGAGCCGGGGACTACCCGGCAAACCTGTTGTTCGCCCCGAAGTTCACCGAAGCGATCACCGCAACTCTTCCGGCCTGGCGTCGTGTGGTCGCCACCGGTGTGGCGGCGGGTGTGCCGGTCCCGGTGTTCTCCTCGGCCCTGGCCTGGTACGACCAGATGCGCGCCGAGCGACTGCCAGCGGCACTGACTCAGGGCTTGCGCGACTACTTTGGCGCCCACACCTATCAGCGCGTCGACCGCCACGGGTCCTTCCATACCCTGTGGTCCCAGGACCGTTGCGAGATTGAGCAGTAGCCACACACCGCCTGCACCTTACCGGCGCGCACGGGCCGCCACCGCCGTGTTGTTTCTGACCAACGGGGCCCTGTTCGCCAACCTGTTGCCACGCTACCCGGAGATCAAAGACTCGCTAGGACTCAGCGACGGGGTCTTCGGTATTGCCGTCGCCGCGTTTCCCGCCGGAGCGATCCTGTTCGGACTCCTGGCCGCCCGGCTCGTGCGGGCTTTCGGGTCCGGGCTGATTGCCGCGGTCTTTACCGCACTGGTGGCTGTTGGTCTGCTCGGAGCGAGCTTGGCCCCCAGCCTCTGGGTGCTCATGCTGTGTCTGCTGATTGCCGGTGGCGCTGATGCGGTGGCCGATGTTTCCCAAAATGAGCACGCCTTGCGTGTCCAAGCCGGATACCACCGGTCCATCATCAATTCCTTGCACGCGGTCTGGTCGCTGGGTGGGGTGCTGGGTGGGGTCATGGCAGCCGGGGCAGTGGGGCTCACCCTCCCGCTACCGGTACACCTGAGCCTCTCCGGGGCGATGTTCACGCTGGCGGCTGTTGGGGCCTGGTGGTGGATGCTCCCACGCCAACACACCGGCACTGCACCCGGGCAGGTATCCATCGAGAGTCACCCGACACCGGGGAAACGTTGCCGCCTGCCGATCCGCTGGTCGAGCCTTGGATTCCTGCTGGTGCTGGTCTTGATCGGCAACACCGGGACCATGGTTGAAGACGTCGGGAACTCCTGGGCGGCCCTGTATCTCTCCGAGGAACGTGGCACCAGCCCCATCGTGGCAACTATGGGGTTCACCACGCTGATCACCGGCCAACTGATGGGCCGGTTGGTCGCCGACCCGCTGATTAACCGCTTCGGGCTACGCCCCATCCTCAGCCTGGGTGGTGCATTGATCGGGCTCGGGCTCGGTGTCGCGTTGCTGTTCCCATCGGTCTGGGGCACCATCCTGGGAGTCGGCATCGCCGGATACGGCTCCGCGGCTCTGGTCCCCGGCGCCTACGATCAAGCCCACCGTATCCCGGGCTTACCCGAAGGAACCGGCGTCACCCTCGTGTCCTGGCTGATGCGGATTGGCTTTCTCATCACCCCACCGGTGGTCGGTGCACTCGCCGAGGTCAGCGAGCTACGCTGGGCGCTGCTGGTGGTTCCCGCTGCCGGAGTGCTCACGATGTGGTTAGCCCGGTGGATCCCGGACACGCAGACGGCTGGGGCCCGAGCCTAGGGCAAGGTCCTTAGATCCACAGGGCCGGGTCGACGTACTCTGCCGGGTCGACGGCCGGCTTATTTTCCTGCGGTGATTTCCGAATACGCGCGGTGGCCGGTACACCGGTGGCAATGGCATTATCGGGAGTATCTTTGACGACCACCGCGTTAGCACCCACCGCAGTGCCCGCCCCAATCTCCACCGGGCCGAGGATCTTAGCGCCAGCACCGACGACGACACCGTCATGCAACGTGGGGTGGCGCTTGACCTTCTCCAAGGACTGTCCACCAAGCGTCACACCGTGATACAGCATCACATCGTCACCGATCTCCGTGGTTTCGCCAATCACCACGCCCATGCCGTGGTCGATAAAAAACCGCCGACCAATCGTGGCCCCCGGGTGAATCTCGATACCGGTCAGCGCCCGGTTGATTTGGGACAGCAGGCGAGCAGGAAGTTTGAGGTGCTCGTGTTGCCAGGCTTTATGGGCAAGACGGTGCATCCATATGGCATGGAGCCCCGAATAGGCCAACGCGACTTCAACGGAGCCCCGAGCCGCGGGGTCATGGTCCTTGACCGCCTGGATATCTTCGACAACGCGACGGGTAATACGTGAGAGAAAGCCCACTGAGCTCAGCCTTTCGGTGCGAGTTTCCATCATCTGCTGACCGCGAACGGGGTCAGGCATCTATCAACAACACGTGAGTTTAGTGTCATATTCCACTCTGAAACGTTACGAGACAAAAAAGACCCCCGCCGGTCCTAGGTGACCTGGGCGGGGGCCTGCAGCGCTCTTCCGGGCTTGCTGAGCGCGTACTGGCCTACCCCAGCCAGTTAGCCGCGAATGTCTTCGTACAGCACGGTGGAAATGTAGCGCTCACCGAAGTCGGGGATGATCGCCACGATCAGCTTGCCCTCGTTGTCGGACTTGGCGGCCTCAGCCAGCGCAGCCGAGATGATGGCACCAGCGGAAATACCGCCCAGAATGCCTTCCTGGGTACCGAGGTCGCGGGCAGCCTTGACGGATTCCTCCAACGTGGCGGCGTAGACCTCGTTGTACAGTTCGGTGTCGAGCACCTCGGGGACGAAGTTCGCCCCGATACCCTGGATCTTGTGCGGGCCGGGCTTGCCGCCGGAAAGGATCGGCGAATCTGCTGGCTCGACGGCCACGATCTTCAGCTCCGGCTTCTGCTCGCGCAGATAGCGCCCAGCACCGGTCAAGGTGCCACCGGTACCGATACCGGAGACCAGCACATCAATAGCGCCGTCGGAGTCTTCCCACAGCTCCGGCCCGGTGGTGTCATAGTGTGCCTGCACGTTGGCTTCGTTGGCGAACTGGCGAGCCCAGATGGCGTTATCAGACTCGGCCACGATCTGTTGGGCCTTTTCGACGGCGCCGCGCATCCCATCGGCACCGGGGGTGAGTACGATTTCTGCACCATAGGCGCGCAACATCACCCGACGCTCAGCCGACATGGTTTCGGGCATGGTGAGAATGACACGGTAGCCACGAGCTGCCCCAACCATCGCCAGAGCGATACCGGTGTTCCCGGACGTACCTTCCACAACGATGCCACCCGGGCGAAGCTCGCCGGACTTCTCGGCAGCGTTGATGATCGCGACACCAATACGGTCCTTGACTGAATTAGCTGGGTTGTAGAACTCCACCTTGGCCGCCACATTGCCAGGCAAGTCCTGGTCCAAGCGGTTGAGCTTGACCAAGGGGGTGTGACCAACAGCTTCGGTAATATTATTCAGTAGTGCCATGGGTGTTGCCATCCTTTCTTTCACCGCGGGCAACGGGTTAGTCTTTCCTTACTTAAGCGTAGAAGATCACGTGGGAAGGCATCAGTCGATCAGCCACGAAGCGTAATCTTTGCGGATTCGGGACAGTTTTGGGTTAATGACCACCTGGCAATATCCCATGGCGGGGTGTTTGTGATAAAAGTCCTGGTGCTCATCTTCGGCTGGCCACCAGTGCCCCGCCGGTTCGATGGTGGTCACAATCGGAGCATCCCAGAGCTGCTGGTGTCGGTCGATCGCGTCTGCAAAGTCCTGGCGGTCTTGCGCGGTGCGGGGGAAGACCGCAGAACGATACTGGGGGCCGACATCCCCACCTTGTCTGTTCAGACTCGTCGGATTGTGCGAGGCGAAAAAGATATCGAGAACCACCCCCACATCGATTACCTGAGGGTCAAAGCGGACCTTTACCGCCTCGGCGTGCCCGGTGGTGCCACTGCAGACCTGCCGATAGCTGGGATGGTCTACGTAGCCACCGGTGTAGCCACTTTCCACTGCGGTAATACCCCGGGTCTTGCGATAAATGGCGTCCTGACACCAAAAACAGCCCCCAGCCATGATGAGCTCACGGGTCTGCGGTGTCGCGTTCGTGTCGAAGTTCTGATCCATCACGCCAGGTATAGCGTGCTACGGGGGTGAATTCATTCCCTGACTGCGAGACAATAGAGACATGGCCGATTCCACACTCTCGTCAGCGTCCGATGCGTCCACCCAGCAGCACCGATACCACCGAACTCCCACCTTGCGCGAGGTGATCGAGGTGATGGAAGAACTCTGGCCGTTATCACTGGCCGAACCCTGGGATGCTTCCGGAGTGGTGACCGGCCGAGTTGAACAACCCGTGCGGCGAGTTCATTGGGCCGTTGATCCGGTTCAAGCGGTGGTCGATGAGGCTGTAGAGGCCGGAGCCGATCTGTTGATTACCCATCACCCGCTGTTGCTCAAAGCGGTGCACTCGGTGGCAGCGGACCAATTTAAGGGCAAAGTCGTGCACACTCTGATTGAGGGTGGGTGTGCACTGATTACCGCTCATACCAACGCCGATTCTGCGGTCGGCGGGGTCTCCGATGTGATGGCCGAGATTCTGGGCCTGCAGCATGTGGTGCCACTGGCACCGGCCGAGAAGGGACAATCAGTCAACGGTGAGGGGATGGGTCGAGTTGGGACGTTGCCCCACCCATTGCGCCTGGAAGACTTTGCCGCCCGGGTGTTTTCTGCTCTGCCCGCGGTCGCGCCCGGAGTGCGGGTGGCCGGTGACCGCAACGGCGTGGTCCGCACCGTGGCGGTGACCGGTGGGGCCGGAGACTCGTTATTCGACCAGGTGCGTGCCCACCACGCTGATGTATATGTCACCGCTGATTTGCGCCACCATCCAGCCAGTGAAGCCCGCGAACGGGCAGCACTAGAAGGCGACCGACCCTATCTGGTCGACGTCTCCCATTTCGCCTCCGAATGGCTGTTCTTGCCGGCAGCCGCACAGGCCCTACAGCGCGGGTTGGCCGAGCATGGCTGGACGGTTGACACTGGCGTCTCAGCACTGAACACCGACCCCTGGGACTTTGTGATCACCGCCGGTCGAAACTGATCACACCACAACAGACCCGACGAGAAGACACGAGACCAGAAGCGACGCGGACAGTGTACGGATCGAAAGGAATGGCGCGATGCCAGTGACACGCTACGACCCCGAAACCCAACGACGACTTCTCGACCTGCAGGCCTTCGACACCCAGATTGCCACAGCGAAACAGCGCCTGGCTCAGCTGAAGAAAGACCCTGATTACCAGCAAGGCAAAAACCAGTACGAGAAGTTCACCGATCAACTCCAACACCTCAACCGTCAACGGGAGGACGCTGGTCTCCGCCTGGCTGAAGCACAGTCAACCGAAGCATCCCTTGACCGGCGGGTGAAGACGTTGAGCGGGCAAGCAGAAGAGAACGCGGCGAACTCCCACCAGTTGAATGCGATCTTGGCGCAGAAATCCTCGGTGGAAGCCGATCTGGCGCAGGCGGAAGCGGCCACCGGTGCTGCCCGTGAGGCTGTGGCCGGGGTGGATGCCGAGATCTCCGCCTGCCAACAACAGCGTCAGTATTTGAAGCAAAACCTCGAAGAGCTCGCGGTGCGACTGAAAGACCAGATGGGCCAGATCGCTACCGAGGGCAAACGACTAACGGCAGCACGGGCTGAACTGGTTGGGAGCCTGCCGGAGGAGTTGGTGGCTCACTACCAAGACATTGCCCAGCGTAACGCAGGAATCGGTGTTATGCGGTTAGACGGCAATACCTCGGCCAGTGGCATGACACTGTCGCCGGTAGAACTCGCAGCGATTGACAATACGCCCGCCGACCAGCTGGCCTATGATCCAGAGACCGGCGTCATCCTTATTCGCGACGAGGCGTAGCGACGGAGTAGTCGGAGCTAGTCTTCAGGCAAAATGACCTGCAACGAGCCGCCCCGAGAGGCTTGGGGGCGCACCATTTCCACGTCCCAGCGGTCTTCACCACCGCTACGGCCGGCTTCTTTGACCACGTCGAGCACCTTGTCCAAGGAGCGCGTGGAGCGAGCATCGGCCTCGACTAAGGCTCGGGCAATTCGGCCACGGGTGTACTTTGCCGCGTGGGAGACAGTCTTCGGGGTGCCACCACGCATCTGGAAAACATTGACGGTCAATGTGATGGGGTGCGGGGCTTCCCACATTTTCTGATAACCACCGGATCGACAATCCACGATCGGGCCATCGTGGGTGGCGCGTTGGTCCAGCCACGGTGCCATTTTGGGGCGCCACCACTTAGCGGTCGTGCCCACGGTGTGCAGTTTGGCGGATACAGACATCCGGTAGGCCGGAATTCTATCGGCAATCCCGGTGACGCCGAACAGACCAGAGAAAACCAAAACTTTCTGCCGAGCGCGCCGTTTGGCCGCCGGCGTCAGGGAGGCATAATCGAATGCTTCATAGAGCACTCCGGTATAAATCTGGTGCGCTGGTGCGGCGGGTGCAATATTCAGGTGCTGGTTGGCGGCCACCTCATTGCTGAGTTTTCGGGACACCCCAAGCTCATCGTAGACCGTCGGCAACGAGGAGGCTGTCGCCAGATTTCCCATCATGGTGTGGCGCTCTCCGTTCAGTTGCGGGAACACCAAAGAATCCCAAGAGATCGGGCGACCTTTCTCTGGGTAATTCTTTCCTTCTGAAGGGGGCAAAAGCACTAGCATTAGTCCCACTCTAAACGGCAGAGACCAAACTCCCGGTGACCGACAAGTCGTGGCGATGTAAACAACAGTTGTTCTTATGGCCTGAGGGTGACCGCCGGGAACGCTAGACTAGCTGTCCGGGATGGTCCGGCAAACGGTCGCGGCTCAGCGACGTGAGTCGAGGAAAGTCCGGACACCGTAGGGCAGGATGGTGGGTAACGCCCACTCGGGGTAACCCGCAGGCTAGTGCAACAGAAAGTAAACCGCCCCTGTTGGGTAAGGGTGAAACGGTGGTGTAAGAGACCACCAGCGTTGCTGGTGACAGCAACGGCTTGGTAAACCCCATCCGGTGCAAAACCAAGTAGGGTGCCAACTCGTGGCCCGCGAGACGCACCCGGGTTGGTTGCTAGAGTCCTGCAGCAATGCAGTCTGACCTAGATGGATGACCGTTACCGTGGGCTTGGCAACGAGCCCACGGCACAGGATCCGGCTTATCGCCGGTCCATCCCACTGATCGTCAGCACCGGTGGCCACCTGCCGGTGAATATCTCCCACATCGTTAGGGTCTTAAAGGAGGACGCGGCTGTGCAGGCACCTTATCCTCGGCGTGGAAAGTCGCGGTCTCGCCTCGGCTCTCGGTCCCATCACCACAGAGGACATCGCAGGTCGCCAGGCATCGGGCGTAGCGCGAGCCGCCGGCGGAAGTCTTCCCGGCGCACGACCGGGACCGTCGTGGTGGCCGCCCTGGTGTTGATGGGGCTGCTCGTGGTCTTCGGGCTGTTTCCCGACCAGTCCACATTGACCGAGGTGGATGCCCAAGACCGCACTGCTGAAGAGCTCCTTGATCACCTGGAGACCGGGGACCGTGACTTCTCCGCTGAATATCAGCGCGAATACTTTGGTGATGGCTGGCTGGACCTCGACGGTGATGGGTGTAGTACCCGCAATGAAATTCTGGCCCGTGATCTCCAAAACGTCACCTACCGCAGTGGCACCGATGACTGCGTGGTAGACAGCGGGGTGCTTGAGGACCTGTACACCGGTCAAACCCTGACCTTCCAGCGTGGCGAGGACACCTCCTCGCAGGTACAAATTGATCACGTCGTTGCGCTATCAGACGCCTGGCAAAAAGGCGCCCAAGAACTGTCTGAAGACCAGCGCCACCGGTTTGCTAACGACCCGTTGAACCTTGAAGCCGTCTCCGGTCCGGTAAATACTGCCAAATCTAATAGCGACGCCTCTGAATGGTTGCCTCCGGATCCGGAAAGCCACTGCGAGTATGCCGGCCGACAGATCTCGGTCAAAGCCAAATATGAGCTGTGGGTCACCGCGGAAGAACGACAGGCATTGGAGAATATTCTGCAGACCTGTCCGGACCAGCCTGCCTACGAATCGGCGGTGTGAGCCATTGCTCCGCCGTGTGATGTCCCTGCCCACCGGCTAGTCGTGGTTAGAATGAAAGGACGTTTGGAGCCATCCGTAGCAGCCCGCCCTGCGACAAGGATGTCGTCGGGGCATTGCCTTCGCCAGAGAGGATGAACACCCAGTGGCAGATCACACCGCTGAGATTAAACAGGCCGAAGACAAGTGGGGACAGCGAGAAGAACTGGCAGAGCGGATGATCCCGCTGATCGGCCAGCTCTACCGCGACCACAATGTTGTCACCAACATTCATGGACGCACGCTGGTTCACAAGTCGGTCATCGACGTTATCCGTGCCCACCGTTTTGCCCGGCAGGTCGATGAAGCCGAACTTCCCATTGCTGAAACCTTCCCCCTGCTACAGGCAGCTACTCAGTTGAACCTGGGTGCGGCCAAATTGGACCTCGCCCTGTTGGTGCGTGACTGGCGGTCTTCGGGCGTGAACGACCCCGAAGAGTTCTTGCGCACCGCACTAGCTGACATTGTCGACGGCAACGGTGCCGGGGTGGGGGAAGAAACCGATGTGGTGCTCTACGGTTTCGGCCGGATCGGTCGCCTGCTGGCCCGGATTCTACTCTCCCACGCCGGTGGCGGAACCGGTTTGCGGCTGCGCGCCATTGTGGTGCGTCGCAACACCGATGACGACTTGATCAAACGCGCTTCCCTGTTGCGCCGCGACTCCATTCACGGGCCGTTCAACGGTTCGGTCGTGGTGGATGAGGACTCCAACACCATCACCGCCAATGGCACGCGCATCCAGGTCATCTACGCCTCCGATCCGGCCGAGGTGGACTACACCGCCTACGGCATCTCCGAGGCCATCGTGGTCGATAACACCGGGCGTTGGCGTGACGAAGAAGGCCTGAGCAAGCACTTGGCTGCTCGGGGGAGCGCCAAGGTGATCCTGACCGCACCGGGTAAGGGCGATATTAAAAACATCGTCTACGGTGTGAACCACACTGATATTCGGCCCGAGGACACGATCGTCTCCGCCGCATCGTGCACGACCAACGGCATCACTCCGGTGCTGAAGGTTATCCAGGACGAGTACGGCATTGACCACGGCCACGTCGAAACCGTGCACGCCTATACCAACGACCAGAACCTCACCGATAACTTCCACAAGGGCTCCCGCCGCGGTCGCTCGGCAGGCCTGAATATGGTGCTGACCGAAACCGGCGCGGCGAAAGCAGTGGCCAAGGCTCTGCCCGAGTTGAAGGGCAAATTATCGGGTAATGCCATCCGTGTTCCGGTTCCGGATGTCTCGATGGCTATTTTGAACCTGGAACTCAACAAGCCGACCTCGGTCGATGAGATCAACTCCCGCTTGCGCCAAGAGTCACTGACCGGTGCGATGCGTAGCCAGATTGACTACACCAACTCTCCAGAGGTCGTCTCCACCGACTTTGTGGGCTCCGAGCGTGCCGGCGTAGTTGATGGTCTGTCCACCATCGTCAATAACGGCACCCACTTGGTGCTCTACGTCTGGTACGACAACGAGTTTGGATACTCTTCTCAGGTCATCCGCGTCATTGAGAAGATGGCCGGTGAATCCCTGCCAGTGCTTCCGGCTCGCGACTAGGACCGCCCAACCGAGGCATCAGGACAGCGAACACCACAGCCCCCGAATGCGTCCCAACAGAAGGACGTGGCCGGGGGCTGTGCGTTGGTGGCTAGGAATCTTGCCGACTGTTTGGTGTATCCTCCGCTTCGGCCAGGGCCTCGGCGTCTACCTCGTGGCCGAAAGGATCCTGATCGTTTCCTGGCAACCAGGTGCGACCTTCGGTAGTCCAGCCGTGTTTTTTCAGCTCTTTCTTCCACCTTTTCGACCAGCGCTTATTCAACCGGTTGACATATAGCGTGCCGTTGAGGTGGTCGAATTCATGCTGCATAATGCGGGCAAACCAACCGGTGGCCTCGAAATCGAGCGCATCACCGTTGACGGTAAAACCTTGCAGGCGGACATGATCTGAACGCTGCAAGGGGAATCCCAGCCCGGGGACCGACAGGCAACCCTCGGTATCCTCGGTGCGGTCGGGTTCTTCCTCCGAAATTTTGCCCAGCACAGTCAGCACCGGATTGATCACTTCGCCGTGGGTGGGTGCTACCCCTGCGGTGTCCTCGTAGCCCCAGGTAAAGATTCGTAGCCCGACCCCAACTTGCGGTGCGGCTAAGCCAACGCCATTGGCAACCCGCTGGGTGAGGTGCATGTCCTGAACGAGCGTGACGATCTCCGGGGTGATCTCGGTGACCTCAGTGGCACGACGGTGGAGGACAGGATCACCGTGAATGGTGATAGGACGGATAGTGGCCACGAAAAATTACTCCTTAGCTCTAGAGTGATTTCTAGAGGTCGACGATCTCAAACTCGAGAAGCTCAGCACTTTGGGCGGCCGGTTTGGGACGCTCGCCCTGTTCGGAATCGTCATGGGCATGTGCGGCAGCTGCACCGTGGTCGCGCCAGTGTTCAAAGTCCTGACGGGAAGCCCATTGGGTGAAGACAAAATAACGGTCTTCGCCGGCAGTAGGGCGTAACAATTTGAAGCCTTCAAAACCGGGTGCTTGGTCGACAGCATGTTTGCGAGCAGCAAAACGCTGTTCGAGAGTTGCGCGAGCTTCGTCAGGTACGGTCAGCGCATTGATCACAACAATAGACATCGGGTAGTCAGCCTTTCGTGATATTTCCTACGGGGAGGTTGATGACTCGTCAAGACTCCAGCTCGTACCGCAGATCTCGTCGAGGGTGGCCGCGGCCTGCTGAATATCTGGGTTCGATAAATCGACATCCGGGACGGCATCGGGTGATTCACCGGCCATGGTCGAGACCTGTTGGGTAAATGCTGGCGCATACACGCGCATCGCCTCAGCGAGTCGATCATCGCTGGTCTTATCGGTGGCTTGGTTCCATTCCTCGGTCATCTGGTCACTGACGGTGGTGTTATCGGAGATGGCATCACCGTGGGTCTGGGACTGGACAGACTGAAACTCCAGCACCTTAGAACAGGTCTCATCGGTGGAGTCAGACCAACAACTACTCAAGGTGAGCCCAGCGATCACCGCGAGCACGCAACCGATCACACGGTGGGATACCAACGAGGCGACACGTTGAGTGCTCGATGCCATGACTGCTCCTGAGGTCACGAAAACAGCGCCACTGATCAGGGCTGTGCTGAGATTCGAGTCTAGTCTACTCCTGACCCAGACCGGTCTAATGGTGGGGCTTGGCGCCCCGATGACTCGGCAAGACCGGGTAGCCGGGGATGAAAAAAGTCCCGTGAACTCTCGAACGGAAAAGTTCACGGGACGATATTTCCGGGTGAGTAACGGGGCTCGAACCCGCGACCTTCTGGACCACAACCAGACGCTCTACCAGCTGAGCTATACCCACCATAAGGTCCTGCCCACCAGCGCATGATGTGTCATAGTCTGCTGGGCAACGCCTAGTAACTATACCCTGTTTTCTCGTTGACACCCAATCGGGAACAACATGCGGTAAAGAGGGCGTTAACGGGCGTAGTCAGCGGTCTGATAGAGCTCCAACTCACCGGCAATTTTTTGGGCTTGCGCTGCGGTGGGGCCGGGGGAGGGGACCATGATCGTATCTCGGTAATAGCGCAACTCATTAATGGAGTCGACGATATCTCCCAGGGCACGGTGGTTGCCCGATTTTTCCGGGGCATTCTCATAGGCATCAACAAACCAGCGTTTGGCCAGTTCTTTGATCGAGGAGACATCGACGATCCGGTAATGCAGGTGGTCGGTGACCGCAGGCATTTCTTTGGTCAAAAACAATTTGTCCTGGCCCACGGTATTGCCGGCCAGTAGCGCGGTGCGCGGGGTGGGGCAGTGGGTGGTGATGTAGTCCATGACCACAGCGGAGGCGTCCTGCAGGTTCATGCCCTGTTCCCACTCGTTGATCAAACCGGTGGAGGTGTGCATCTGGGTGACAAAATCATTCATCTGAGTCACCGCTGCGTCTGAGGGCTTAATCACGACATCGACCCCGTCGCCCAGAATATTCAGTTCCGAGTCCGTGACTAGTACCGCAACTTCCACCAGTGTGTCCACATCCGGGTCTAACCCGGTCATTTCACAATCGATCCACACCAGATTGCGGTTGGCATTCTCCACGGGGGTCTTCTCGGACATTCGTGTCTCCCTGACAAATTGATTTCACATGCTTCCACCGCCAGGAACAACAGTCCGGCAGTGTTGGTGTCTTCCACCGTACTCTCCGCTAACGATGATAGATTATGCACCGAATTAGCACGATGACACCCGATGAACAGCTGTGGGTGCGGCCGTTGCCCACTCCACCGGCCGGGTACCCCGGTTGCCATCAAAAGGACGAACATGACCACCACTGAGGTATCCACCGCCTCGGAGCAACCCCGCCGGGCGCTCTCACCCTCGCTGGTGATCGCGGCAGTGGTTGGTGTCGTGGGGTCGGCGATGGTGATGCTCGGGTCCTATGCAGTCGGCTGGCTGGCAGCGGCCTCACCGTTAAATCAGTGGCAGGTGCTCACCCCGTTGCGCGCGACCAATCACGGCGTGGCGATCGGAACGTTGCTCCTTACGCTGGGATGTTGGGTGATGTTCTGGGCCTGGTTGCGACTAGGGATTGTGCTGCGTCGGCGCGTCTCGTCTCAGCAAGGGTTCTACCGGTTTCCCGCCGGCTCCCTGGCCCCGGTGACCATCATTACCACCCTGTGGATCCTGCCACAGCTACTCTGTCTGCCCATCTTCTCCCGCGATATCTTCGCGTATGTAAATCAAGGACGGCTGGTGCTCTCCGGGGGAGACCCCTATGAAGAGGGCATTTCCAACCTGTCGAACTGGTTCCAACTGGGCACTGACACCACCTGGGCTGAAGACGCCACACCCTATGGTCCCATCTTCTTATGGATTGCCGCCGGCATCATGGCCCTCAGCGGTGTGGACAGCCCCGATCTGGCAATCCTGCTCTTCCGCGTGGTTGCTGTCGCCGGCGTGGCCTTGATCATGTACTACGTGCCCACATTGGCAGCCCACTATGGTGTGGACCCGGCTCGGGCCCAGTGGATCTCAGCAGCCAATCCGCTCTTTATTATTTCTTTCGTCTCCTCGGCTCATAATGACGCGTTGATGGTGGGCTTCGCGGTCGCTGGGATCTACTACGCGGTGCGCGGGCGCGGACTGATCGCGGTGCTGCTGGTGGTCGCCTCGATCGGCATTAAGCCCATCACGGTGGTGTTGCTACCCTTTATTGGCCTGTGGTGGGCCGGACGCAATCCGGGGTGGGTGCGCAAATTCGGCTACTGGGCCCTGACCTTGGCGATCGCTCTCGCCGTGCTGGTGGCTGTTGGACTCATCAACGGCTACGGTTTCGGCTGGGTATCGGTGATGGCCGAGACCGGCACGGGCTCGGTCCCGTGGTCGCCGATTGGTTTCACCTACGATATGATCCGCACTCCCCTCAACGCCCTGGGTATCCCCAGCGACTGGGTGCTGGACGTGCTGAAACTCATCGGTCGCATTGCCTCGGTCATCATCGTGCTGATTCTGATGTTCACCGGCCGACAATCCCAGCTGTTGCAACGGACCACCTGGGCGTTTGCCACTATCGTGTTGCTTTCACCGATCGTCCAGCCCTGGTACGTGTTGTGGTTGTTGCCCCTGTTCGTGGTGGTGGGCATCAAAGGCAACTGGCAACTGAAGCTGGTCATCGTGATCGTCGCCTTCTTCCTTGCCTTCGGTGCCGCTGACCAGCTGTTCATTTGGCAATTCCTCACCGTCGGGGAATTCATGCCCCACCTATCTACCGCGGTGTCCTGGATCTGCATCATCTGGATTCTGCTACTGGACCCGCTGACCTCCCGCATGATGAAAGAAGACTGGCACGTGCGTGACGGGTTGAAAAACACCTGGCGTCGCCTGCGGACCCTACGCGCCAGCGACCTGGCGTTCTGGCGGATCACCCGCACCCCGGACAGGCCACCGATTTCGCGCGAACCTGATCGGAGTGGTGCTGATCAATGACTCTGGGCATCTGGTTCCACCGTCGGTTGTTGAGTTTGGCCCATCCTGAACCACGCCGTCACCTGCTGACCGGGCTGATCGCTTCCCTGGCCATCATGGTCTCCTCCTGGGGCGTGGGGTGGCTCCCCAGCTCCCAATTCTCCTGGTTCGCCCACTCCACGGTGCTCAACCCCCTGCGTGTGGAAACCGCCGGGGTGCTCACCTGCGCCATCGTGCTGGTCACCGCCTCACTGTTACTGGTTCGCTGTTGGTTACGCCTTGGGCAAGATTTGCGATTGCCGCACACCCGCTACCGCGGGATAAACCCCGAGCCTGAACCTGGGGCGCCCGCCCGACTGGAACACGCCCGCTATCGGGTGCTGACCCGAGCCATGGTGCTCTGGACGCTTCCGCTGATCTTCACCTTCCCGATCTTCTCCCGTGACGTTTACTCCTATATTGCCCAAGGGCAGGTGTTGCACTCCGGGTGGAGCCCCTATGAGACCGGGGTATCCACGCTACCCGGGTGGTTTAGTCAAGGCGCCGACTCCATTTGGGCCGAATCCCCCTCACCGTATGGGCCCCTGTTTCTGCTACTGGCACAAGGCATCACCTTTGTCTCCGGCCAGGTCCCGGAAATCGCGGTCCTGCTGTTCCGCGTGGTCTCGATCGCCGGGCTGTTTCTGTGCTGGTACACCGTGATTGAGCTGTCTCGCCGATTCGGCGCCCGCCCCGACTGGGCGTTGTGGGTCAGCGTACTCAACCCACTGGTCAGTCTCTACTTGGTGGCTGGAGTCCACAACGACTCGTTGATGCTGGGGCTGCTGTTGGCCGGGTTCCTGCTGTTAGGCAGTTACCGGCCCACGACCGGCTGGTGGCTGCGCACCGTGGTGGGGCTGGTACTGATCGCCTGTTCGATTGGCATCAAACCTCTGACAATTCTGGCCGTGCCCTTCGCCGGGATGGTGCTCTGTCGACCCGACCCACATGACCAGCGCGAGGTCAGCTATCGGCAACGGATACTCGCCTGGGGACTCTGCGCGGTCGTGGTCGGTGCGGTGATGACCGTCTTCGGCTGGATCTCCGGGCTGTGGTTTGGCTGGATCCCGGCCATGACCACCGCTGGTGACGCTGCCTTCCCCTATGCGCCCTTCGGGTTGCTCGGCCTGAGTATCGGCTGGATCACCGACGCGCTGGCCCAGACCGGCATCCGCCCGGTCGCCGACGTGGTCTACACGCTGGGTACCGTGATCTCTGCTGTGGTGGTGGCCTACCTGGCGCTGAAGCGCTCGGTGACCCACCCGGTGATTTCCACCGGTATCGCGCTGATCGTCTCCATTCTGCTGGCGCCGATCATCCAGCCCTGGTACCTGGTGTGGGTGCTGCCGCTATTCGCCGTGGTCCGGCTGTGGCATCCGCGCTGGTCCTGGATGCTGTACCTACTCATCATGGTGCTGGTGGTCATCGGCGTGGTCGATCAGGTGTCGGTGGCCGAATGGATTCCCATCCTGCTGGTGCGGGTGATCACCGGCGTCATCGGTGTCATCGGGATGGCGGGGTTGCTATTCTGGGATCCGGCCACCTCACAAGCCTTCCCGCCGCAACGCGACCGAGATGCCACCACGCTACGACACCTGGAGAAAGACTAACCCCTTATGCCTGCACCCACTGACTCCACCACACGCACCCCGGAACGCCGCCCGGTGCCCCGGTCGGCAGTCACCCCCCGACTGCTCGTGGTGCTGGTGCTGGTCACCCTGGTAGCGGCTGTGTTGGCGTTGCTGTCCAAACAATGGTGTCGTGTCAACGGCTGGGGGACCCCGGATGCGCACATCCACATGTGTTACTCGGACTTCGCGCAACTGTTTCCCACCCGCGGGCTGGCCGAAGCTTGGTTCCCGTTCTACACGCCACTACCCGAAGACCAGTGGCTGGAATACCCGGCCCTGCTGGCGGTCATCGCCGGTCTCACCGCCTGGATGGTGCCCGGTGAGGGCGCAACGCTGGAACGCACCGTGGCCTACTTCGACATCAACGCCGCCCTGATCACGGTGTGCTGGATCATCACCGTGATTGCCACCGCCTACACCGCCCGCAACCGTCCCAAAGACGCACTGTTGGTAGCTCTTGCTCCTGCGATGATCCTGACCGCGTTCATTAACTGGGATCTGTGGGCGGTGATGCTCGGCTCGCTGGCGCTGTGGGCCTTTGCCCGGAACCAGAACGTACTCGCCGGGGTGCTGATTGGGCTGGGTACGGCCATGAAGCTCTACCCGTTATTCTTCTTGGGCGCGATCCTGGTGCTGGCGATCCGTACCGGCAAACTCGGAGTGTTCGCCAAAGTCATCTTCCCGGCAGCGATCACCTGGTTGGCGGTCAACATCCCGTTTATGCTCACAGCCTTCGACCAGTGGTCGCGGTTCTACACCTTCTCCTCCGATCGTGAAGTGTCCTTCTCCTCGATGTGGTTGGCCCTGGACTTCACGGGCTGGTCCGGTGAGACGTTCTCGCTGATCTCCAACGGCCTATTCGCCCTGTGTTGCGTGGGAATCCTAGTCTTGGGCTTGCGTGCCCCGGTCCGGCCCCGCATGGCTCAGTTGTGCCTGTTGATCGTGGCTGCCTTTATTCTGCTCGGAAAGGTCTACTCTCCGCAGTTCGTCACCTGGTTGATCCCGCTGGTGGTGCTCGCTCGGCCCAAACAGTCCCAGTTTTGGATCTGGCAGGCCGCGGAGGTGTATCACTTCGGCGGAGTGTGGATGGAATCGGCCCGGATCACCTCCGGTGGCGAGTTCGGTGACTGGTGGGTCACCGCCTGGTACGCCACCGGCATCATCGCCCACATGGTAACCCTGATCTGGATCTGTTTGTCAGTCATCGGCGATATCCTGCGTCCGCAACGCGATGAACTGCGCGGTGACGGTAGCCAGAATTCACCGCTTGATCCAGGTGGGGGAGACTTCAACGCTGCGGCCGATCGGTGGGTGCTCAGCCCCGCTCGTCGAAACGGGAGCGTCGATAGGTCGCAGGCCACGTCACCCGCAACAAGGTGATCCGTCCATCAGATTCTCGTTGCACCCGGTCACTGAGCAGTGCATCGTCGAGGCCACGACGCAGTCTGGCCTGTAGCCGCGGACTGTTGTCGGGGGCGGCATCGGGGCCACGCAGTCGGCGGAGGGTAGCCTCGATGAGCTGATCGACGGGCATCCCGCCAGCCTCGGTCTCTTCGGCCAGCGTCGCCCAGTGGGCATTGGCAATTTCTCGGATCGGCGCCTGGACCAAGGGCAGATAATCGGGGTGGTGATCGTTGGGAAAAGTGCGGTGACAAATCCACTCGTCGGGATCCACCCAGGCCGGCCACAAGGCCCCATTGTGGTCCTCCACCAGGAGACCGGTGGCCAGCTGGGTGTCAAGAGCATCGTCGGTGTCCCTGGGAACATGGGGTCTGACGACTGCTGAGTCGGCGACGGCCATAATGTCGTGTACGCTCTCGCGCAACACGGGCCAGTGGCGTGTGATTGCCTCATGCACGAGTTTTCCATAACGAGTCACCGAGAACGGACCGGGAGGGTCGATCAGGGCCGGTTGATTCCACCGAGAATCCAGTACCCGTTGGGCCTCGGCCGCGTAGCGAGCCGCCGCGGCGAGGTCGGTGGAATCAGGCGCGGGACCACCCCAGCCGAACAACCGCACCCCTCGATCGGCATGATCGTAGGCCACTTCAAGATCAGTAACCATCTCATCGAGCTGAGTCAGTTGGTCCTCTCGAGGTGGATACATCGACGAATAGGGCTTGAGACGGCGAGAAAATTCGGTCCGGGCGCGATGATATTGACTCCGAAACGCCTGCACATGCGGGTTGGAATCCACTAGCCAGCCTGCGTTCTCCGGTTCGGTTGTCAAATGATGGATCTGGGAGGCTGATCGAGCTTCAAGGGCCGTGAAACGATCCGTGATCCTTTGCAACTTGTCGGCGCGCTCACGGCGTTCGGCCTCCTGCTGGTTCTGCTCTTTGCGTGCGGCGATGCGATCTTGCTTTTCCTGCAGTTGCCTTTGATCGCTTGCCGCTAGGGACGAGAACACGAAAAAGCCAACCACCAGCAACACAATAATGCCGACCACTATGTACCAGTATTCAATGGCCAGGCCCAGAACGACCAGCAGGAGAATCACTCCCAAACACCCCAGCCCGCCACCTTGTTGTTGGCTCACCGCAACTCGCTTTCACTCATGGAATAGCTGAAGTCCAGCATCCCGCGCGACTTATCTGAAAGTAGCCTAAAAGGTTCCTAGGACAACGTGAGACGTCGGGGGACTTATTGAAGCTCATGTGGCTCGTCATCAGGCATCATCGGGCCGTGCCCGGAACGGACGTCGGTAGGTGACCGGCCAACACACACCCGACACGATGAACCTGCCGTGAGCGGTGCGTTGGACCCGGTCGCTTTCCATAGCGTTTTGAAGTCCTTGCTGGAGCCGGTCTTGCGCGTGGTGGTCTGGGCTGACGGTGATCGAGGAATTGATGACGGCGTCGGTGCCCACCAATCGATGCCACGTAGCCTCCAGCAACTGCTCAGCCGAGAGCCTCTGCGTTGCAGGGGCCTGGGCGAGGACGGCCCAGTGGGCGTTGGCGATTTCCCGGATGGGGATGCCTGGCACACGCACAGCTTGGCCACAGAACGCCATACTGGTCTTCCACCACGTGAATGGTGGTGCATTGCAGCGGCCAGTGCGTGGTGACCAGTTCGAAGACCGAGGTGTTCACTCGTGTGGCAGATGCCGCTGGAGGAGCCTCGGCTCGGGCGGGTTGGCCCCAGTAAGGGTCGAGCGCTCGTTGTGCTGCGGAGATGTAGCGGGGGGTTCCGGCCCGGTCATGTGGTGCGGGCGGTGGCCCTGTCCATTCGAAGCCCTGGACACCTCGCTCAGCGTGGCGGACGCGTCTTCGGTCTCCTGAACCAGTTCACCCAACGCGCGCAGATCGTCAGCGGAGGGAGGATACTGCGGTGACGAGGAGTCGGTGAGTTCACAGAACATCTCCTGGGCGTGAAGGGCGTGACGGTAGAACTCGATGGCGTGTGGCCGCGTCTCCACGAACCATTCGGAATCGGGGTGCGGGTACAACGCCTCAAAGCGTTCGGTGAGATCCTCAATCATCTCGTCTCGGGCGGCGCCCCCACCATCTGAGGCGCTTCACTCAAGTGGCCTCGGCGGTTTTCTTGTTGTTGGTCCATACCTTGCTGACCCCGGCTAGCCAGAACGATCAACACAATCAGCAGGATCAGTCCAAAACAGCCCCCGCACCCTTTGCGCACCACAGTCTCCCTCTGCCTCGATTGCCACCAGGCTCTCACGGTCTGCTCACCCGGCGAGACCATTCGTGGATTAGCTTTTGGTGCGGTGTAGCACGGGATAAGGATCAGCAGGTTCAGTGTTAGGAACGTGAATGCCGGGGTGTGACCGGACGCCGGTAGAGCACCGGCCACTGGGTGCGTCCTCGCCGGATCTGGTCCGGCCCGGCTGTCGCTAACCGGTCGGTGGCCAGTCCGGTCTCGAGGGCATCCCACACCCGTTGTTCGGCTTGGGGAGATGCGTGCAGGTCCTCGGCGGTTAGTCCGAGCTGTTCGGCGGTAGCGACGACCAGGTGGTTGGTGGTGGCGCGCTGGTCCTCGCAGGTGCCGAGTCCAGCCCAGGCGGCATTGGCGAGCTCAATCAACGGTACAGCGTCAGGATCGGCCAGCTGCTCAATGCTGAGCTGGCGGAATACGCCCCAGTCGGGTTGATGGGTGGAAGCCGGCCAGATGAACCCGTCATGATCACGGGCCAAAAGCTGGTGGGTCACCAGCCTGTTGAGTAAGGAATCCAGGGTTTTCTGTTCGGCCTGGCCGAGGCCAGCGGCGGTGAAGTCATCACGGATGATTCGTTGATGCACCGGCCAGTTTCTGGCCACATATACCATCAGGTTTTCTGCTAAACGCTCTGGCTGGTTGTCCGCCACAGTATCCCGGCGCAGTGGGGCACCCCAACGCCGGTCCAGGATGAATTGGGTGTTGTTGGAATCGCTAACCGTATCGCTGAGTTTGATGGCTCGATCAATTTCGAGGAAGTTTTCGGTCAGTTCGCCCAGCACCGAGACGAGGGCGTCCAGTTGCTGTGAGGACACCTGCAGGCTACCGGGTTCTGGAGCGAGCTCGGTGAAGCGTTGATAGCACGCTGACTGGCTGGCTCGGAAAGCGCGGACGAACCGACTGGACTCATCGGCCCAGCCCGGGGTGTCGAAAACCACCTCGGTGCTCGAACCAGGGTGTCGGGGGTCAGGTCCCTCGGGCAAGGCCAGCAAGGCAAAGAGCTCCTGTTGCAATTCCGCCAGACGCCGTTGCGCATCTAAACCGGCGTGGTTTCCTTCCGTAGCTGTCAGCTCGTGGTCTTCACTGCGACCTCCCAACAGCCGGGAGGCCATCATGTTCCAGCCGAACACCAACAGAGCGATACCACCCACCACCGCTACGGCCACTAGTAAGGTGCGGAAGAGCTCAAAACCATCCATGGATCCTCCTTGTCAACCGGTCGTGGAATTAGCGGTGCAGATACTGCGAGCAGGCAGGGTCAACCGGCTGATCGCGGTGAAGGACCCAGACACCTTGATCCTCCCAAACTACCTCAAAGCCGAGCCGTTCAGCCCGGTCGAATGCTTGCGATGGGGTCAGCGGGTGGTTGCCACCCAGCTCCTCGACCTCGTCATCAATAATCATCCAGGTCGACCGGTCGTCGTTCAACGTCCCGTGGAGACCCACCGCGGTGCGAGTGCTCAGATGCGGGGCGGCATGGTCGGCCGCTTCGACACAGACGTCGTCGGGGATCATTGATACGGCGCGGTCAAAGGCTTGTGCTTTCTCGCTGGGTATCCAGTACGTAGCAGTGAGTAGCTGGTGGAACGGGAAGACAGCCGGGAAGGTCACGGTGCCGACCAAGCTCACGCCAAGCACCACCGTACCGACCACGGAAGCCGGTCGTGGTCGGGGCTGACCGGTAGTCGCCTCCGTGGCGTCCTTCGGGAGGTGGTTGGTGCCAGGTGTCTGGGAGCTGTCTGGCCAGGTCCGGACCCATCGAGTAAGTCGATAAGCCCCATCGACGGCAGCCAGCATCAAAATCACCGAGGGCATGGCGTCGTACTGGTACACCGGCGCCCAGACGTTTAACCGGTCATTGAACAACCGGGAAAGTAACAGCGGAGCTGCTGCCAGGGTAATGGGCGATAACAACGGCAAGAGCAACAGGGGCACGAAGTGAAGGAGCCACAGCCCGATCTTTAGCGGATGATCAAACAGGATGCCGATTGTTTCCAAGGGGTTGGTGAGCATAAAGGTCAAGGAGGAACCCAGATCCTCACCCAGGGCGGTATATTCCCAATACGAGAATTCTCCCGAGGGGGAGAAATAAGGGATCACGACCTGTAAAACCACGACGAAACCGATCATGCCACTCACCGCGGTGACCAGAGCCTGCCACCAGGCCCGATAAAACAACATGACCACGGCGATGGCGACCAGCGTGATCCCCATGTCTTCCCGAACAGTGAGCAGGATCAGGCTCAGCCCGCACGCCAGCCAGAAACGGCGCGCATCCAGCGCCCACATCACCCACGCAATGACCGGCACCCCGAGCGTGACTTCGTGAAAGTCCCAGTTGACCATGGCCTGGAAAGGCCAGAACGCTAGCAATGCGGTGCTGACCACTAAGGCACAGACGTGGTGGTGGCTGCGGCGCCGGGTGAAGAAATAGACCGGAATCGCCGTTGAGGCCAGTGCCAGGGCCATGATGATCCCCAACATGCGCGGGTCGTCCCAGATCCAGTAGAAGGGAGATAGTAGCGCCAGGATCGGGTGGAAGTGGTCCCCGAGCAGGTGGAAACCATCGCCTTTAATCGGCACGATTGGAGGCTTAAACAACGAGTATTGGCGTACTGCCTGGTCGAAAATTCCCAGGTCGAACCCTTTGGCGTGGTAGCCGTTAAACCGCAGGATCGAATGGGTGATATACACCGCGATCGCCACGGCCATTAGGATGCCGAGATGACACCACACTTTGGCACGAGACGGGATCGCCGGTCCGGTCTCGGCCTCAGCTTGAGTCTGCTGGGTGTTCTGCTGCATAGCATGTGACACCTTATTGGGTCTCCTCACGGTCCGGTCTCGCCATATATCATGCCCCGCGGGGTCAGGGGCACACCGGTCGAGGCAAGACCGGCACACCAGATCAGCACACCAGCACCTGGTCAACAGCGCCCCAGGAGGGATTCGAACCCCCGACCTACGGATTAGAAGGCCGTTGCTCTATCCAGCTGAGCTACTGAGGCAAATGAGCACCCCTATTGTATCCGCTTTGTTCCCCACAGGGCCAATACACGCGCCACCACTATCCACAGTTGAGGTCCTGCAGGTGTCGAGTTGTCCTCAACTCGACGAAGCTGGAGGTAACCCGGACAGGGCACACACGTGCTGCCAGTCTGGGAGCTGAGAACAATGCCATCGATGAATAACCATCACCGTCAGCTCCCACCCACCCACCGCATCGGGGTATTCAGGGGGCAGACATGATGAGAAAGGGGCTGGACGATGCGACAAAACATGACGGTACGAGGCACCGTGGGAACCGAACCACGAAAAGTCACGCTACCCTCGGGGGATTCGGCGGTGGATTTCCGCTTGGCCTCGACGGAACGCAAATGGAATCAGCGCACGGGAGAGTGGGAAGACGGCAATACCAACTGGTTTACCGTCACCGCCTATAAGAAACTGGCCGATAATGTCTACCGCAGTGTCGTGAAAGGTCAACCCGTGGTCGTGACGGGCAATTTGTCCATTCGTCCCTGGACGTCCAAAGACGGACAGCGCCAAGGGACAGCAGTCGAAATCTATGCCACCACCATCGGCCACGATCTGGCGATGGGGTTTGCGGAATTCTCGCGTCCGTACGAAATATTTGCGGGGTCCACCGAGTCTTGGGACGCCTCTCCGCTGGTGCGCGACCCGGTCGAAACCCCGCAGGGGGAGGGCGACGATCCAGAGGTTGCTGCCTAAGCTAGCGTGCGGTGGCCGTGGCGTGCGAGTACGCATTTGCCACGGCCACCGACTACTGTAGAGGGCATGGCGGAATTTATTTACACCATGATCAATGCCCGCAAAAAAGTTGGCGATAAAGTCATCCTCGATGACGTCACCATGTCGTTCTTCCCCGGAGCGAAGATCGGTATGGTCGGCCCCAACGGTGCGGGTAAATCAACGATTCTGAAAATCATGGCCGGTCTGGACGAGGCCTCGAATGGTGAAGCACGTCTCAGCCCGGGATACTCGGTCGGAATTCTCTTGCAGGAACCTCCGCTCAACGAAGAGAAAAATGTGCTGGACAACGTCCGTGAGGGCGTTGGAGAGATCTACCAGAAGCTTGAGCGCTACAACCAGATCTCTGCCGAAATGGCCGAGCCAGATGCGGATTTCGATGCCTTGATGGAAGAAATGGGCACGTTGCAGGAAGAGATTGATGCCGCTGATGCGTGGGACATCGACTCTCAGTTGGAACAAGCCATGGAAGCCCTACAACTACCAGATGGTAACGCTGACGTCACGCATCTCTCTGGTGGTGAACGTCGTCGTGTTGCGCTGTGTAAATTGTTGCTGGAACAGCCTGACCTGTTGTTGCTTGATGAGCCCACCAACCACCTGGACGCAGAATCGGTGCAGTGGCTGGAAGGTCACTTAAAGACCTACCCCGGCGCTGTTATCGCCGTGACTCACGACCGGTATTTCTTGGATCACGTGGCCGAGTGGATTGCAGAAGTCGACCGCGGTCGTCTTTACCCCTACGAAGGTAACTACTCCACGTATTTGGAGAAGAAGCGTGAACGGTTGGCCGTTCAGGGGCGCAAAGACGCCAAGCTGGCCAAACGCCTCAAGGACGAACTCGACTGGGTTCGGACCAATGCCAAGGGGCGTCAAGCCAAGCAGAAGGCTCGTCTGGCACGTTACGAAGAGATGGCAGCTGAAGCGGAGAAGACCCGCAAGCTTGACTTCGAAGAGATTCAGATTCCGCCGGGCCCCCGCTTGGGATCGCAGGTCATCGAAGCCACCAATATTCGCAAAGGCTTTGGCGATCGCGTCCTGATTGATGACCTGTCGTTCTCGCTCCCGCCGAACGGCATCGTCGGTATCATCGGGCCGAACGGTGTGGGTAAGACCACCCTGTTCAAAACCATCGTGGGGCTGGAAGACCTCGACGGTGGAGAGCTGAAGATCGGTGAGTCGGTGAAGATCTCCTACGTGGATCAGAACCGTGCCAATATTGATCCCGAGAAGTCCCTGTGGGAGGTCGTCTCTGACGGACTGGACTACATTCAAGTTGGCAATGTGGAGATGCCTTCTCGGGCCTATGTGTCCGCTTTCGGATTCAAAGGCCCGGACCAGCAGAAGAAAGCTGGTGTGCTCTCCGGCGGTGAGCGTAACCGATTGAACCTGGCGCTGACGTTGAAAGAAGGTGGCAACCTGCTCCTCCTTGACGAGCCGACCAACGACCTCGACGTGGAAACACTCACCTCACTGGAAAACGCTCTGCTGGAATTCCCCGGGTGTGCGGTAGTCATTTCCCACGACCGGTGGTTCTTAGACCGTGTCGCGACCCACATGTTGGCTTGGGAAGGCACCGAAGAAAACCCCGCTCACTGGTACTGGTACGAGGGGAACTTCGAATCCTACGAGGCAAATAAGGTCGAGCGTCTCGGCCCCGAGGCAGCACGTCCGCACCGGGTGACCCACCGGAAACTGACTCGCGACTAGAGTCACGATCTCCACGCCCTGAACACCAACGGGGTCTCGCCATCGTGTGTGGTGAGACCCCGTTGGTGGTTTCTGTGCTGTTAGTGCGATTAGATGCTGTGCTAACAGACGACAGTTACGGCACGTGTCAGGACTGACGAGATCATGAGGACGGGGCGTTGTCGTCATCCGGGGTGCGGATCATGCCTTCTTGGGCGACGGTGGCAATGAGGTCTCCAGCGGTGGAATAGAACTGCCCGATACTGGTGCCTCGCGCCGACTGGGTTGAGGGGTTGGACAGCACATACAGCATCCATTCATCGACCTTGATGGGACGGTGGAACCACATGGCGTGGTCTAGCGAAGCCATCGAAATCCCGGGAGTGGCCCAGAACAGCCCGGCCTGGCGCAGAATCGGATCAAAGGGCATATAGTCAGCTGCATAGGCCAGGGCAGCCGCCTGCTGATTATGTCCCAGCTCGATGCCGGAAAAGGTCTTCAACCAGCACGCTGTTTGCGAGGAACGCTCCTGCGCAGGACCGATGTAGACCGGTTCGGAAATCATCCGAATATCGAAGGGGCGACGTGAGGCCATCTCCTGGGCTTGAGGATGGTCAATGCCGCCCAACAACTCTTCAGTGCTGGGGATGCTCCGTGGGTCGGGCATGCCCTGCGGCATGGGCTGGAAAAAGTCCATCCCGGATGCCTCGGCCTGGAAGGAACAGGTCAGGGTCAGAATGGTCTTACCGTGTTGCTGCGCTGCCACATGGCGAACCGAAAAAGACCGTCCATCGCGGACTTCTTCCACCACAAAGTTAATGGGCACCTGGGCATCGCCGGGTCGGACGAAATAGGCATGCATCGAATGCAGGTGCCGTTCGTCATCGACCGTGTCACCAGCGGCAATCAATGCCTGGGCCAGGACCTGGCCCCCAAACACACGCCCACCATATTGTGGCGGCGTTGTGCCGGTATAGATTTTCTTGGAATCAATGATTGCCTGATACTCCAGATCCAAGACTTGACGGAGTAGATCCGTTGAATCTAGCCTCGGCGTCTCGGAACCATTGGTCTCGGTCATGTGAATGGTGCCCCTCTGATGAGTGCGATGCGAATAATTCTGTCATCGATCATAACCGCTCGTGTCGTCAACAGAGCGCACGCGTGTTCCATTCGTGGGAGAATGGCGGGATGACTCAGGGGCACCGCATACCGCTGGCCAATGACCGTGTCGTGAACGATTTGCATCGCTTTGCGGAACGGGCCAAGCACCTTCAAGCCACCAGCATGCGTCTCCAAGTCCAACGCAATGTTTTGGTGACCACCGTCAATATTTTCAGCCCCCTGAGCCTTGGCGACCAGATGCCCTACGTCCTCGGTGTTCGGACCGTGGGGTTGAACAACTCTGAGGACCAAGTTGGTGTGCTGGATGGACTCGACCGTGTCTACCCGTTACAAGCGATTACCGACCGTACCAGTCGGATGACCTCCCAGGACATCACGTGGCTCACGCTACCTCCGGTAGAAGAAGAAACCGCCTGGACCGGCATGACACCGCCCAGAACCCAGTGGCGACTGGTAGCGGTGATCGACGACGCTGAGCTGAGCGAATTATCTCGACAGGGCATCCGCCACGTCGCAGAAACGTTGCCCACTAGTCCCGGGGCCGCAATGGTTCACCAGGCCCGCACCGCAGTCTGGGGTGAGACATACGGGGACCCGGCCGTGGCGCAATTTCCGGCCGGGATGGCTTTTGCCGCGTCTGGACTGAGTTTTTTAACCCAGCGGGGCACCTCCCAGCTCTTTCGGGCGGGAGTCTGGTTGCGACTGACATCTCGGGGCGGGCACATCGTATCCCGCCCTGCCATCACCGTCTAGCGGCCTCGAGTACGGTGCGCTACCAGTGATCTCTATTCAGTGGCGTGCTGGTCCTTTAGAGTGACCGCATGAGGGCAATTTTCATTTCTGGAGCAGCCACAGGAATTGGCCGGGCCACCGCACAAAAAATCTTATCCGCTGGATGGCTCGTGGGAGCCTATGACGTCAACGAGATTCCCTACGGACATCCACACCTGATCACCGGGCACTTGGATGTCACCGACCCACAGCAGTGGGATACAGCACTGGCTGAATTCACCTCGCACACCGGGGGACGGCTCGATGTGCTCGACAATAACGCCGGCGTGATCATTGACGGTGCTCTGGCTCGCCAAGACCCCGCCCGAATTCTGAACACGATTGAGGTCAACTGCGCCGGACCAACCTACGGTGCCCGGGCAGCACACCCGTATTTGAAGGCCACACCCGGCTCCACCCTGGTGAATATGTGTTCGGCATCGGCGATTTACGGTCAACCCGATGTGCTGGTGTATTCGGCCACGAAATTCTACGTCAAAGGATTGACCGAAGGACTCGGGCTGGAATGGAAACACGATGATATTCGAGTCATCGATGTCATGCCGCTGTGGGCCAAGACGGCACTGGCTGAGGTGAGCGCCAAATCCATCCGCACGCTGGGGGTGCGGATTACCCCGCGAGACGTCGCCGAAAAGATCTACACCGCGGTGCATCCGCGCAACCAATGGCAACGGGCCACCATCCACTACGGAGTCTCACTGCCCGATATGGCATTCCGGAAACTCCGTGCGCTGGCCCCGGACCGCACGGTGGCTCGGGTCCTCCGCCACCTGGTCTAGCGTCGTGTGCCTGGACTGACAGGACGTGCGTGGCTAAGACCGGTTCTGCATCGCGTGGGCGGCGCGCTCGAGGTAATCCCACAGGGTCTCTTCCTGCAGGGGAGCAAGGTCTAAGGACTTCACCGCGACCTTCATGTATTTCAACCAGGTATCCCGTTCTTGGGGCCCGATCTCGAAGGGCATGTGGCGCTTCCGCAACCGCGGGTGGCCACGTTGCTGGGAATAAGTGGTGGGCCCACCCCAGTACTGTTCCAGAAACATGCGCAGTCGAGCTTCTGCAGGACCCAGGTCTTCCTCGGGATACAGGGCACGGAACTCCGGGTCCGTGGCGACCTGCTCGTAGAACACCCGCGCCAGTTTCGCGAAGGTTTCGTGTCCGCCCACCTGGTCGTAGAAGCTACGCTGTTCCACTGCCGGGGAACCGGTGGCACCGGTGACCGACACGGGTTTTTTGGCCGGTCGGGGCGGTCGCAGTGCAATCGGAGCACCCAGGCGGGTGGTGAACTGAGGTGACTTTCGCTTAGGTTCTCCGGTGGTCACCGGCTTGATGGCCACCGGAAAATTCACCGACCGGGCGACGAAACACTGTTGATGAGCTGTCTCGTGCAACTCTCCGGCCCGCTGGTAGGCCTGGGGGTCCTGGTCATGAGTCGCCTCATCCAGCCACACCTGGGGGCGTAACACCGCACTGGCGACTTGTCCGCCCTCTTTCAGGTCGTGCGAGAGCAGTAGCTCGCCACCGACCTCGATGTGGGAGACCGCCAATTTTTCTTGGCCTGCCACGAATAAGTACGACAGAATATGGCACTCGGCCAGAGCCGCCAGCAATAACTGCTCCGGATTCCACCGGGAGGTGTCACCATGAAACGCTCTGGCCGCTGAGCCCTGCAGTTCACCGGGCCCATCGGCCTGGATGAGGATATCTCGGGTGAACCCCCGCTTCGGGTGCGGGGTGTCACGGCTCGACCATTCGGCGCGTAACTGAAAGGTGTGTTCCATCATGCGTCGTTCGTCTCGTTCGTGCTACCGGTGCTGCGGTGATTGCCAGACGGTGTCGTTTCAAAGGCTCGTTGGGCCCTCAGGGACCGGATCAGATCATCGCGGTTTTCTGCCAGAACTCGTTGCAGCGCAGAATGGTTGGTAGATGCCAGGACGGTCGAGGCCTTCTCGAGAGTGGATTCGGAGACATCCCAGCCGGGGAAGAGGCCTTCGGCGAACGTTTCGGCCATCTCGTGCGAGCGCTGGCCCCAGACGGTGTCGATGACCTCGAAGTACTGGTCAATGAACGGTTCCAGCACTGCACGGTCGTGGACCCGGTTGAAACCAATAATGGTTTGGCGCTGGGTGGTATTGGACATATCAGCCTCCACCAGCCGGCTCCAGGTGTCAGCTTTGGCTTGTGCTTCGGGCCGGGCTGCCATGGCCTTATGACGAGACAACGCTCCCGTGGCCGTGGTATCGGCCTGAGCCGCTGCCTCGATCTCCGTCACCCCGGCGTAGCCACCGGCTACCAGCGAGGTCAGCGCATCCCAGCGCAGTTCGTCGGAGAGCACCAGCCCGGGCAACCGCGGATCCTGACCGTGAGCACCATAGCTGAGCACCTCGGAGAGGATCTCGAGCTGGTGGTGGCGGGCATGGAGAATGAACGCCTTGAAGAACTGGAGCTGGGTATCACTGCCGGCCGGTGCCGCGGTGGCCAGCTCCCAGAGCTTCTCGGCGACCGTGTGCCGGATCTGGGGCTGATGGCTGGCCGGAACATATCGATTCAGTGCGGTATTGAGCTGACGGATCAGAGTGAAGATCAAACTCGAGTGGGTCTCTGCACCCAGATGCTTCAGCAAGGTACTAATAAACGCCGAGGCCGAGAGCACTCCATCACGGGTCATGTGCCACAATGCACCCCAGAGCACCGCACGAGCTCCGGAATCTGCCACATCCGACAGCCGGTCGATGGTGGTGCGCGCGGAATCCGGGTCCAGCACCACCTTCGCATAGGTCAGGTCTTCATCATTGACTAGCAGAATGTCCGGGACCTTCGTGCCGGCCGGTACGTGGACCTCGGTGGTCTCACCGGTGATGTCGAGCTCGATCCGTTCGGCCCGAATCAGCCGTTCGGGGTGGGCCGGGTCGTTCCGGTAGCAGCCCACCACCGCCCGGTGGGGACGCAATGGCGTTTCACTGTGCTGAGACGACTGCAGGATCTGCAAACAGGAGATCGTCTCACCGTCCTCGGCAAGCTGTAGCTGTGGCTCGAGCGTGTTGATCCCAGAGCTCCTCAGCCACAGCTCGGACCACTCGGCCAGGTCACGGCCCGAGGCCAGCTGCAGTTCACCGAGGAGATCTTTCAGCGCCGTATTGCCATAGGCATGAGTATGGAAATAACGACGCACACCTTCCACAAATGCGTCGTGACCTACATAGGCCACCAGTTGCCGGAGCACCGAGGCACCCTTGGCATAGGTGATGCCATCGAAATTCACCAGCACGTCATTCAGGTCCCTGATATCGGCCACAATCGGATGCGTGGTGCTGAGCTGGTCCTGGCGGTAGGCCCAGGTTTTCTCGACCGCGGAAAAGGTGGTCCAGGCTTGATCAAACCGGGTGTTCTGCACCGCTGCGACGTGGGAGACGAACTCGGCGAAGGACTCATTCAGCCACAGATCATTCCACCAGCGCATGGTCACCAAGTCGCCGAACCACATGTGGGCCATCTCGTGCAGGATCGTGATGGCCCGTCGTTCGACCAGCTGTTCGGCCACCGGGCCACGGAAGACATAGTCCTCCAAGAATGTCACGGCGCCGGCATTTTCCATCGCCCCGGCATTGAACTCTGGGACAAATAGCTGATCATATTTTTCAAACGGGTAGGGCGTATTGAATTCGTGCTCAAAGAAGTCGAAACCTTGCCGGGTGATTTCAAAGAGGTTGTCACCGTCCAAATACTCGGCAATCGAAGCCCGGCAGTACAGTCCCAGCGGAATCTCTCGGCCGGTGGTGGAGGTGGCTGTGGAGTGCACCGAATAGTAGGGGCCGGCAATCAGCGCGGTCACATATGAAGACAGTCGTGGCGTGGGTGTGAATTCCCAGCGAGCCAGATGCCCCCGGCTGTGGTGTGCTGTGTCGTCCCGGCGACCGGTCACACCGGCTCCGGCTAATAATTCCAGAGGAATCGGATCCGGGGTGGGTTGGTTGGAGATCACGGTCCAGTGGTCCGGGGCGATGACCGTGAACTGGAAGGTGGCTTTCAGATCGGGTTGTTCAAAGACCGTGAACACCCGGCGCGAGTCGGGCACCTCGAACTGCGAATACAGGTAGGTCTCGTTATCGACCGGATCCACAAAGCGGTGTAGTCCCTCACCGGTATTGGTATAGCGGGCCACAGCATCGACGACCAGCACGTTGGTATCGGCGAGATGCTCGACCGGCAGGGCAATACGAGCGCCGTGATACTCGTCGGTGGGTAGGTTGATGCCGTTCAGACTCACCTCGCGCAACGAGTCCCCAACAAAGTCGATGAAACTGTATTCCGGGGCGATACTGGCGCGGTCCGCAGCGGTAAAGTGCACCTCGGTACGAGACCCGAACACTTCACCGTCCCACGAGAGATCCAGCTCAACCTGGTACGACTCGACATCGAACGCGGTGGCCCGCGCTTGTGCTTCGGTGGCCGTGATATTGAGCAACTGTGATGTGGTCATCCTCTACAAAACACCTCGCTGGACGTCTCGGGTTGATCGGATTCGAAGTCCGGTCGTCTCTTGGTCTGTTCCCCATTGTGTCACTTTCTGTGCGTTTCTTGTCTGCCACAGCAGACTCACCGTTGGATAGCTGGCTCGTCAGCCGGTGCTCCGCGGTGAGAGGGTTCGCGGTAGGGTGAAGGTGAGGCTCACACCGTCATCGACCGCAGCAACACCAAGGGGAGACCAACGCCATGCGTGTGCACATTGCCACCGATCATGCCGGGCTGGATTTGGCCCACTACTTCATTGATCACCTGACTGATTCCGGATACGACGTGTTGGACCACGGGCCTCAGGCCTATGACCCCGACGATGATTACCCGTCATTCTGCATCAACGCCGCGCTCGCAGTCGCCCGGGAACGTGCAGCCGGAATGGACTCCTTGGGTATTGTGCTGGGTGGGTCCGGCAATGGTGAACAAATTGCTGCTAATAAAGTCCCCGGTATCCGAGCTGCCCTGGCCTGGTCAGTAGCCACCGCCCACCTGGCCCGTGAACACAATGACGCTCAGCTCATCGCTATCGGGGGGCGCCAGCACGCAGCCGAGGAAGCCTTGGAAATTGTGACCGCATTCTTAGAGACACCGTTTAGCGGTGAAGAACGTCACCAGCGCCGCATTGACCAGGTTGCCGAGTTCGAACAGCGCGGTGAGATCGAAGGTTTCGAACTGGGCACCGACGGGTTGGACGCGTAACGACGTAGCTGATGCCTGAAGGACACTCCATCCACCGGTTGGCCCGATATTTCTCCGAGGTCTTTACCGACCAACCGTTACGCATCACCTCTCCGCAAGGACGGTTCAGTGCCGGCGCCGCCCGGCTAGACGGGCGGCGGGCTACGCGGGCTGAAGCCTACGGGAAACATTTTTTCCTCGTCTTTGACCACGAGCTGATCCTCAACGTGCATTTGGGCATGTACGGGGCCTGGACCTTCGGTGGTGACGAGCATGTGGCCACCGTGTCCTCGATCGGAGCTCCACGCAAGATCGGCGAACGTGAGCAGCACTCCTTGCAGCTGAGCACCAACCCGGTCGATCCGCCAGAGCCCAAACCCACCACTCGGGTCAGGATCGTCTCCGACCACGGGTGGGCTGATCTCATCGGTGCCTCTGTGGTCCGGGTGCTCACCGTGGATGAAGCTGGCGACGTGGTGGCCAGTATTGGACCTGACCCCTTGCGACGTGATGCCGACCCGCAACGGTTTATCGACCGAGCGCTGGCCACCCGACGTCCCATCGGGGAGGTGCTGATGGACCAGAAAATCATTGGTGGAATCGGCAATATCTACCGGGCCGAAGGGCTCTTTCGCACCGGCATCAACCCGCACACCCCGTCGCGACAACTCGGCGCGGAACAGCTGCACCAGCTGTGGGAGGATGAAGTGCGACTGATGCGTCGTGGTGTCGCGACCGGAAAGATTATCACCACCCGGGCCGAAGATCGTCCCGGAATCGCTCTGAACGATGCCTGGCCCGAGCACGCCTATTACGTCTATCAACGACAGAACGAGCCATGCCGGGTCTGTGGCACACAGAACATTGTCGTGGAATCGATGCACCAACGAAAACTGTACTGGTGCACCCGCTGTCAGGGATAAGATAATTTGCGTCATCAACCGAAGTCATCTGGTTTAATGGATGTACTTTCATCGCGCAGGATTGAGGGGATTGCATGCGCATTCTCAACGAACTCGACAACGGTCTACAGAGCTATGCGACCATGGACCAGCGCCAACGTGAAATTCACCGGGCTGTCTCTGAAGGCCGAGAAGAATCAACGCTACTGATCTGGCAGGCCGAATCCACCTACACGGCCGGACGGAACACCAAGGCTGTCGACATTATCTCCGATGAGATTCCGGTGATTGAGACGGACCGTGCCGGATCGGTGACCTGGCACGGGCCCGGACAGCTCATTGTGTACCCGATCGTCAAGCTTGCCGAGCCCATCGACACATTGCGCTACATCCGCAGTGTGGAAGCCTCCGTGCTCACCGTGCTGGGTGAACACTACGACTTGCCGGTAGAACGCATCCAGGACCGGGCCGGAGTCTGGTTGCGCAACCCCGACCGGAAGATCTCGGCCATTGGCCTGAAGATTTCGCGCGGGGCGACCATGCACGGTATTTCGCTCAACGTCACGACCGACCCCAATACATCGTTCACTGGGATTATCCCGTGTGGCATCAATGACGCTGCGGTGACCTCGATGGCAGAAGAAGGCGTCACCGACCTTGCGGTCGCTGATCTGGTTGATCCGCTGGTCGCGGAGCTCACCGAACGATTGACCCCACTGATTGATCCGATCTACTCCACCACCGCAGAAACGGACCAGAGTCTTCAGCCACACCACAGCTGATCCGATCTCGTCTCACAAGGAGAGGAACACCTGACATGTCGACCTTGCCGAAAGTAGAAGGACGCAAGCTATTGCGCATCGAGGCGCGAAACGCTCAAGTACCTCGCGAGGATCGACCCGACTGGTTGAAAACCCAAGCCACAGTTGGGCCGGAATACCGGAACATGCGTGAGCAAGTCCGCAAGCAGTCTCTGAACACTGTCTGCGCGGAAGCCAACTGCCCCAACATTTACGAGTGCTGGGAAGACCGGGAAGCCTCGTTCTTAATCGGTGGGGCGGTGTGCACCCGCCGGTGTAGCTTCTGCGACATCGCCACCGGTAAGCCGGGGGAGTACGACCAAGAAGAGCCCGAACGTGTGGCTGACTCGGTGTCGGAACTCGGGCTACGCTATGTGACGGTGACCGGTGTGGCCCGCGACGACCTCGAAGACGGTGCCGCCTGGCTGTATGCTGAAACCTGCCGTGCCATTCATCGTCGTGGCGAAGGCACCGGGGTGGAGCTGCTGGTCGATGACTTCCGCGGGGGAGACCGCCCGTTGCAGATGGTCTTCGACGCTCAGCCCCAGGTCTTTGCCCACAACATCGAGACTGTTCCGCGGTTGATGAAGATTATTCGTCCCGCCTTTCGGTATGAGAAATCCTTGGGTGCACTCAGTAAAGCCCGCGACGCAGGACTGGTCACCAAATCCAACCTGATTCTCGGCATGGGAGAGACCACCGAAGAAATTGAAGAAACCATTGGCGATCTGGTCGATGCCGGAACCCACATTTTGACCATCACCCAGTACATGCGACCCTCGCCGCTACACCAGCCGGTCGACCGCTGGGTCAAGCCCCAAGAGTTCCTCCGGTTGCGTGACTTCGCCTACGAGCGTGGTGTCAAGGCCTGCATGTCAGGGCCGTTGGTGCGGTCTTCCTACCGTTCCGGCAAGCTCTACGTTGAGGCCATGAACGCGCTGGGTCGGCAGATCCCTGCCGAGTTCGCTCATCTGAAGGAAGCAGCTGAGGGCTCGACCCGTCAGGAAGCTGCCACTGTGGTGCAACGTCTCAAGGCCCGCGGTGCCGTCGACGACAACCCGGACGAACCGGCTTTGCCGGCACACCAGCCCGGTGACCGCACCCAGTTGCCGGTGGCCTAGACCCGCAACGGACGAGCGAGAGAGTGTCCTGATGTTTGGCGCGGGACACCACAGCTTCCGCTCCGATGAAGTGTGGGCGCGATAATTCCTCGCAAGCATTGCTAACCGGGTTGCCAACCGTTGCTTATTCAACGGAGGACGAGGGCGAGGAACCCAGGTGAAAAAGGCCGCGAGCCCTCTGTGTGCATACCTCAATGAACTACCGGGGCTGGGCGGATCAAAGCCGTTGTGGAGGGGATGACGGGAATCGAACCCGCACTATCTGCTTGGAAGGCAGAGGCTCTACCATTGAGCTACATCCCCGCAGTGCACATCAGAGTAGTTATCACCACTGCAATGCACAGCGAATTTGAGTGTAGTGCAAAAAAGTGTTCAGTCCAAATTTCCGTTTTGGACGCGAAACAGACTAAGATATCGTGGGTGCCTAGTGGCCTCCAGGCCTGCGTGATGGTTATTCAGTCAACGGTCCTGCGGAGTAATCCACGTGCGGTGAAGGATCGTTTCACCGTCAGGGTGCCACTGTTGTCGGAGTCAACACGGTGTGTTGTGCCCGGGCATTTCGGGACGTAGCTCAGCTTGGTAGAGCGCGCGCTTTGGGAGCGTGAGGTCGCAGGTTCAAATCCTGTCGTCCCGACAGTTTCGGTTCGTCGTTAACCGCTACACAATTCCATTTATCCACGATCGATATCAGGAGTCCTACGTGGTCAAGTCCACAACAGAGAATCTCAGCCCCACTCGGGTCAAGCTGGAGATTGAGGTTCCTTACGAAGAACTCAAGCCCCGTATTGACGTTGCGTATAAGAGCATTGCCAATCAGGTGCAGATCCCTGGTTTCCGCAAGGGCAAGGTTCCTCCGCGTTTGATCGACCAGCGCTTCGGTCGTGGTCTGGTGATCGAACAGGCCGTCAACGACAACCTGGACTCATTCTTCCAGCAGGGTCTGCGCGAGGCTGAGGTCGTGCCACTGTCTCGCCCCGAGGTGGATATCCAGGCCGTTCCCGGAGCCGACGGCGATGACGAAGCGCCCCTGAAGTTTACCGCTGAAATGGACATTCGGCCCAAGGTTGAACTGCCAGACTATAAGGGCCTGAAGGTCACTGTTGACCCGGCTGAGCCCAGCGCAGAAGATGAGCAAAAGGCTCTGGACGACCTGCGTGCACGGTTTGCCACCCTGAAAGACATCGATCGCCCGGCAGGGCAGGACGATTTCGTGACGATCTCTTTGACCGCCAGCATTGACGGTGAAACGGTTGATGAGGCCGAAGACCTGTCCTACCAGATCGGTTCTGGCACCATGCTCGAGGGTATGGACGAGGCACTCGACGGTCTATCAGCCGGAGAAGACGCCGTGTTCGAGACCACCCTGGCCGGCGGCGAGCACTCCGGTGAGGCTGCCACCGTCAAGGTGGTGCTTAACGCCGTCAAGGAGCGCGAGTTGCTCGAGGCTGACGATGACTTCGCACAGCTGGCCTCCGAGTTTGATACTCTCGATGAACTCAAGGAAGATCTCAAGAAGCAGGCTGCTGACGAAGCCGTGACCAACCAGGGGATTGAAGCCCGCGACAAGGTCCTGGAGGAACTGCTGAAGCTGGTCGAGGTGCCCGTGCCCGAGTCGGTCATTACCGAACAGCTGGAACAGCACTTCAACGATGGCGGTCACTCTGCCGGAGATGACCATGACACGGAGGAGCACCGCGAAGAAGTCGAGAACAACTTCCGCGAAGCCTTCGTCAACGAGATCGTGCTCGATGAGGTCGCCGATCAGGAAGAAATCGGCGTCGAACAGGCTGAGCTGATCGAATACATTATCACCACCGCTCAGCAATACGGCATGGACCCCAACCAGTTCGCGCAGATGCTGGATCAGGGCAACCAGGTGCCGATGATCATGGGTGAGGTGCGTCGTCGCAAGGCTCTGGCCAAGGTCCTCGAATACGCCGAGGTGACCGACACCAAGGGCAACGCCGTGGACCTGTCGTCCTTCGTTAAGCCACAGGACGATGACGCGGACGAGGTCGCTGAGCCCACCGAAGAGGACGAAACAAGCGAATCCACCGAGGAAGCCGACGACGAGCAGAAATAAAACTCAGCCATACTGAACGGGCCCGTTGAGGAGCAGAATTGCTCCCCGGCGGGCCCGTGGCATGTGACGGACTCGTGCCAACAGCGAAATACCGTGTGCTGTGGCCCCAGAACGAGCCGATCATCAGTAGTGTTTTTCCCGAAGATGATTCAACCAGGCTGCCGTGGAGGTAGCTGTCAGCATTGAAGGAAGGTAGGACGTCCATGACAGATTCGTCCCCCGCACCACGGATGGCCACTGTCGATCCGGCCGAACGTGAAGACTACATCTACAACCGTTTGCTGAAAGAGCGCATCATCTGGTTGGGGTCTGAAGTTCGCGATGACAACGCCAACGCAATCTGCTCGCAAATGCTGTTGCTCTCCGCAGAGGATCCCCGGAGCGACATCTACCTCTACATTAACTCCCCGGGTGGCTCGGTGACGGCCGGGATGGCCATCTACGACACCATGCAGTACATTCCCAACGACGTGGTGACTGTAGCAACCGGTTTGGCTGCCTCCATGGGACAGTTCCTGCTCTCTTCCGGGACCAAGGGCAAGCGCTACGCCACCCCCCACGCCCGCATTCTGATGCACCAACCCTCCGGCGGTATCGGTGGTACCGAGTCTGACATCCGCATTCAGGCCCAGCTGATCATGCACATGAAGAAAGTCATGGCCGAGCTGACTGCAGAACAGACCGGCCAGAGTGTGGAACGGATCCTCAAAGATAATGAACGCGACATGTGGTTTACCGCCGAGCAGGGCCTGGAATACGGTTTCTTCGACCACATCGCCGAACGTGCCGGTTCCGTATCCGGTGGTGGCGGCGTCGAGCAGTAACCATCCTGGTGTCACCACCACACTCAGCGGACTAACCACATCTTTTCAGGAGCTCTTCGATGACACAGCACAAACACTCTGGTCAGGACATGCCCGCCGCGCAGGCGCCGATGATGCCTTCGGCACGCTACATTCTCCCGCAATTTGAGGAACGCACTCCCTACGGTTTCAAACGACAGGACCCCTACGCTCGGTTGTTTGAGGACCGGATTATCTTCCTGGGAACCCAGGTCGATGACGCCTCCGCCGATGACATTATGGCTCAGCTTTTGGTGCTAGAAGCCATGGATTCGGAACGTGACATCACTCTGTACATCAACTCCCCGGGTGGATCCTTCACCGCGATGACGGCGATCTACGACACCCTCCAGTTCATCCGCCCCGAGGTCCAAACCGTGTGCCTGGGACAGGCAGCCTCGGCTGCCGCTGTCTTGCTGGCCGCCGGCACTCCGGGCAAGCGCCTGGCGCTTCCCAACGCGCGCGTGCTGATCCACCAGCCATCCATGGGCGGTGACCGTGGTACGGCAACGGATCTACAGATTCACGCTGACGAATTGTTGCGGATTCGTACCTGGATGGAAGAAGTCCTCGCCCAGCACACCAACCGTAGCGTCGATCAGGTTCGCGCTGATATTGACCGCGATAAGTTCTTGTCCTCCGAAGAGGCCAAAGAATACGGTCTCGTCGACGAGGTGCTGGAGTCGCGCAAGATCAAACGTAGCTAAGCCTGACAGTAGCACCGGTGGGGTGGACACTCTGCGATGAGATGTTCACGCCACCGGTGCCTTTCTGTGTGGTTATCCCCAGCGTGGAGACGAGATTTCCATCGCCCGGGACGTTCGGGGTAGTTTTGGGCGGGAGATCCCCTGAGCGAGCAAGGCACACGGGTGTAACGGGGCAGAAAAGTTCCGGCCAGCTACTATGCTTGGATCGAAACAAAATTGTGAGGAGTCACCTTGGCACGAATCGGAGAAAGTGCGGACCTGCTGAAATGTTCCTTCTGTGGCAAATCCCAGAAGCAGGTTCGTAAGCTCATCGCCGGTCCCGGCGTCTACATCTGTGATGAGTGCATTGAACTGTGCAACGAAATCATTGAGGAAGAACTCACCGAAGTTGCCGAGACCAACGACGTCGACTTGCCGACTCCTCGCGAGATTTTCGACCACTTGGACCAGTACGTCATTGGCCAGCAACGAGCCAAAAAAGCCTTGTCAGTCGCGGTCTACAACCATTACAAACGTGTCCGGGGCAATGACACCATCCGCCAGGCTGTTACCGACACGTTCGGAGATGACTCGATTCTAGATGCGCTGGCCGATGTGGAGGTCGGAAAATCGAATATCCTCTTGGTCGGCCCTACCGGTTCGGGCAAAACCTACTTGGCACAGACCCTGGCCAAGAAACTCGACGTGCCGTTTATCGTCGCGGACGCAACCGCACTGACCGAAGCCGGCTACGTGGGCGAAGATGTCGAGAACATTCTGCTTAAGCTGATTCAGGCCGCAGATTTTGACGTCAAGAAGGCCGAACAGGGCATTATCTATATTGACGAGATCGATAAGATCTCACGGAAATCCGAGAATCCTTCGATTACCCGCGACGTCTCCGGTGAAGGGGTGCAACAGGCCCTGCTGAAGATCCTGGAGGGTACCGTTGCCTCGGTGCCGCCACAGGGCGGTCGCAAGCACCCGCACCAGGAATTCCTGCAAATTGATACCTCTAATGTCCTGTTCATCGTGGCCGGTGCATTTGCCGGACTCGATGGCATTATCGAGTCCCGGGCTGGACGTAAGGGGATCGGCTTCGGCGCAGCCTTGTCGAGTTTCGGTGAAGGGGAGTTGCCCTCCTACTCTGATGTGCGTCCTGAAGATCTGCTGAAATTTGGTTTGATTCCTGAATTCATTGGGCGCCTGCCGGTCATTACCGCAGTAGACCCACTGGATCGGGAGGCACTCATTCGGGTGCTGACCGAGCCGAGGAACGCTGTGCTGAAGCAGTACCAAAAGATGTTTGCGTTAGATGGTGTCGAGCTTGAATTTGACCAGTCCGCTCTTGATGCTGTCGTGGACCAGGCAGAAGAACGAGGTGCAGGAGCCCGTGGGCTACGCTCCATTCTGGAAAACGTGCTACAGCCGGTGATGTTTGATCTGCCCTCACGAAACGACATTGCCTCGGTGACGATCACCGGCGACGTCGTGCGAGGTGAGGCCGAACCGCTGATGGTCACTCGCGAGGTGACCCACAAACGGCGCACCAAATCGGCCTAATTTTACGTTTTTGACCGGTATCGGAACTGTACGGAATAAATCCGCGAAGCGTGTCGCTATGCCCAACAGACTGCATTGCAGTAGATTCCGGAACCCGACAGAAGGAGATACGCTCCGATGGCCGAAAATAACGTCGTCAATTTCTGGTTTGACCCGATCTGCCCCTTCGCCTGGGTGACCTCGCGCTGGATCCGTGAAGTCGAGCAGGTCCGCGATATCACCCTCGACTGGCATGTGATGTCGCTGGGCATCCTCAATGATGCCGAGGGCAAAGAGAAAGACCCCAACGTGTGGTTGCCTGCCCGGGCCGCTGTCGCCGTCGAACAACGTCTGGGGCATGATCGTTTAGGCGAGTTCTACACTGCAGTGGGCACCCAGATTCACAACAATGACGTCTCTGATCGCGAGGCAGCCGTCCGGACCGCTCTGGAGGAGATCGGAGCCAGCGAACAGGCCGATCAGGTCATCGCTGATGCACGGACCGACGTGAACGACAAGGCACTGGCCAGCTCCCACCAGCAGGCAATTGATTTGGTCGGTAACGAGGTCGGCACTCCGGTGGTGCAGTTCGGTGACACTGCCTTCTTCGGCCCGGTGCTGTCCAAGATTCCGCGCGGTGAAGAAGCCGGCAAGATCTTTGATGGTGCTGTAGCGCTGGCGGGCTACCCCTACTTCTATGAGCTCAAGCGCAGTCGCGACTCCACACCACGCTTCGACTAATCTGCGCTGAGACACAAACGGCGGGGGTGGCCACTGTCTTGGTGGCCACCCCCGCCGTTTGTGGTCGCACCGGGACTAACTAATCCGGTCCCGACCACTCGGGGCAGGAGCTTAGCTCTCGGACTCCACGAGCTCGGTGTTGATCACGGAGATATCGTGTTCTTCATCGGTATTCGTGAGGTCGGTGAACTCCAGGTGCTGGATGCGCCCGGCAGCGTACAGGTCGTCTTGGGCCTGCCGGATTTGGTCAGCACGCGCGGAGGTCGCCTGAATAGTGGCGGTTGAGACCTCGGTGCGTTGCGACACCTTCGCATCGGACTTGGCCTTACGAACCCCGGACAGTGCACGTGCCACGGCGGTGAGCACCTCGGAATCGCTGTCACGGCCAACGGCGTCAATACCGGCAGATTCGCCCTCACGCCCCGGCCACGGTGCTGAGTGTACTGAGCCCTGTTGCCACCAGCTCCAGGTCTCATCGGTAGCGAAGGGCTGGAAAGGTGCCAACAATCGTTGCAGTGCGTCCAGTGCGGTGGCCAGGGTGACCACGGCAGAGCGTTGCTGGTCGTCGCCCCGCCCGCCATAGGCGCGGTCCTTGACCAGCTCGACGTAGTTGTCGGTGAAGTTCCAGAAGAAGGTCTCCACAACGGTCAATGCCCGGGCGTAGTCATAGCGCTCAAAGCCAACAGTGGCTTGCTGGATAGTGTCGGACAGCTGGGCCAACAACGACCGGTCCAGCGGATGGGTGATCTGTGCGGCCTGGTCAGCTGTGGTCGCAACCCAGGAGCGGTTGGCCCCCAGTTGCAACACGAACTTGGTGGCGTTGAGTAGCTTGATCGCCAGACGACGACCAATCTTCATCTGATTGACCTCATAGGCGGTGTCGGCGCCCAACTTGGCTGACGCCGCCCAATACCGAACCGCGTCCGCCCCGAATTTGTCCAGGATATCCATCGGCACCACAACGTTGCCCTTGGACTTTGACATCTTCTTCCGGTCCGGGTCGAGAATCCAGCCAGACAGGGCAGTGTGCTGCCACGGCACGGAATCGTGGAGCGCATCGGCCCGCACCACCGTGGAGAACAGCCAGGTTCGAATAATGTCGTGGCCCTGCGGACGCAGATCGAAAGGAAAGACCTTGTCGAATAGCTCATCATTGGTCGACCATTCGCCAATAATCTGTGGAGTCAGTGACGAGGTCGCCCAGGTGTCCAGCACGTCCGGATCACCAGTGAACCCGCCGGGCCGATCGCGCTGCTCAGCAGTGTAGCCGGCGGGAACATCCTGCAACGGATCAACCGGGAGCTGGGCGTCCTCTGGAATCAGCGGGGACTCATAGTCGGGCTCACCCTGGTCATCCAGCCGGTACCAGATCGGTACCGGGACCCCAAAAAACCGCTGGCGGGAGACCAGCCAGTCACCGTTGAGGTTCTCCACCCAGTTGGTGTAGCGAGACTGCATGAATTCCGGGTGCCACTGCAACTGGTCACCGCGAGCAATTAGTGCATCCCGGCGGTCGGCGTCCCGGCCACCATTGCGCAAATACCACTGACGGGAGGTGACAATCTCCAAGGGCTTTTCGCCCTTTTCGTAGAAGTTCACCGCGTGCATGATCTTCTTCGGCTGTCCATCGAGCAAATCATGTTCTTGCAGCATCTCCACGACGGCCTTCTTGGCGGAAAACACGGTCTTGCCGGCCAGTCGTTCATAGTTAGCACGACCGAACTCGGAGGTGATCCATTCTGGGGTCTCGGACTGGAATCGGCCGTCACGACCGATCACCGTGCGGGTATCCAGCTCTAGCTCACGCCACCAGGTCACGTCGGTGAGGTCACCGAAGGTACAGATCATCGCGATACCCGACCCCTTATCCGGCTGAGCCAGCGGGTGGGCCTTGACCTCGACGGGAACCTCAAACAGTGGGGACGTCACGGTGGTGCCGAAGTAGGGCTTGTACCGTTCATCGTCGGGATGAGCCACCAACGCGGTACAAGCCGGTAGCAGTTCGGGGCGGGTGGTTTCAATAAAGATCTTCTCACCCTGCTCGGTGGTGAAAGCGTACCGGTGGTAGGCGCCTTCCATCTCGCGGTCTTCCAGCTCGGCCTGGGCGACCGCGGTGCGGAAGGTGACGTCCCACAGCGTGGGAGCCTCGGCCATATAGGCATCGCCATCGGCGAGGTTCTGCAGGAAGGCCCGCTGGGAGACTTCTCGGGAGTGGTCATCGATAGTGCGGTAGGACAGATTCCAATCCACCGACAGGCCCAGACGGGTGAACAGATCCTCGTAGACCTTCTCATCGTCGGTGGACAACTCCAGACACAGCTCGATGAAGTTTTGGCGGGAGATCACATCCCAGTCGCGCTGGTTCTTTGCCGGCTTGTCCGGTGGACGATAATCGGGGTCATACGGCGTGGCCGGGTCGGTGCGCACTCCGTAGTAGTTCTGCACGCGACGTTCGGTGGGCAAACCGTTATCGTCCCAGCCCATCGGGTAGAACACGTTCTTCCCGTTCATCCGCTGATAGCGGGCCAACACGTCGGTCTGGGTATAGGAGAATACGTGACCGACGTGCAACGACCCCGAAGCGGTCGGTGGGGGAGTATCGATGGAGTAGACCTGGTCACGATCCGTGTCAGGGTCGAAGACATAGACCCGGTCGGCTTCCCACCGGGCGGTAAATTTCTCTTCGAGCCCTTCGAGGCCTGGACGATCAGGGATGGTGTTGTTTTTGGGCGAGTTCGAGCCCTGAAGATCTTCTGCCATGCCACATATTCTTTCACAGACCACCACTCCGACAGCACGTGCTGAGCAGTATGTCCCAGACCTGACGGACCAGGTGGGCACCCGTTGCGTTACCTCCCGGGGCCGCATCAGCCGGGTACTGTAAAGCTATGACCTCAGAGATGACGGATTTTCACGCAACCCGTTCGGCCGTGGTCACCGGAGCGTCCTCCGGTATCGGCCACGCCACCGCGCTTCAGCTCTCCGACCAAGGCTGGAAGGTATTCGCCGGAGCACGTCGCCTCGACCGGCTTGAAGAGCTGGCGGCACAAGTCGCCCAACCCACCGGGGAAATTATTCCCCTAGAACTAGACGTCACCGACCAAGACTCGGTGGACCGCTTCGTTGTGGCCGTGACCGAAGCCGGAGGAGTCGACACGGTGATCAACATCGCCGGCGGGGCGCACGGCACCGACCCCATTGGCCAGAGCAAAGACGAGGACTGGGACTGGATGTTGCAGACCAACGTCATGGGGGCGTTGCGCGTGATCCGGGGCTTCCTTCCGATGCTCCGAGAATCCGGTGCCGGCACCGTGCTGAATCTGACCTCCACAGCCGGCATCGTCGCCTATGAGGGCGGGGCCGGTTACAACGCTGCCAAATTCGGCGAACACGCGCTCACCGCCGCACTACGGCTTGAGGAAGCCGAACATAATCTGCGGGTGGTTGAAGTGCTCCCCGGCCTGGTCAAGACCGATGAGTTCGCTCTCAACCGCATGGGCGGAGATGCCGACGCCGCCGCAAAAGTCTATGAAGGTGTCGCCGAGCCGCTCACCGCAGAAGATGTCGCTGAGGTGTGCGTGTACGCCGTCACCTTGCCACACCACATCAACCTCGACCAGATCGTGATGCGACCGGTTAAACAAGCCGCCCAACATAAGCTGATTCGAGACGCCTGAGCGACCTCGGGTTAATTCGATTTTGCCAAGCACGTGGTTTAGGATGAACCCAGAATAACCGCATACTTCACCAGCGATGACCCGGCAATCACCGGCGAGCTTCCGGAAGAACAGTCCTCGTGTCACTGGCATCAACATTGAGGCGAGTACCTAGTAGAACCGGACGGGTCAGCCCGTTACAGCGTTGCGATGAGCGATCTGAGCTTCAACTCAGATAAGCAGGGTGGTACCGCGTACACCGCTGTGGCTAGCCAGGGTGCGCCACAGGTTGTGCGTCCTTGCACACCAGAGATTCACACCGACCCGTGATTGATCGTCAGCAAGGAAGGTAACTCCACCGTGTACCCTCAGGCCAGCTCCGATTCTGAGTCCCTCCGCAATGGCTCCACTCCGTCATCGCCGAATATGCCCGCCATTGAAGAGGCCATTCTGGCGTACTGGGAATCCGATGGCACCTTCCAAGCCTCCATTGACCAACGTCCGGCCATCGCTGAGGACGGAACCAATAACGAGTTCGTCTTCTACGACGGGCCGCCCTTCGCCAACGGCCTGCCTCACTACGGCCACCTGCTCACCGGGTACGTCAAAGACCTTGTGGCCCGTTACCAAACCCAGCAAGGTAAGCGCGTTGAGCGTCGGTTCGGCTGGGATACCCATGGCTTGCCCGCCGAGCTGGAAGCCATGAAGCAGCTGGGCATGACCGATAAGGCCGAAATTGAGGCCATGGGTATCGATAAATTCAACGACGCCTGTCGGTCTTCGGTGCTCAAATACACCGAAGAGTGGAAAAACTACGTCAATCGGCAGGGGCGCTGGGTTGATTTCGATAACGACTACAAGACACTGTATCCCTCCTACATGGAATCGGTGCTGTGGGCGTTCAAAGACCTGTCCGAGAAAGGGCTCACCTACCGTGGCTTCCGCGTTCTGCCCTACTGCTGGAAAGATGAAACTCCGCTGTCCAACCACGAGCTGCGTATGGACGATGACGTCTACCAGCAACGTCAAGATCCCTCGGTGACGGTAACCTTCCGACTCACCGGCGGGATCGACGATCACCTGCTGGATGCCTCGCACAGTGCCAGCTCACAAACCGCCCAGGACCTGGCCGGGGTGCGCGTGTTGGCCTGGACGACCACGCCGTGGACGCTACCCACCAATGGGTCGCTGGCGGTGGGACCGGAGGTCTCCTACGTGGTGCTACCCCGTGGCCCAAAGGCCACCACGGTGGACTCGCTGGACGGTGAACGTTTCCTGCTGGCCACCGAACGGCTGGCCGCCTATGCCACCGATCTGGGCTATGAGTCCGTGGAAGCTGCCACCGAAGCGATCACCGCCACCTATGCCGGAACGGACCTGGGCGGATTGACCTACCAGCCGATTTTCACCTACTTCTCCGAAGACGAGAAGTGGGGCAACCAGCACGCCTTCCGCGTGCTGGTTGCGGACTACGTCTCCACCGATGACGGTACCGGTGTGGTCCACCAGTCATCTGCCTATGGTGAAGACGACCAGACGATCAATGAAGCCCACGACATCCCTGTGGTGCTCTCCGTCGATGAGGGCGCGAAATTCCTGCCACTGTTCGGCGATGAGTCCCTGGGCGAGGGCAAGCTCAAAGACATTGCTGGGTTGCAGGTGTTTGAGGCCAACCGTCCGATTATTCGCTCGTTGCGCGCTACCGGCGAGCTGGTGAAAGAAGCCTCTTATGAACACTCCTACCCGCACTGCTGGCGGTGCCGGACCCCGCTGATCTACCGGGCGATCACCTCCTGGTACGTGAAAGTTACCGAGTTCAAAGACTCGATGCTGGAACTGAACCAGCAGATCAACTGGATTCCAGATAACGTCAAGGACGGCCAGTTTGGTAAATGGCTGGAAAACGCCCGCGACTGGTCGATTTCGCGCAACCGGTACTGGGGCTCCCCGATCCCGGTGTGGGAATCCGATGACCCCAACTACCCGCGCCAAGAAATCTACGGTTCCCTAGTTGAACTCGAAGAAGCCTTCGGCGAACTACCCCGCAATGCCCACGGCGAGGTGGATCTGCACCGGCCCTGGATTGATCAGCTGGTCCGCCCCAACCCGGATGATCCCACCGGCACGTCGATGATGCGTCGAGTGCCCGATGTGCTCGATGTGTGGTTCGACTCTGGGTCGATGCCCTATGCGCAGGTGCATTATCCTATGGAGCACAAGGACTGGTTCGACACCCACAACCCGGCCGACTTCATCGTGGAATACATCGGCCAGACCCGTGGCTGGTTCTACACCATGCACGTGCTAGCCACCGCCCTGTTCCACCGCCCGGCGTTCAAAAACGTGATCTCCCACGGTATTGTGCTGGGTTCGGACGGGCAGAAGATGTCCAAGTCGCTACGCAACTACCCGGACGTCTCCGAGGTGCTGGACCGGGACGGCTCGGATGCGATGCGCTGGTTCCTGATGGCCTCGCCCATTCTGCGCGGTGGCACTCTGATCGTCAGCGAAGACGGCATTCGCGAAGCCGCCCGACAGGTGCTCCTTCCGGCCTGGAACGTGTGGCACTTCTTCACGCTCTACGCCAATTCTGCCACCGCCGGTGGCACCCGACCGCAGGGATATCGGGCCCAGTACCGTTATGAGGCCACCGACCCGCTGGACCGCTACATTCTGGCCACCACCGGCACCATGATCACCCAGGTCAAAGAGTACATGGACCACTACCACGTGCCCCAGGCGACCGAGGAACTGCGCCGGTACATGGACACCATGACCAACTGGTATATTCGTCGCTCCCGGCAGCGGTTCTTCGATGAGAATGAACAATCCCTGGACGTGTTGTTCACGTGCCTGGAAGCCTTCTGCCGGGTGGCAGCACCGTTGTTGCCGATGGTGACCGAGGAAATCTGGCGGGGCCTGACCGGGGGACGTTCGGTGCACTTGACCGACTACCCGGACGCCAGCCTGTTCCCGCAAGGCGAGGATGCCGAGGCCGTCCAGCACAGCATGAACCTGGCCCGGGAGATTTCCTCGGCCGGTTCTGCGCTGCGTAAGGGTGCGGGCCGGCGCGTCCGCTTGCCGCTGCGCAAGCTCTCGGTGGTCATTGAAAATGCCGGACGCGTTGATCAGACCGTCTCCGAGATCATCTCCGATGAGCTCAACATCAACACCATCGACGTCAAAGACACCAGTGAAACCTCAGCCACCGACTTCGGCATCACCCAGCAACTTGTCGTCAACGCCCGGGCGGCCGGTCCGCGCTTGGGCAAGCAGGTGCAACAGGTGATCAAAGCCTCCAAGGCTGGGGATTGGTCGGTCGCCGACGGCGTGGTCACCGCCGGCGGTGTCGAGCTGGTCGAGGGCGAATACGAGCTCGCGACCACCGTGGATCAGTCCGAAGGGTCCGACGAGACTGCGGTGGCGGTGATCTCCGACGGGTTCCTAGTGTTGGACACCAGTGTCGATGACGAGTTGGCCGCCGAAGGCTCGGCCCGCGACGTGATCCGCGCGGTCCAGGCAGCACGTCGTGAAGCCGGTCTGGACGTCTCCGACCGGATTCGGACCGAGATCACCGGGCCCACCGGACTGATCACAGCCATTGACGCCCACCGGGAGCTGATCAGCCAAGAGACGCTGACCACGCAGCTGGAGCTTGTGGCGGATGAAAACCGAGACGACCCGCGTGGTTCGATGGCCGATGACGCCTCCAAGCTAGTCAGTGTTAGCGTAGAGGTGGTTTCGCCGGCTTCCACCGATTCCCTCGCATCAATCCAGAAAGCGTAGTGCCTCGTGTCAGAGCTGTCACCAGATCCTCAGACCGGCCCCCAGAGCCTGGAGGAGCTCTATGGCGATCTGCTCGCCCGCGCCCCAGAAAACAAGATGGAGCCACGGATGGAGCCGATGTATCGTGCCATGGAGTTGCTCGGGGATCCCCAACACTGCGCACCGGTCATTCATCTGACCGGTACCAATGGCAAAACCTCCACCGCTGGCATGATCGAGACCATGCTCAACAGCTACGGGCTCTCCACCGGGCGCTATACCTCACCGCACCTGGTGAAATTCACCGAACGGATGACGTTGAACTCCGAGCCGGTGGATGATGAGACTGTGCTGCGGGTGTGGTCGGAGATCCTGCCGGTAGTGCGCCTGGTAGATCAGGAGCTGCTGGTTGAGGACGAGACGCCACTGACCTATTTTGAAGCCATGACCGTGCTGGCGTTCGCGGTTTTCGCTGACGCGCCGGTCGACGTGATGGTGCTTGAGGTGGGACTCGGTGGGATCACCGATGCCACCAACGTTGCCGATGCCCAAGTTTCCGTGGTCACTCCCATTTCCCTGGATCACACCGACCTGCTGGGCGAGACCGTCGAAGAGATTGCCGAGGAGAAGGCCGGGATTATCAAACCCGACGGGTACGTCGTCTCCGCTGGGCAGGAACCGGCGGCTGCCCAGGTGCTCCTGGATAAGGCGCGCGAGGTTGGTGCCAGCTTCGCGTTTGAAAACCTGGAATTTGGGGTCACCGACCGCCGGGTGGCGGTCGGCGGGCAGCAAGTCTCGGTGCAGGGACTCAGCGGTACATACCCCGAGCTGTTCCTGCCACTCCACGGCCCCCATCAGGCAGAAAATCTCGCGGTAGCCATCGTAGCGATGGAAGCCTTCCTCGGCCACGGCGGTCACACCTTGAACCAGGAGCTACTGCAACAGGGGCTACTGCAGGTCACCAGCCCGGGACGGCTGGAAGTGCTTCGTACCAACCCAACCTTGGTGATTGACGCGGCGCATAACCCAGCCGGTATGGAAGCCACCGCCGTCAGTGTCACAGAGGCCTTCAACTTCACCAAGCTGGCGCTGGTCGTTGGCATTCTGGAAGAAAAGGATGCTCGCGGCGTGTTAGCCAGTCTCTATGACGCTTTTGGGGACACGGTCGAGCACGTGGCCCTGACAGCCTCTGCCTCACCACGCGCCATTGATCCCGACACTCTGGTGGAATACGCCCTGGATGCCGGATGGGATGCCGACACGCTACATCCCGAACCGGCCCCGACCGATGCGATTCGATGGGCCGTCGAGGCCGTGGTGGACGAGGATGAAGAACTGCACGAATCCGGCACCGCCAACATTACTGATGGCACCGGTGGCCCCGGTGTATTGGTCACCGGGTCAATCACTTTGGTAGGCCAAGTCCGTGGCCTGCTCGGCCCCGGGCAGACCGAGACCACCGATACCGCAGCCGCCCACGCGGCGGCAGCAGCCGCGGTGGTCGAAGATCACGACGACCTGGCAGCCTTCTTCGCCACCGAGGAAGACGACACGGATGACGACGTGGACCGTGGTGGCCACGGTCAGCAGGGTGATACCGATGACTGATCAACACCAACCATCAGAACCGCCCACCGGAACCACCGGCCGAGAGTCCTGGCGGCCCCAGCGCGAAACACAACGCCAAAAAGACTGGCGCCCGGGCCAACCACAGAAACGCCGTTCCCTGCGGGTGATGTTCTGCGCTTCGCTACTGGGCCTGGAATCCCTGGTACTGGTTTTCTACGGCATGACCGTGTTGAACCTCAACCGCGAGGAACCCTGGGCGGTCCCGGTCTTCTGGGCCTCGATCGCCCTGGCTGTACTGGCACTGGTCACCACGAGACTGCTCACTAAGCCCCTGGGATACTGGATCGGGTGGGGGATCCAAGTGCTGTTTGTACTGGGGGGATTTCTCGAATACTTTGCCTTGATCTTGGGAGCCGGATTCCTGGCTGCCTGGTGGTGGGCCGTGGTCCGGGGAGGGCAGATGGATGAAGAGAACATCGTCCGCGACCGACAGCAACGCGCATGGGAGATTGCCCACGGGTACCGTTGTGCTACCGACCATCCCGACACAAAGAGCTAACCGGCCCACCAGACCGCTTCGGTATACTCTCAGCTAGATACCGTCACCGGTCACCGACCCACAACAGCAAGACGACAGAAAGAGGTGCAGTCCCGATGGCCACCCCAGAACGTTCGCTGATTCTGATTAAGCCAGATGGAGTCAAACGAGGCTTGGTCGGTGAGATCCTGACCCGCATCGAGCACAAGGGTTACCGTATCGTCGAATTGGAAATGATGACCGCCAACCCGGAGATGTTGGCCGATCACTACGAAGAGCACCAGGGCAAAGAATTCTTCCCCGCCCTGGTCGAGTTCATGTCCTCCGGTCCGCTGGTGGCCGCCATCGTGGAAGGCGATCGCGTGATCGAAGGCATCCGCGCGCTGACCGGCAAGACCGACCCCACTGTGGCACTGCCGGGCACCATTCGCGGAGACTTCGGTCGTGATTGGGGCCCTGGTGTGCAACAGAACCTCATCCACGCCTCGGATTCAACCCTGTCGGCCGAGCGCGAGATGGAGATCTGGTTCGGCTGGAACCGCGCTGACTAATCGTCGCCGCAACGGCGGTTAGTGGTTTGTCTCAGCGGTGAAGTGCGAGTCATCGGAGTCGAGGGTGACTCCGCGCAGTCCAGACAGCGGGGTCACCACCGGCTGATGCCCGGCCACAATCTCCGGAATCGTTTTCAGCGCGTGGACAGTTTTAACCAGATACAGTGTTGGACGCATCAGCGCGATCTGCTCAGCGGCAAAAGCCTGGAGCAGATCGGTGGTGCTCAACCACCGCGCCTCGGTAGCTTCGGTGGTGACATTACGGACCTGATGTTGTTGCTCATCAGTGACTGCGGCGACATAGAAATACGTATCAAAGCGTTTGGGTGCCCCCAACGGAGTGGTGATATTCGCCCACGGCACCAGCTGCTCACCACTGAGTCGTACCGCCGTTTCTTCCCACACCTCACGCACCGCGGTGGCTGCCATCGCCGCCACGCCGGGAGTCGCGTCATCCAAGACCAGCCTGGTCCGCGACCAAATCTGGGCATGCTCAGCGATCGCTTCGGGACTCAATAAACCGTCACCGGCTTGGTGATCGCCCGGTTCGCTCCGACCACCGGGAAACACCGCAACACCGGCGGCGAAATCCATGGTCTTGGCACGAAATTGCACGAAAACCTCAACTCCGACGCCTTGGTCACGCAATAGCACCACCGAAGCGGCTGGGCGCACCGGAACGTGGTGGGCCGGATGATCTGGATTGTTCCGGGCCTCGGGGACATAGTGATAGGGACTGTCTGCCATGCCCCTAGCTTAGACAATAAGTGATAGGGATCACGAGAATAATGACTCGCCGAAGCGAATCAGGATGGACCCGGCAATCACCGCGTAGAGCAAGACCACCATCGGCCACGTCATGGCCAGCAGGTAGGTGCGGGCCGTAGCCGAGGTTGGAATCACTCCCGTCGCAATATTGCGAGCGGTCACCAGCACTGCCAGAGGAATCACGGCCGCCCAAATCACCATGCAGTATAAACACAGAACATTGATGTCATAGACGGCTTGGGTCCACAGCCACAGGCAGAACACCAGGGCTAAGACGACGCCGATATTAATGCAGATCCAATAGGTGCGCGTGAACTGCATGCCCATCACCAACACCGTGGCCAGGGTGATGACAATGGTGAAGCCCACCAGGCCGATGAAATGATTCGGGAACCCGAAAAGTTGGGCCTGCCACGACTGCATCACGGTGCCACACGAGACCCAGGGGCTTAAATCGCAACTGGTGACATATTCCGGGTCCTTCCAGATCTGGACCCGCTCATACATCAGGATGGCGGCCGCGCCCATCGCGATCAGCCCGGTAATGAGCATCACCAGGCCTGACCCGACGCGGGTGGCAAACCAGGGTAGATCCTCGGCACGGGTGTCAGGGTCCAGATCGTGGCGGTCGTCGAGGGTCACCGCGGTCTGGTCTGCGGTGTGATGGGAGATATCATGGGGCATGCCAGGGACTCCTTGGATCGGAAGATCACCGGCGGCATCGCATCAGAGCGGGCACGCGCGGTCACTATGTAGTCTATGCTCTCAGCCATCACGACCAGGAAATGTGGCTCATCGTAATTGAGAGTGTAGAACCGGTCTGAAGCCGCCGGACTCGAGCAGACATCTCGCGATGTAGTGCGTGAGGTTGCGGAAGCCGAGTGCTGAGCCCCGTAGGTGTTCGAGCCTGCCATTGATCGCTTCGGTAGGCCCGTTCGACGTTCCCGGTCGGGTGAAGAACGCCAGGATATCAGCAGCTCGACGCTTCAGAGTCCGTCCTAACCGCTTGAGTTCGGCCAGTCCTGTC